>JAVBTE010000102.1:0-3697 GCA_031556335.1 Eubacteriales bacterium | reverse complement strand
TTGCCGCTCCATCACCCTTTCGACCCTGCACGGCTGCCCGCCCCAGGAAATTGAGCGCATCGCCCGGTATTTGCTGACGGAAAAGGGCCTGCATACCTACATCAAGTGCAACCCCACCCTGCTGGGCTATGCCTTTGCCCGGGAAACCATGGACGCCATGGGCTATGACTATTTGGCCTTTGACGACCATCACTTCCAAAACGACTTGCAGTTTGAGGACGCGGTGCCCATGATTCAAAGATTGCAGGCGCTGGCGGCGGAATGTGGCCTGGAATTCGGCGTGAAGCTGACCAACACCTTCCCGGTGAAAATTGTTGGCGGCGAGCTGCCCGGCCAGGAAATGTACATGAGCGGCAAAAGCCTGTACCCCCTGTCCATTGCCCTGGCGGAAAAGCTGGGCCGCGCCTTTCAGGGCAAATTGCGGGTTTCGTATTCCGGCGGCGCGGACATTTTCAACATCGGCGGGATTTTTGACGCGGGGGTATGGCCCATTACGCTGGCCACCACGCTGCTCAAGCCCGGCGGATATAACCGCCTGCAGCCCATTGCCCGGCTGCTTTGCGAAAAACCCTATCTGCCCTTTGCCGGCGTGGACGTGGAAAAGCTTTCCGCGCTGAAAACCGCCGCCAGAAAGGACGCGCACCATGTAAAGCCCGTCAAGCCCATTCCTGTGCGCAAGGTTGAGGAGAAGGTTCCGCTGGCGGATTGCTTCATGGCCCCCTGCGAGGGCGGCTGCCCCATCGGGCAGGACATTCCCGCCTATGTAAAGCTGGTGGCGGAGGGGAAAAACGAGGAAGCTTTGCGCGTCATTTGCGAGAAAAACCCCCTCCCTTTTATGACGGGCACCATTTGCAGCCACCGCTGCATGTCCCGCTGTACCCGCAATTTTTATGAGGAATCCGTGCACATCCGCGCCGCCAAGCTGGTGGCGGCGGAAGGCGGCTTTGGGGCCTATCTTTCCCAGCTTGCCAAGGGCCAGCCCAGGCCCCAGAACGTGGCCGTGGTGGGCGGCGGCCCGGCGGGAATGGCGGCGGCCCATCTGCTGGCCCGGGCCGGGGCCAAGGTGACCATTTTTGAAAAGAGGGACGCCCTGGGCGGCATTGTGCGGCACGTCATTCCCGGGTTCCGCATCAGCGACGCGGCCATCGAAAACGACGCGGAGATGCTGAAAAAGCTGGGGGTTGCCGTGAAGCTGAACACGGAAGCGCCTCGGGCAAGCGAGCTGCTGGCCGCCGGGTTCACCCATGTGGTGCTGGCGGTGGGCGCGTGGAAGCCGGGCCGGCTGGAATTGAAAACGGGCCAGGCCATGAACGTGCTGGCGTTTTTGGAAAAGCAAAAAAAAGAGCCGGCCTCCCTTGCCCTGGGCAAGCATGTGGCCGTCATCGGCGGCGGCAACACCGCCATGGACGCGGCCCGGGCCGCCAAGCGGGCCCAGGGCGTGGAGCAGGTGTCCCTGGTCTACCGCCGCACCAAGCGGGAAATGCCCGCTGACGCGGAAGAGCTGGAGTTGGCCCTTCACGACGGCGTGGCGTTCCGGGAACTGCTTTCCCCGGTGGCCCATGAAAACGGCATGCTCCTGTGCGATGTGATGCGCCTTGGCGCGCCGGACGAAGGCGGCCGCCGCAGTCCGGAACCCACCGGGGAGCAGGTTCGGGTGCCTGCCGACACGGTGATCAGCGCCGTGGGCGAGCAGGTGGACGCCGCAGCCCTGGAAGAAAACCAGGTGGGCATGGGCCCGAAAGGCAAGCCCACCGGACTGGCTCATGGGCGGGTGTTTGTCATTGGCGACGCCTTGCGGGGCCCTGCCACGGTGGTGGAATGCATTGCCGACGCCACCCGGGCGGCGGAAGCCATCCTGGGCGAAAAGCCCGTGGACCATCCCTATCAGGGGGACGTGCAGGCGTTGAAAGCCATCCGCGGAGAGCTTCGCGGGGAAGAAAGCGCCAAAGAGGAGGGGAACCGCTGCCTGGCCTGTTCGCTTCTGTGCGAAAACTGCGTGGACGTGTGCCCCAACCGGGCCAACATCGCGGTGCGGGTGCCGGGCATGGAAAAGGAGCAGGTGCTGCATGTGGACCGCATGTGCAACGAATGCGGCAACTGCACGGTGTTTTGCCCCTACGACAGCGCGCCCTACCGGGAAAAGTTCACCCTGTTCAGCTCCAAAGAGGATTTTGAGGACAGCCAAAACCAGGGTTTCCTGGTGCTGGACCGGGATGCGGGCCGGGTGCTGCTGCGCCTTCAAGGCGAGGAGTACGAAGCGGTTCTTTCGCAGGACCAGCGCACCGATCCCGCTTTGGTCCGGACCATGACCGCCCTTTTGCGCGACAACCCCTGGTGTATTTGTTAAAACCGCTTGGCCTACGGGGAGGAATGAAACATGCTGATCATTCAAAACGGGGTATTGGTAAGGCCGGAGGGGTCTTTGGCCGGGGACTTGGCTGTGGAAAACGGCAAGATCGCCCGCATTGAAACGAGCATCGCCCCCGGCCCCGGCGACGAAACGCTGAACGCGGAAGGTTGCCTGGTTTTTCCGGGCTTCATTGACGCGCATACCCATTTCGACATGTTTAACGGCGTAACGGTGACTGCGGACGACTTTGACAGCGGCACCGCCGCCGCCCTTGTGGGGGGCACCACCGCCATCATCGACTTTGCCACCCAGGACAAGGGCGGCACCCTGACGGACGCGCTGAAAGCCTGGCATCAAAAGGCGGACGGCAAGGCCCACTGCCACTACGGCTTCCACATGGCCATTACGGACTGGAACGAACAGGCCCGCAACGAGCTGGAAAGCATGGTGCGGGAGGGGGTCACCTCCTTCAAGCTGTACATGGCCTACGACGCCCTGCGGGTGGACGACGCGCAAATTTTGGACATTCTGACGGAAATGCGGCGTATCGAGGGCCTTTTGGGGGTACATTGTGAAAACGGCGCCCTGGTGAACGCCCTGGTGAAGAAGCTTCGGGACGCGGGGGATGTAGGCCCCGACGCGCACCCCCGCAGCCGTCCCCCGGAGGTGGAGGCGGAGGCCATTTCCCGCCTTTTGTACATCTCCCGCCTGGCGGGGTGGCCGGTGAACATCGTGCATTTAAGCAGCGCCCTGGGCCTTGCGGAAGTGCGAAAAGCCCGGGCCACGGGGCAGAAGGTGCTGGTGGAAACCTGCCCTCAATACCTGTTTTTGGACGACGGCAAGCTGGAAGGCCCGGGCTTTGAAGGGGCCAAATACGTTTGCTCGCCGCCCCTGCGAAAGCCCGCCGACGGGGCGGCCCTCACCGACGCGCTGTGGGATGGGGAAATCGATACGGTGGCCACGGACCATTGCAGCTACAACTATCACGGCCAGAAAGACCTGGGCCGGGAGGATTTTTCCAAGATTCCCAACGGCATGCCCGGCGTGGAGCACCGCCCCGCGCTGCTTTATTCCCTGGTGGCCCAGGGCGTAATCACAAAGGAGCGCATGTGCCAGCTGTTAAGCGCGAATCCGGCCAAAGAGTACGGCCTGTATCCCCGCAAGGGATTGCTGCGGCCGGGCAGCGACGCGGATTTGGTGATTTGGGAACCGGGCAAGTTTGGAAAGATGACCGCCAGGAACCAGCGCCAGCGGGTGGATTATACCCCCTTTGAAGGGTTTGAGGTTACGGGACGGGCCAGAGAGGTGCTGCTGGGAGGGCAGATCGCCGCCCGGCAGGGTCAGGTT
>JAVBTE010000025.1:0-13115 GCA_031556335.1 Eubacteriales bacterium | reverse complement strand
GTGATGGACATGGCGCGCAGGATGTTGATCATGTTGTTTTCAGACATGAATTTGGTGCCGCTGATCAGGGTGAAAACGACGAAACAAAGAACCAGGGTGATGACGGCGGCCCAGTTCAAAAGAAAGCGGAAAAACGAGTTGTTCTTTTGGATTTGGGGAGTGCGTGGCGTCAGCGAAGCTTGCATAAAGAAACCCCTCTCGTAAAACTTTTACTTCAACAGCTTAAGCATAGGCGGCGGTGCTGCCAACGGCATAATGCATGATCTCGTCCTCGTTGGTTTTCGCGGTGACGAGTTCCGCCATCACTTCGCCGTCAAACAAAACGTAGATCCGGTCCGTAATGGATAACAGCTCCGCGTTTTCGCAGGAGGCGTAGATTACGCTGTTCCCTTGCTTGGTAATGTCGTTGATCAGGCGAAAAATATCCTGTTTCGCGCCCACGTCCACGCCCTTTGTGGGTTCGTCGAAAATATACACGTCACAATCTGCGGCCAGCCACTTGCCAACGGCCACCTTCTGCTGGTTGCCGCCGGAAAGGTTGCGCACATATTGCCGGATGGTGGGGGTGACGACGCCAAGGCTGCTGACGTATTTTTTGGCGTTGGCGTCCGCTTTGCGCCGGTTGATGAAGGACAGGGTGCAAAATTTTCCAAGGCACGCGGCGGACAGATTGAAACTGACGGTTTCGTTGACCAGAACGCCTTCTTTGCGCCGCTCCTCGGGCACCAGCGCCAGCCGGTTTCGGACGGCGTGGGAAGGATTGCCGATTTTCAGCTCGTTTCCGTTGTAGCGGATGGTGCCGCTGGTTTTGGAATAAGCGCCGAAGATGGTTTTGCACAGCTCCGATTTTCCCGCGCCCACCAAACCGGCGATGCCGACGATTTCGCCCTTTCTGGCATAGAAGGACACGTCGTTCACCTTGCCGTCGGCCCCGGACAGATGGCTGACCTCAAACACCTTGTCGCCGATTTCCACCTTTTCCTTGGCGAAAATTTCGTCGAAGGTGCGGCCCAGCATCTTTTCCACGATCTCTTTGCTGGTGGTGCCGGCGGTAACGGGGGTGGTGTCTACGATTTCGCCGTTTCTCATCACGGTATACTTGTCGCAGATCTGAATGACTTCGTTAATGCGGTGGGAAATAAAAATGATCGCGATATTTTCGGTCTCCCGCAGATACTTCACCAGACGGAACAGCTCCGCCGTTTCCGTATCGCTAAGGGGCGCGGTGGGTTCATCCAAAATCAAAAAATTACATTTGGCCGCAACCGCCCGGGCGATGAGCACCATTTGCTTTTGTGCCAATGTAAGGTTTTGCACAAGCTTGCGCACATTGACGTCAATGTGCAGACGGTCCAAAATTTGTTTCGCCTGGCGGCGAATGTGGCTCCAGCGAATGAAGGGGGCTTTAAAATCCATTACCATATGGTTGAGCATTACGTTTTCCGCAACGGAAAGCGTGGGAATCAACGCGGTGTCGACCTCTTGAAATACGATTTGAATGCCGCTTTTTTTGGCGGTCATGGTGGAGCGAAGATCCAGCGCTTCGCCGTCCAGGTATATTTCTCCGGAATAGGTGGGGTTCGCGCCCGCAAGCACTTTCATCAAGGTGGATTTCCCGGCCCCGTTGGCGCCAACTACTGCCCGGATCTCTCCGGTACTGACTTCAAAATTGACGTCCGTCAGCGCCTTTACGCCGGGAAACTCGATGGAAACGTTTCGGGTGCCAAGCGTCAGTCTATCCATGAACTTCCCTCTTCCTTACTCTCATGAACAGGTGTCTTTGAAGGAAGAGGCGCCGGAGCAAGGGCTCCGACGCCTCTTTGTCAAAACATTGCTCAAATGGGTTGGTTTGGAGCTATGCTTATTTGTGGATCAGGTCAACGGGCATCCAGTCGGCCACGGACAGGTAAGACAGGTTGCTGTACGTGTCGGGAGCGATGTTGCCCAGGTTTTCCACGGTGGAATCGGGTTTCAGCTCGGAAGCCAGGATGGCGGAGCCAGGCACTTCCACCCAGTCCACACCGTACTGCTTGGTGGCGGGGTCGTAGATCTTGTCATACTCGCCGGCAATTTGCAGCAGCAGGATGCGCATGGCGATCTCACCGTTCAGGGTCCAGTCGGTGGTGCCGGCAGCGGTCCAGATGTCAGGGCGGGTGAGCATGTTGGTCACGTCAACGGGGTCGATGTCCACGGAGGTCATAGGCAGCGCGGCGCCGACCTTGCCGTTGAAGTTGTCGTTTTCCACGATGGCGGTGTACAGGCCCTGGCCGTAAGCGTCGTAGTACGCCACAACGCCGTCCACGTCTTCACGTTTGAGGCCTTGCAGGTAAGCGGCGGACACGGCATTGGCGGAGGCGGGGTTGTCTTCCAGGGGTTGGATTTCGCCAACGGTCTTGATCTTGCCGGCGGCTTCGTATTCCTGCCAGCCAATTTCGCGGCGATCAAAGGGGCTGTTGTAGTTCGGGCCGCGCCAGAGCTTCACAAGGCGCACGCCTTCGCCGAACTTCGCGATCAGGCTGTCCAAAAGAACGGTCACAAGGCTCTTGTCCTGTTGGAAGAGCTGGGTGATGCCCGCGAGCTTTTGGTTCTGGCCATCAGCGTAGAACTGGGTGTCGAAGCACATGATCTTCATGTTCGGATACTGCTCGGTGATTTCCTTCAGGAACACGTAGGAGCCGTCCTTGTTGCCGTGGCTGAGCAAAAGCCCGTCATAGCCGGAGGCCGCGCAGGCACGAACAGTGTCTTGCCATTTGTTGAAGTCGTTGTTGCAGAAATAGAAGTCGAATTGTACGTCCAGCGCGGCGCACAGGTCTGCGCAGGAATCCTTCCACATCTGGAAGATGGCGGCGGGCTGCAGCAACATGATGTAGGCAACCTTTTTGCCGGCCACGGGGTTGGCGGTCTCTGCCAGGGATGTGGTGCACAGGGCAAACACCATCATCAGGACCAATACCAGGGCAACGATTTTTTTCATGGTGAACCTCCTATTAAATTCTTGGGGGCATTTAGCGCACGTATACCCCTTTGTTGAGGGTAGTATAGCACCTTTCCTGTGGAAAGGCAAGTAAAAGTTTGTCGGTTTTTTAGTAGTTTTTCAAAATGGAAAAATTTGAGACATAGAAAGGCTTTGACGTGCAT
Organism: Eubacteriales bacterium; assembly: GCA_031556335.1. Lineage (GTDB taxonomy): Bacteria > Bacillota > Clostridia > Christensenellales > Aristaeellaceae > Limiplasma. The sequence continues at coordinate 9,977 of JAVBTE010000025.1, read as the reverse complement.
AGTCGCCCATTTTGGTCAAGTTTGTGTTTAGTTGTTATTAGCGAATAAAGATAAAATTACGAAAATATTTTGTTGACAATAGAAGGTGTTAACCCTATAATGTGAGTACACGTTGTTAAGTATGTTTACCTTGGAAACCGAACTAAACAAAAGCTAAAATGTGTAGTTCAGTTCCGAATTTAGAAAGAAATGCGCAGGTGGTATTTTTTATGGAAAGCACTCGTAAATACCCAACGGACAGCGAAGCCAAGCGGCTGATTGTGGAAATCGGCAAGCGCATGTACGCCAAGAATTTTGTGGCCGCCAACGATGGCAACATCAGCTGCAAGGTGGACGACGACATCCTTTGGGCGACGCCCACCGGGGTGTCCAAGGGCTTTATGACCGAGGACATGCTGGTGAAAATGCGCACGGACGGGACGGTGCTTTCCCAGGGCGATCTGGGGCCTTCCAGCGAAATTAAAATGCACATTCGCATTTATTTGGAAAACCCGGACGCCATGGGGGTTTGCCATGCCCACCCGCCCATCAGCACCTCCTTTGCCATTGCGGGCATCGGGCTGGACCGGGCCATTTACCCCGAGGCGCTGGTAAACCTGGGCACCGTGCCCTGCGTGCACTACGAAAAGCCTGGCTCCCAGGGCATTCCCGATTCCATCGCCCCCTATGCCCGGGATTACAACGCGCTGCTGCTTGCAAACCATGGCGCGGTGTCCTGGGGCGGCAGCCTGATGGAGGCCTGGTACCGCCTGGAATCCACCGAGCACTACGCCATGGTGCTGATGTACACCGGTAACATCATTGGCCGGGCCAATGTGCTCAGCTGCGAGCAGGTGAACGACCTGGTGGAGATTCGCACCAAGATGGGCATCACCTCCGGGGGCGTGCCGCCCTGCTCCGCCCGGGCCACCAATACAGAGGACGTGCTGCCGGGCCATTCGCCTTCGGGCGCGCCGGCCCTGCAAACCTATGGCTGCGGTTGCGCCACCTCCCCCCAGGACAGCCAGGTGGATGTGCAGGCCATTACCCAGGCGGTGCTGGAGAGGCTGCAAAAGCTGGGTTGACCACAGAGTGGATTCGCAGACAAGATAAATGAGGCAAGCGCATGAAAGCAGTGATACTGGGCGGCGTGGCCGCGGGCATGAGCGCCGCGTCCAAGCTGAAACGGGAAAAGCCGGATGCCGAGATCGTGGTGTATGAAAGAGGGAATTTCCTGTCCTATGGCGCCTGTGGACTTCCTTATTATATAGGCGGGTGGAACAACGACCCCCAAAAGCTGATCGCCCGCACCCGGGAACAGTATGAGCAAAGCGGGATTCAGACCCACCTGCGCCACGAGGCCCTGGGGGTGGACCCCCAGCAAAAGCGGGTGCAGATCAAAAATCATGACAGCGGCGCGGTTTTTTGGGACGATTATGATCAGCTGATGATCGGCGTGGGCTGCGAAAGCCTGATGCCCAAGGTGGAAGGCGCGGACCTGCCCTTTGTGTTTTACGTCAAAACCCTGGAGGACGGCCTGCTGTTTGAACGGGTGGCGCGGCTGGACGGCGTTCGCGAGGTTGTGGTGGTGGGCGGCGGGTACATCGGCGTGGAAATGGCCGAGGCCATGCTGCACCTGGGCAAGAAGGTCACGCTGGTGGAGGCCGCGGACCGGTTGCTGGGCACCTTTGAGCCGGAGTTTTCCGAGCTGGCGGCCCAGGAGCTGGAACGGAAGGGCGTCGCTTTGCAGCTGAAAGAGCGGGTGACCCGGTTTTCGGACGAGGGCGACCACCGGCTGGTACACACCGACAGGGGCCAATACCGCGCGGACATCATTCTGGTGGCCATCGGCGTGGTACCCGCCACAGGCTTTTTGAAGGATACGGGCATCCAGATGGCCAAAAACGGCGCGCTTTTGGTGGACCGCCAGCAGCGCACCAGCCTGCCGGACGTGTTCGCGGCGGGGGACTGCGCGGTTTGCTGGCACCGGGTGGCCCGGGAGGATTACTTTTTGCCCCTGGGCACCGTGGCCAACAAGTGCGGCCGCATCGCCGGGGCAAACCTGGCCGGGGGCCATGAGGAATTTGAGGGCGCGTTGGGCACGGCGGCCATCAAGGTGTGCGACCTGGAAATGCTGCGCACCGGGCTGAGCGAGGCCGACGCCAAGCGCAAGGACATCGATTACGCCACCAAGCTGGTGGTAACCGCCGACCACCCCGCCTACTATCCCAACCCCACAAAGCTGACCATCAAGCTTTTGTATGAAAAGCGCGGCCTTCGGCTGCTGGGGGCGAACATCGCCGGGGAAAAGGGCGCGGTGCTCCGGGGAGACGTTTTTGCCACGGCCATCCATGCGGGAATGACCACCGCCGACCTGGGCATGACGGATTTGGCCTACGCGCCGCCCTTTTCCATGGTGTGGGACGCGGTGAACATCGCCGCCAACGCGGCCAAGTAATTTGCCCAAATTTTTTGCGGGGAGGGGAACGGATGGGGAAACGGACCGATTTGACCACCGCCATGCAAAGCGTTCCCGACGGAGCCCTGCTGGGGCTTGGGGGCAACACCTTAAACCGGGCGCCCATGGCCGCCGTGATGGAGCTGGCCCGCCAGCAGAAGCGCAACTTGCGGCTGGTAAAGACCGCCGGGGGCATGGACGTGGACCTGCTTTGTTTCGCCGGGTGCGTGCAGAGCGTGGACGCGGGCTTCATCAGCTACGAAACCGAGTTTTCCCTGTGCCAGCACTACCGCAAGGCCGTGCAGGAGGGAACCGTCAAGGCTAACGAACACGCCTGCTACACCGTCATTTCCGCCCTGCGGGCCGGAAGCTATGGCATCCCTTTTATGCCGGTGCGGGGGCTTACGATCAGCGATCTGGTTCAGGTCAACGACTACTTTGCCACGGTCACCGACCCTTTCAGCGGCGAAACCCTTCACGCGGTAAAGGCCCTCCGGCCTGAGGTTTGCGTGCTGCACGCCCAGCTGGCCGACGAGCGGGGCAATGCCCTGATCGAAGGGCCCCTTTACGACGACGTGCTACTCTCCCGGGCGTCCCGGCGGGTGATAGTGACCGCCGAGCGCATGGTGGGGGACGGGTATTTTGCCGGGGGGGAAGCCAAGGCCAACATCCCGCATTTTTTGGTGGAGGCGGTGGTGCACGCCCCCCGGGGCGCCTGGCCCACGGCCTGCCACAACGCCTACGAGGCCGGGGGCGAGGACATCCGCTCCTTCCTGGCCCTGGAAACGGCCGGGCAGCTTACCCAGTGGCTGCAAAGGAGGCGGTGACGTGTACCGGATTTGCGATTTGATGACGGTTTGCATGGCGCGCCTCATTCGGGATGGAGACAGGGTGTTCCACGGGGTCAGCTCCCACATGCCTTTGGTGGCTACGCTGCTGGCCAGGGCGCTCCACGCGCCGAACGCCGTGCATCTGAACATCCCCGGGGGGGTGGACCCTCAAAACCCCAGGCTGCTTTCCTTTACCAGCGCCGGGGACGACCTGTGGCAGACCGGCGAGGCGGCCTTTCCCCTTTCGGAGGTGTTCGACATGAGCATGCGGGGGGAGCTGGACGTGGCTTTTTTAAGCGGGGTGCAGTTCGACAACCGGGGGGGCGTGAACGCCTCGGTGATCGGGCCTTATGAAAAGCCCAAGGTGCGGCTGCCAGGGGGCGCCGGAAGCGCGGTGCTCATTCCCACGGCCAAGCGGGCCATCATCTGGCGCACCAAGCACGACAAGCGCACCTTTACCGGGAAGCTGGATTTTGTCACCGCCCGGGGAAACGTGAGCGAAATCGTAACACCCCTTTGCGTGTTTACCCTGTACCAGGGGGAGCTGATCTTACAAAGCGTCCATCCCACCTCCAGCATTCAGGAAGTGGCCGAGAACACAGGCTTTCCCATCCGCTATCTGTCCCTTGATGAAACGCCCCCGCCCACCCCGGAGGAGCTCCGTCTTCTGGAAAGGATCGACCCCACGGACCTTCGAAATTTGGAATTCCGCTAAGACCCATCATCCGTCATCATTTTCCGCAAGAAAGGAAGTTTTGAGAATGTCCCGCTTTGATACCTATTTTCTGATGAAAACCCCGGATGTGCTGGAGTACGCAAAGGAAAAGGGCTATATGCCCAAGGACGCGCAGGTGACCGGCAAGGAGATCGGCGACGGCAACCTGAACTATGTGTACCGTGTGGTGGACGAAAAAACCGGCAAAAGCGTCATTGTGAAGCAGGCGGGGCTGGAGCTTCGCATTTCCGCGGAAATGAAGATTTCCACGGATCGCAACCGCATCGAAAGCGAAATTTTGCAGCTGCAGGGGCAGTACGCCCCCGGGCTGGTGCCGGAAATTTATGGCTACGACACCGTGATGTGCGCCTGCGCGATGGAGGATTTGTCCGACTACGCCCTGATGCGCTATGCCCTGATGAAGCACGAGGTTTTCCCGTGCTTTGCCGAGGACATCACCACCTATATGGTGAACACGCTTCTCAAAACCACGGACGTGGTGATGGAGCACAAGGCCAAAAAGGCGCAGGTAAAGAACTTCATCAGCCCCGAGCTGTGCGAGATCACCGAGGATTTGGTGCTGATGGAGCCCTACAACGACCTGAACCACCGCAACCTGGTGTTCCCGCCCAACGCCGATTTTGTCCGCAGGGAGCTGTACGAGGACCAAAAGCTGCAGCTGGAAGTGGCCAAGCTGAAGTTTGATTTTATGAACAACGCCCAGGCCCTGATCCATGGCGACCTGCACACGGGCTCCATCTTTGTGAAGAAGGACAGCACCCGGGTGTTTGATCCGGAATTTGCCTTCTACGGCCCCATGGGGTACGATGTGGGCAACGTCATCGCCAACCTGATCTTCGCCTACGACAACGGCGTGGCCGCCGGGGCGGCGGATTTTTGCGCGTGGACGCTGAAAACCGTGGAGGAGGTCATTGACCTGTTCCGGGAAAAGTTTGTGAAGTGCTTTGACGAAAACGTGACCGAGCCCATGGCGAAGGTGCCCGGCTTCCGGGACTGGTACCTTGGCAGCATTCTCAGCGATACCGCCTCCTACGCCGGCACCGAGCTGATCCGCCGCACCGTGGGCATGGCCCAGGTGAAGGACGTGACCACCATCGCCGACGAGGGCAAGCGCGTCTATGCCGAGCGGGTGAACATCCTGTGCGCCAAGGATTACATCATGAACCACAGCGCTTTTCAGACCGGCGCGGACTTTGTGGCCGCCGTGAAGCGGGCCTGTGAGGCCGCGAAATAACCCCGGACATAGCGGCCCTTCATTTTGACACAGCGGAGAAAAGGATGATTGCAATGAACGACAAAAACATCATGAGCTATGAAACCGTGGCCCTGGACGACGAAAACAGCGCGCTGGTGATTTTGGACCAGACCAAGCTGCCCGGCGAGGTTGAGGTTTTGCACCTGACCGAGCAGAAGGACATCTGGAACGCCATCTATCTGTTGCAGGTGCGGGGCGCTCCCGCCATCGGCGTGGCAGCGGCCTTCGGCGTGTATCTGGCCGCCAAGGGCATCCAGGCGGATACCTACGCGGCGTTTTACCAGCAGTTCAAGGCGGCCAAGGAATACCTGGATTCCTCCCGGCCCACGGCGGTGAACCTGTCCTGGGCGTTGAACCGCATGGAGCAGGTGGTGCTGAAAAACCAGGAGAAATCCATTCCGGAATTGAAAGAGCTGCTGCGCAAGGAATCCGTCGCCATCAAGGACGAGGATGTGTGGATGTGCCGCCAGATCGGCGAATATGGCCTGAGCCTCATCAAGGACGGGGACGGCATTTTGACCCACTGCAACGCCGGGCAGCTGGCCACCTCCAAGTACGGCACCGCCCTGGCCCCCATCCATTTGGGCCGGGAGAAGGGCATGAACTTCAAGGTGTTCACCGACGAGACCCGGCCCCTTTTGCAGGGCGCGCGGCTTTCCTCCTTTGAAATGGTGGCCGACGGCGTGGACACCACGGTGATCTGCGACAATATGGCCTCCCAGGTGATGAAAAACGGCTGGGTGCAGGCGGTGTTCGTGGGGTGCGACCGGGTGGCCGCCAACGGCGACGCCTGCAACAAGATCGGCACCTCCGGCGTGGCCATTTTGGCCAAGTATTACGGCATTCCCTTCTACGTATGCGGCCCCACCTCCACCATCGACATGAGCGTGGCCCGGGGGGAGGACATCCCCATCGAGCAGCGCCCCGCCGAGGACGTGACCGAGATGTGGTACAAAAAACGCATGGCCCCCGAGGGCGTGAAGGTGTACAACCCGGCCTTCGACTTTGCGGACCACGAGCTGATCACCGGCATCATCACCGAGTACGGCATTGCCCGCCCGCCCTTTTCCGAAAGCTTGAAGGAAATTTTCCGCAAAAAGCAGGAAGCGCAGAAGTGATATGAACGAGAAAGAGTTGCAGGAGATCGTGCTCCGGGTGGTGCTTTCGGAGCTGGCCAGGGCGGGGGAGCGGTTCGTACCCGTTACCTCCTCCAACCGGCATGTGCACCTGAGCCAGGAGGACGTGGAAAGGCTGTTTGGTCCGGGCTACCGGCTTCAAAAGCTGCGCGACCTTGTGCAGCCCGGCCAGTATGCCTGCAAAGAAACCGTGGTGTTGGAGGCCGAAAAGGGCAAGACCACCCTGCGGGTGGTGGGCCCGGCCCGCAAAGAAACCCAGGTGGAGCTGAGCTATACCGACTGCTACAAGCTGGGTGTGAAGCCGGTGCTGCGCATGTCCGGGGAGACCGCCGGAACCCCCGGCTGCACCCTGGTGAACGGGGAGAAGCGGATCGGCTTGCCCCGGGGGGTGATGGTGGCCAAGCGGCACCTGCATCTCTCCCCCGAGGAGGCGGTGGCCTACGGCCTTCGGGACGGCGACCCGGTCACCCTTCTGGTGGAAGGGGAGCGCCCGGCCAGGCTGGAAAACCTGGTGGTGCGCAGCGGCGAGGGCCACAGCCTGGAAGCCCACATCGACAAGGACGAGGCCAACGCCTGCGGCATTGCCGACGGCCAGCTGTGCCGCATCGCGGCGGCGGAAGGACGAAAAGCGCCCAAGGCGGAAGCGCAGCCAAAGCCCTGGGAAAGGCCGGCAGTGCCGGGGCTTCAAACCTTCACCATGCCCAAGGCCCCGGCGGCCCGGCCCGTGGCGGACCAGCTGCTCAAGCCCGAGGACACCAAAACCAAGATGCTGGACCTTTCCGGCGAACCCCATGCGCTGATCGCGGAGGACGATGTGCTGTCCGCTTTCAGAAACGGATTCAAGATCATCCGGTATAAAAAAGGCGCGGTGATCACCCCCCTGGCCCGGGATACGGCCTCCGCCAAGGGCGTGGAACTGATCGAACTTCAGTAAGGAGCCAAAGATTATGGCATTGAGCGAGAAAGACATCCGGCAGATTACGGAGGAAATCGTGCGCAGCCTGTCCGGCGCGCTGAAAACCGACGCGCCCGTTTCGCCTGCCCGGCCCCTGGGCGGCCCCCGGCGCTGGCTGTGCGACACCGCCGAGGAAGCGATTGAAAACGCCCGGCTGGCCCAGGCGGAGCTTGCCGAAATGTCCCTGGAAAAGCGGGGCGAGCTGATCGACGCCATGCGCAAGGTGAGCATTGACAACGCCGAGCCTTTGGCCCGCCTGGCCAACGAGGAGACCGGCTATGGCCGGGTGGCGGACAAAATCCAGAAAAACCTGCTGGAAGCGAAGCGCACCCCCGGCATTGAAGATTTGACCACCTATTGCAAAACCGGCGACCACGGCATGATGATCATCGAGCAGGCGCCCTACGGGGTCATCGGCTCCATCACGCCTTCCACCAACCCCACCTCCACGGTCATCAACAATTCCATCAGCATGGTGGCGGCGGGGAATAGCGTGGTGTTTAACCCCCACCCGGCGGCCAAGCGCGCCTCTCAGGAGGCCATGCGGCTGTTGGTGGAAGCCATTGTCAAGGCCGGTGGCCCCCAGGCGCTCATCACCACCGTGAAGGAGCCCACCCTGGAAAGCGGCCAGGTCATCATGACCCATCCGGACGTCGCCATGCTGTCCATCACCGGGGGCGAGGCGGTGGTGTCCGTGGCCATGAAGAGCGGTAAAAAGGTGATCGCGGCGGGCCCCGGCAATCCCCCGGTCATTGTGGACGATACCGCCGACATCGAAAAGGCGGGCCGGGACATTGTGGACGGTGCCAGCTTTGACAACAATGTGCTGTGCATTGCGGAAAAAGAAGTGTTTGTGTTTGATACTGTGGCGGACCGCCTGATGAGCGCCATGGAGCGGAACGGAGCCTACCGGGTCTCCGGCGCGGACATCGACAAGATCGTGAAAACCGTGCTGATTCCCAAGGACGGCAAGCACGTCATCAACCGCAACTATGTGGGCCGCGACGCGGCGGTGATTTTGCGGGATTCCGGCGTCAGCTTTTCCGGCAACCCCAGGCTGGTGATTGCCGAGGTGGACAAGAACCACCCCTTTGTGCGCACCGAAATGCTGATGCCCGTGCTGGCCATTGTGCGGGTGCGGAACATCGACGAGGCGGTGGAGGAGGCCTTCCGGGCGGAGCAGGGCTGCAAGCATTCCGCCATGATCCACTCCGCCAATGTGCACAACATGTCCAAGGCGGCCCGCAGGATGAACACCACCTTGTTTGTGAAAAACGCGCCCAGCTATTCCGGCCTGGGCTTCAACGGGGAAGGGTACACCACCATGACCATCGCCACCCCCACAGGGGAAGGCATTACCAGCGCCAGAACCTTTACCCGCCTGCGCCGCTGCGTGTTGCACGGTGATTTCCGCATCAGCTGAGGTAGGAGCGAAGTATGAACCTGATTGAAGCCATTGAAGCCGCCGGGGTTGTGGGCGCGGGGGGAGCGGGCTTTCCCACCCATGTAAAGCTGAATGTGAACGCCGGGCTGGTGATTGTGAACGGCGCGGAGTGCGAGCCATTGCTTCGCGTAGACCAGCTTTCCATGGGGCACCAGGCGGGCAAAGTGGTTCGCGGGCTGGAGCTGGCCATGGAGGCCGCCTATGCCAAAGAGGGGGTCATCGCCACCAAGGCCCATTATCGGGACGCGGTGAAGGCCCTGGAAGGCGCGCTTGTGGGCAAACCAGGCATTCGCCTGCATCTGATGGAGGCCTATTATCCCTCCGGCGATGAAAAGTCCGTCATCTACGAGGTGACAGGGCAGGTGGTGCCCACGGGCAAGCTGCCCATCGACGTGGGCTGCGTGGTGATCAACGTGGGCACGGCCCTGAACATTGCGGGCGCGGCGGAAGGCAAGCCCGTGACCGACAAAAGCGTGACCCTGTGCGGCGACGTGCCGGAGCCTGTGACCGTGACCGTGCCCATCGGCGTTTCCTTTCGCCAGGTGCTGCCCCTTTGCGGCTTCGCCGGGGACGAAAAAAGCCATGCCCTCATCGCGGGAGGGCCCTGCATGGGCGAGTTGCAGGAGGATTGGGACGCTCCGGTGACGAAAACCACAGGCGGGCTTCTGGTACTCAAGCGCACCCATCCCCTGGTTCTCCAGCGGAGGATGACCATGGAGCGGCAGGCCAAGCTGGCCCAGGCCATTTGCTGCCAGTGCAACCGCTGCACCCAGTTGTGCCCACGCCACGCCATGGGCCTGCCGGTGGAACCCCACAAGGCCATGCGGGCCATTTCCACGGGCAGCGGAACCCTTTTGGGCAACGCCGCCGGGGTGCTGGCCTGCTCCAGCTGCGGGATTTGCACCAACTTCGCCTGCGAAATGGGGCTGGCGCCCTCCATGGTGATGACCCTTTTGAAGGCGGAAATGGCCAAGGCGGGCATTCGGCCCGTGCCGGAGGCGGAGATCCATCCGGAACCGGGGCTGCGGCTGAAAAACGTGCCGGTGAAGCGGCTCATTGCCCGCATGGGCCTCAGCGGCTACGACCGGCCCGCCCCCCTGGCGGACAGGACTGTGACCCCCGGGCAGGTGCGGCTGCTGCTTCGCCAGCACGTGGGCAAGCCCTCGGAGCCGGTGGTAAAGCCC
>JAVBTE010000160.1:0-3708 GCA_031556335.1 Eubacteriales bacterium | reverse complement strand
GGGCTTTCCCGCTTGCAATTCATAGCCGGAGCCGATATAATGAAAAACCGGCGGGAATGCGGCCCCCCGCAAACCCGCCGACTACGCCTGAGAAGCGCCTTTCATGGGCGTAAGGAGGAAATATGCAACAACAAGTCAATCGTAAGATTCCGCTGTCCCGCATGCCGGCTTTGCCGCTGCGGGGCATGATGGTTTTTCCCCATATGGTGCTGCATTTTGACGTGGGCAGGCCCAAAAGCGTCGCCGCGCTGGAAAAGGCCATGCTGGACGACCAGCAGATTTTTTTGGTGGCCCAGATGAACGCGGACATTGACGAGCCCCAGCTGGGCGATTTGTGCCGCGTGGGCACCATTGCCCACATCAAGCAGGTGCTGAACCTGCCGGGAGACAGCATCCGGGTGCTGGTGGAAGGCATTCGCCGGGCCACCCTGGAGGCCGTGGTGGAAGAGGAACCTTTCCTGCTGGCGGACGTAAGGCCCATTCGGGAGGAAACCGTGCGGGACAGCGCGGAAATGAAGGCCCTGGTTCGCACCACCCACGAATATTTTGAGGAATACTGCAAGGCCTCTATGCGGGTTTCCCAGGAAACCCTCCGCTCCGTGATGGACGTGCAAAAGCCGGACCAGCTGGCGGACATCATCGCCGCCAATGTGCTGACCCAGCTGGAGGACAGGCAGGCCATTCTGGAAAAGCTGCGGGTCAGCGAGCGGCTGGAAACCCTGTGCGGCATTTTGCTGCGGGAAACCGAGCTGGCGGATGTGGAAAAGCAGGTGCAGGCCCGCATCAAAAAGCAGATTGAAAAAAACCAGAAGGATTACTACCTCCGGGAGCAGATCAAGGCCATCCAAACGGAATTGGGCGACCGGGAAGCCACGGACGTGGAAGATTTGCGGGAGAAAATGGAGCAGACGCCCCTCAACGAGGAAGCCCGCAAAAAGGTGGAGCGGGAGCTGGAGCGGCTGTCCCGCATGGCCCCGGGCACGCCGGAGATCGGGGTGAGCCGCACCTATGTGGAATGGATTTTGGACCTGCCTTGGGGCAAAACCACCCCGGACAACCTGAACCTGAAACGGGCCCGAAAGGTGCTGGAAGAGGACCACTACGGGCTGGAACGGGTCAAGGAACGCATTGTTGAATACTTGGCCGTGCTGCGCATGAAGGACGACATGAAAGGCCCCATCCTTTGCTTTGTGGGCCCTCCCGGCGTGGGCAAAACCTCCATTGTGAAGGCCATCGCCAAGGCGGTGGGCCGGGAATTTGTGCAGATGTCCCTGGGCGGCGTGCGGGACGAGGCGGAAATTCGCGGCCACCGGCGCACCTATGTGGGGGCCATTCCGGGCCGCATCATCGCGGGCATGAAACAGGGGGGCACCATGAACCCCGTGTTCCTGTTTGACGAAATCGACAAAATGAGCTCCGATTTTCGGGGCGACCCGGCGGCGGCGCTTTTGGAGGTGCTGGACGGCGCGCAAAACGACGCCTTCCGGGACCATTACCTGGAGCTGCCCTTTGACCTGAGCCGGGTGATGTTCATCACCACGGCCAACACGGTGGACACCATTCCGCCTCCGCTGCTGGACCGCCTGGAACTGATTGAGGTGCCCAGCTATACCGAGGAGGACAAGCTGAAAATTGCCAGGCGGCATCTGCTGCCCAAGCAGATTGTGGAGCATGGCCTTTCCGCCCACAGCGTGAAAATGAACGACAGGGTGCTGCGGGGGCTGATTGAGGGCTACACCCGGGAGGCCGGCGTGCGCACCCTGGAGCGGACGTTGGCCCGGGTGGTGCGCAAAGCCACGGTGGAAATTCTGGACCATGACGTGAGCGAAGTGAACGTAACTGCGGAAAAGCTGCGGGAATACCTGGGCGCGGTGAAGTATCTGCGGGACATGCCGGAGAAGGAAAGCCGGGTGGGCATCGTCAACGGGCTGGCCTACACCACGGTGGGCGGCGAAACCCTGGCGGTGGAATGCACCATTATGCAGGGTACCGGCGTTTTGCAATTGACGGGCAAGCTGGGGGATGTAATGCAGGAAAGCGCCCGGGCCGCGCTGAGCTGGGTACGGGCCCACTGCGACGCATGGGGGATTCCGGCGGAATTTTTCAAGCAGAACGACATCCACATCCATGTGCCCGAAGGCGCGGTGCCCAAGGACGGGCCTTCCGCCGGGGTCACGATGGCCACGGCGCTGGTCAGCGCGCTAAGCGGCATCGCCGTCAAGCAAAGCGTGGCCATGACGGGGGAAATTACCCTGCGGGGCCGGGTGCTGCCCATTGGCGGTGTAAAGGAAAAGCTGCTGGCCGCCTACCGCGCCGGCATCCCCACGGTGCTGATTCCGCAGGAAAACAAGAAGGACCTAGAGGAAATTCCGCCCCATGTGCTGCAAAAGCTGCAGGTGAAGCCGGTTTCCTGGATTGAGGAGGTGCTGAAGGTGGCCCTGACCGCCGAGCTGCCCATGCGCCAGGAAAGCGAACGCGCCATGGCCGAACTGCCCATTCCGGCCCCGCCGGCGCCATCCGCCTATCGGGGGGCATGAGCATGGAGATCAAAAACGCTTCTTTTATTACTAGTTTGGCCGACTATGCCGAGGCGTCGCCCATTCGCCTGCCCCAGCTGGCGGTGGTGGGGAAGAGCAACGTGGGAAAAAGCTCCCTGATCAACGCGCTTACAGGCCGCAAAAAGCTGTGCAAGGTCAGCGGCACCCCGGGCAAAACCAGGCTGATCAATGTTTTTTTGATCAACGAATCCTTCCACCTGGTGGATTTGCCGGGCTATGGCTTCGCCAAGGTGGACAAGGCGGAAAAGGTGCGCTGGGGGCGGATGATGGACCGGTACTTTCAGCAAAGCACGCTGCTGCGCCATGTGCTGCACCTGGTAGACATCCGCCACGACCCCACCCAGGACGATATTTCCATGAACCGCTATTTCCGGCAGATGAACATTCCTTTTACCGTGGTGGCCACCAAGGCGGACAAAATCAGCCGGGGGGCCCGAATGAAGCAGATCGCGCCCATCTGCCGGGCGCTTTTGGTACAGCCCTGGGAGATCATTCCCTTTTCCAGCGAGGACGGCACCGGAAAGGAGACGCTGCTGAAAACCATCGAAGGGATTCCGGGGTTGCTGGGGGCGGATTTGGGCCGCCTGGGAAGCGCGCCCGCCTTGAGCGACGCGCCGGGATATGGTACAATAGAATTAAATGATTGAGCGCACGGCGCGCGATACAAAGGAGGACAGACGATGATTCATGTGAAAACCCTGGAACAATCGCCCCAAGGGTTGAAAGCGTTCCTGAACCTGCCCTACCGTCTGTACCGCAAGGACGACAACTGGATACCGCCGCTGTACGGCGCTTTGCAGCGCTCTTTGCTGGGCGACCATAATCCGCTGATGGGAGACGCCCATCAGTTTTTTCTCGCCTATGAGGACCAACGCCCGGTGGCCCGGGTGCTGGCGGGGGTGGATGCCCGGCTGAATGAGCGGATCGGTGAGAAGCGCGGGTACATCAGCCTGTTTGAATGTGAAAACAACATGGAATATGCCCGGGCGGTGCTGGACGCGGCCACCGGGTATTTGAAGGAACTGGGCATGACCCGGGTGGTGGGCCCCAACGCGCCGGGCTACAACGATTTTAGCAAAGGCCTTCTTTTCGAAGGCTACGACGGCCCTCCGGTGCTGTTCAATCCATACAATCCTCCTTTTTATCATGA
>JAVBTE010000198.1:0-13958 GCA_031556335.1 Eubacteriales bacterium | reverse complement strand
TCCACAAAGGTTTCGCCAACGGCGGCCAGCCCCGCCAGCGTCAGCGCAGCCCCGCCCCGCAGGTCCCTCGCGGCCACCCGGGAACCATACAGCGCGTCCACGCCCTGGATGATGGCCGTGCGGCCGTTCACCACCACGTTGGCCCCCATCCGGTTCAAATCCCCCGCGTGGGTAAACCGGCTTTCAAAAACATTCTCCACAATGATGGAAGTTCCCTTCGCCAGGGTGGAAAGCGCCAGCATTTGCGCTTGCATATCCGTGGGAAAACCCGGGTGTGGCTGGGTTTGCAGCTGCGTAAAAGCCTTCAGCTGCTTGGGCGCGCTCATGGTGAGGAAAGAGCCTTTCTCCGCCACCACGCAGCCCATTTCCTGGAGCTTGGAAAAAATCGCGAACATGTCCTGGCAGGGCACATTGTTCAGCTTGATGTGCCCGCCGGTGATGGCCGTGGCCGCCAGCAGCGTCCCCGCCACAATTCGGTCCGGCATGGGCCGGTAGGTGGCGCCTTTCAGGCGGCTGACGCCTTCCACGCAAATGGTGTGGGTGCCCGCGCCGGTCACCCGCCCGCCCATGGCGTTGATAAAGTGCTGCAAGTCCACAATTTCCGGTTCCCGGGCCACGTTGTGCAGGTAGGTTTTGCCCCGCAGTTGCACCGCCGCCATCATGGCGTTTTCCGTGGCCCCCACGCTTGGATAATCAAAATGCACGGAAGCGGCCCGCATATCGGAACCGTCGCAGTAAATCATGCCGCCTTCCTCGCGGATTTTGACCCCAAGCTGCCGAAGCCCTTTGATATGTAAGTCGATGGGCCGCATGCCAATTTCGCAGCCGCCCGGGTAGGTGACCGTGGCCTTGTGAAACCGGGAAAGAATGGGACCCAGCATGAAGATGGAGGAGCGGATCTTTTTGGCAAGCCCATCGGGCATTTCGAAACTGGAAATCCCCTGCGGATCAATCCGGAGTTCGCGCGAGCTTTCCGTTACCTGGCAACCCAGCGTGCGCAAAATATCGCCCATGTATTTGATGTCGCTGAGTTTGGGACAGCTGAGAAGCGTCGTTGGCTCATCGGTCAAAATGGCGGCGGCCATGATGGGGAGAACCGCGTTCTTCGCGCCGCCCACCGTCCATTCGCCATCCAACCGCCTTCCGCCCTGAATGCGCAAGGAGTCCATGATTTCACCTCCGTCAAGCAATGGCATATTGCATCCTATGCCATTGCGACACATTGGTGAAAAACTGGTTAGTCCATCACGCCCCGATGCTTGGAAATGTTCAGCAAAATGCCTACGGAGGCCAGCAAAATGGTAATGGAGGTGCCCCCGGCGCTGAAAAACGGCAGCGGAAGCCCGGTGGTGGGCAAAATGCCGATGACCACGCCGATGTTGATGAAGGCCTGCACGGCGATCATGGCCGTGATGCCCGCGGCCAGCAGGCACCCAAACCGGTCCTGGCAGGAGGCGGCGACGCGCATGCCCGCGAAGGCGAAAGCCACAAACAAAAGGATGACCGCGATGCAGCCCAAAAGCCCAAAATCCTCCCCCACGATGGCAAAAATGAAATCGCTTTCCGGGTAGGGCAAAAAGGAAAACTTTTGCCTGCCCTGCCCCAGGCCCCGCCCAAACAGGCCGCCGGAACCGATAGCGATCAACGACTGGGCCAGCTGATACCCCTCGTCGCTCATCTGCGCGAAGGGGTTGCGGAAGGACAAAAGCCGCTCCCGGCGGTAGGGCTCGCTCCAGGCGTAGGCGAACCCAACGCCCAGGCCCGCAATGCCCATCAGGCCCAAATGCCGCCACTTGGCCCCGGCAATCAGCATCATCAGCACCGCCACAATCATGATGCTCCCCGCCGTGGAAAGGTTGGGCTGTTCCAAAATCAGCAGGAACATAATGGCCGGCACAATCAACAGTGGCACGATGCCTGTCCACAGCTTCTTCACCTGCTCCAGCCGAAAGGACAGCGTGGAGGACAGATAGATGACGGACACCACCTTGGCCAGTTCCGAGGGCTGAAAGCTGAGCCCGCCCAGGTTCAGCCAACGCCTGGAACCGTTCAGGTACACCCCCACGCCGGGAATGAGCACCACAATCAGCAGCAAAAAGCTTGCCACCAGCCCGATGACGACCACCTTTGGCTTTCGCCAGAAGGGGTAGGGTATCCGGGCCGTGACCCACATCATCACCACGCCCAGGCCGATGCCGATCAGCTGCTTTTTCACTTCCAGCAGGGCGTCGCCCTTTTCCAGCGCCTGGTAGTAGGTGGCGCTGAACAGCGCCGTCAGCCCGCCAAGCAGCAGCAGCGTTACAATCAGCAGCAACGATTTGTCCATGGGCGACCTGCGGCGGGAATGCCGCGTGGTTTTCCGCTCGATCTTCTCCAGAAGCGCTTCATGAGCCATCAAAAAGCCCCGACCCCCTTTGCCGCCGCGCCGCGAAAACCGCGGCACGGACGTCTTGTGAAAGATGCATGTCTTTTGTATTGCGTCTTTCCCTTGGGGAGCAAGGGCCAAAAGGTTAGGTAAGTTGGTTGACCAATTCCTTAAACACCTCGCCGCGGTGTTCGTAATCACGGAACATATCAAAGCTGGCGCAGGCCGGGGACAAAAGCACGTTTCCGCCGGACACCGCCAGTTCCCTGGCCTTGTCGATGGCCTCCTCCATGCTGTACGCGGAGGACACCTTGGTAAAGCCAATCTCCTCCAGCGTGGCCCGAATTTGCTTGGCCGTCTGGCCCATCACCACCACCTGGTCGATCGTGCCGGAGGCGGCGATCTCCCTGCACAGGGGCAGAAAGTCGGTGTGCTTGTCGTAGCCGCCCAAAATGAGTACCGTTGGGCTCTTCATGCTTTGCACAGCCTTTAAGGTGCTGTCCACGTTGGTGCCCTTGCTGTCGTTGATGTACACCACGCCCTGGAACACCCGCACCTTTTCAATGCGGTGCTCCACCCCGGTGAAGGATTGCAGCGTGTGCCGGATTACCGGGGAGGGAACCCCCATGGACGCGGCCATCACCGTGGCGGCCAGGGCGTTTTCCAGGTTGTGGGGGCCGGGAATCAGCACCATGTCCGCGTCGCAAATGGGCATTTTCAGCCCCCCAGAGCGATACACGATCTTCCCGTTCTCCACGCAGGCGCCGTTTTCCACCGGCTGCGTCCGGCTGAAAAACATTACCTTTGCCTTGAGCTTGGGCGCCATCTGCGCCACCGCCGGGTCGTCCAGATTCAACACCGCCACGTCGGTTTCGGTCTGATTTTCAAAAATACGCTGTTTCAGCTTGGTATACTGGGCCATGGTGCCGTGGCGGTTGAGGTGATCCTCAGTAATATTCAGCAGCGCCGCCACCCTGGGGCGGAAGGTTTTGACGGTTTCCAGCTGAAAACTGGAAACCTCGGTCACCACCACGTCGTCCTTTTTGCTGGTGAGGGCCACGGAGGACAGGGGGTAGCCGATGTTTCCCGCCACATGGGTGATGCGCCCGGCGTTTTCAAAAATCTTGCCCACCAGGGTGGTGGTGGTGGTTTTGCCGTTGGTGCCGGTAATGGCCACCACATCCCCCTGGAGCAGGGAAAACGCCAGCTCCATTTCGCCAATCAGGGGCAGGCCCCTTTCCTTGGCGGCCAGCACCACAGCGGAATCCACGGGCACCCCGGGGCTGATTACCACGCTGTCCGCTTCGCCAAGCAGCTTCACCGGGTCCTCTCCCAGGCGAAACGTGCAGGCGGTGTTTTCCAGCGCCTTCAATTCATCCCCGAAGGCCTCCCGCTTTTTGGCGTCCGATAATATCGGCAGCGCGCCATGGCTCAATAGCAGTTCCGCCGCGGCCACGCCGCTGCGCGCCATGCCCACCACCAGCACACGCTTTTTTTCGATTTTCATCATTCCTCACCCCCGCCAAAAACTCTTGTATTGGTTCAGTCTACGGCAGCAAATCAATGGAAAGAAGCGCCACCAGGGACAAAATTCCTGTGACGATGGCGTACATGGCCACCACCTGTTGCTCGGTCATCCCGGAAAGCTCAAAGTGATGATGGATGGGCGACATTTTGAAAACCCGCTTGCCGTGGGTCAGCTTAAAATAGGTCACCTGAATCATCACCGACAAGGAGGACGCCACCATGGTAAAGGCGATGAGCAGCATAAACAGCGGCATGCGCAGCAGCATGGCCATGCCCACCGTGGCCCCGCCAATGAACATGCTGCCGGTATCCCCCATAAACACCATGGCGGGATAATGGTTGAAGCGTAAAAAACCCATGCAGGCCCCGGCCAGCGCCATGGCAAAAATGGCCAGGTTCTGGTAGTTGCCGATCATCTCCGGCTGGAGAGCCGCCCCGGCGATTAAAGACACAAACACCGCCATCAGGCCCCAGGCAATGCTGCCGATGACCGATACGCTGGACAACAGCCCGTCCAGCCCATCTTGCAGATTGGCGCTGTTGATCATGAACATGATGACCAACGTCATCAGCGGGATGTAGAAAATGCCCAGGTCCCAATCCAGGTTCAAAAAGGGCACGATGATTTTGCTGCCCACCATGGGGTTAAAATAACAGTAGGCGGAAAAGCCCAGGCCCAGCACAACCTGTCCCACCACTTTTTGCCACCACACAAGGCCCAGGCTGCGCTTTTTGACCACCTTGATGTAGTCGTCCACAAAGCCGATCAGCATGCTTAAAAGCGATACGGCGATCAGCGCCACAATAAAGTCCTGGAAGCCATACCACTGGCCGTGCAGCACCAGCGCCACCAGGCAGGTGACCACGGAAAACATGACGCCGCCCATGGTGGGCGTGCCCTGCTTGGTTTTATGGCTTTCCGGCCCCAGTTCATAAATGGTCTGGCCAAATTTCAGCTTCCGAAGCACCGGAAGCACCCGGGGCCCGATCAAAAGCATCGCGACCACCGACAGCACAAGCGCCAAAATCAACCGAAGCATGGCTGTTCCATCACTCCTTCATCGCGGACAGGTTCCGCCGCGCAAAACGGCCCGGCGTTACGAACGGGTTTCCCCGCGCAGCTCCTCAAGCAGCTCCCGCACCACGACTTTTTCGTCAAAGGGACGCTTCACGCCCATAATGTCCTGGTAGGTTTCGTGGCCTTTGCCCGCCAGCACCACCACGTCCCCGTCTCTGGCCATGCTCAGGGCATGGCGGATGGCGTCCCGGCGGCTTTCAATGAGGGTATACTTTCCGCCGGTTTTGAGGATGCCCTTTTCAATGGCCCGCAAAATGGCGTCCGGGTTTTCCGTGCGGGGGTTATCGCTGGTCAAAATGGAAAAATCCGCCAGCTTGCCGCTGATTTCGCCCATGATGGGCCGCTTGCTCTGGTCCCGGTCGCCGCCGCAGCCAAACAGCGAAATGACCCGGTTCCTGGTAAAGGCGCGAACGGTTGAAAGGATGTTTTCCAGCGCGTCCGGCGAGTGGGAATAGTCCAGAATCACCTTGTAAGGGGTGTGGGTGTCCAGCATTTCGATGCGGCCGGGCACGGCCCGCACGCTTTCCAGCCCCGCCTTGATGGCTTCTTTGTCGATGCCCATGATCATGGCCAGGGAAGCGGCGGCCAAGGCGTTATATACGTTGAACATACCGGTCATTTGCATGTGAACAGTCATGTTTTCCAGGCCGCGCAGCAGGATGGCGAAGCCCACCCCGTCCTCGCTGATTTCAATATCCCGGGCGAACACGTCCGCGTTGGCGCTGATGCCATAGGTCAGATAGGGAACCTTGATGTCCTCCACAATCTTTTCCGAGGTTTCGTCATCCGCGTTCAGGGCGGCGTTCAGCACCGCGCCGTGCATGAAAAAGCTCTTTTTGGTGTTGAAATAGTTCTCCATGGTCTGGAAATAATCCAGGTGGTCCTGGGAAAGGTTGGTATAACAAGCCGCCTCAAAGGTGAGCCCGTCCAGCCGGTGCATGTCGATGGCGTGGGCGCTTACCTCCATGCTAACGGCCTCCACCCCGGCGTCCCGCATCTGGCGGAAGCAGCGGTGCAAGTCAATGGGGTCCGGCGTGGTCAGGTTGCTTGGAATTTTTTCTTCCCCGATCATGTTGCCTGTGGTGCCGATGAGGCCGGTTTTGTAGCCGGCCCTTTCCAGGATGGATTTGAGCAAAAAGCTGGTGGTGGTCTTTCCCTTGGTGCCGGAAACGCCCACCAGCCGCATGCCCCGGGCGGGGTGCCCAAAAAACGCGGAGGCGATGAACGCCATGGCCGACCGCACGTTTTCAACCTTCACCTGGGGCAGCGCCGAATCTTCCACCAGCTGGGACACGATCAACGCCACGCATCCGTTTTCGGCAGCCTGGGGCGCAAACTTGTGCGCGTCAAAACGGGCCCCGGCAATGCAAAAGAACAAGCCGTCCCTGGTTTTCTCCCGGCTGTCGATGACCAAAGCGCCGATCTCCGTCACCAGATTGCCCCGGGTTTCCAAAATACCCGGCACATCCGCCAGCAGGTCCTTGAGCAGCATGCATCATTCCTCCATCCTGTTAATCCGGCATCCGAAAGGTGACGGTCACCGTTTGCCCCCGCTGCATATATTCGCCGGCGGCGGGCGCCTGGCTGACCGCGATGCCGCTTCCCTCAATCAGCATGTCTAGCTCCCGTTGCCGAAGCAGCCGCGCCGCCTCCACAATGGAAAGCCCCTTCACGCCGGGTACGCATACCAGGGTTTCCACATCTGTGGGCTTCTCCTGGTCCGAGTAGAGCATCACCTGTCCGCCGGACACCAGCTTCGCTCCATGGGAGGGCATCTGGGCCATGGCGGTGTCGCCCTGGCCGTCGGTCAGCACCGAAAAGCCAAGATCTGCCAGTTGCTTGCGGGCTTGCCACAGGGGAAGCCCCACCACATTGGGCACGGTCACCTCGGGCTGAGGCTCGTTGCCAATAGGTTCATAACCTAAATAAGGTAACACATCCGCCATGATTTGTCTAGCGAATGGTGCGGCGGTGGTGCCGCCGTAGTCAATGGGCGCGTCGGCCTCGTCCACCACCACCAGCAGGGCGATTTTGGGGTCGTTGGCCGGCGCGAAGCCCAGAAAAGAGCCAATGTGCACATCCCGAACAATTTTTCCATCCTTATATACCTGGGCTGTGCCGGTCTTTCCCCCAATGCGGTAGCCGGAGATGGCCGCGTTTTTCGCGCCGCCCACCGCCACCACCTGTTCCAGCAGATCCCGCATGGTGTGGGAGGGCTGCTCGGAAATGGGGGTCGCCACCACCTTGGGCTGGGTGCGGTAGAGCACCGTACCGTCCGGGGAAACCGCTTCCTTTAGCAGGTAGGGCCGCATCAGGTGGCCGCCGTTGATGACGGAACAGGACGCCGCCAGCAGCTGCAGCGGCGTGACCGCAATGCTCTGGCCAAAGCCGATCCTGGCAAGGTCTACATTCTTGACAGATTTGGCAGGTATTAGTATACCACTTCCTTCCCCGGGCAAGTCAACCATGGTTTTTTTTCCAAGGCCGAATGATTGTAAATATTGATAAAGCCTCTCCTGACCCATGCGCAGGGCCAGTTCCACAAACACCGGGTTGCAGGAATTTTGCAGCCCCTGGGCCATGGTTTCCGCCTTGTGGGGGTTGCCCCAGCACCGGATGGTGTCGCCGTCCACGGTGATTTTGGCGTTGCAGTAAAAGCGGTCCTCCGGGGTGGTGACGCCGCAGTCCAGCGCGGCGGCGGTCGTCAGTATTTTGAAGGTGGAGCCGGGTTCATATGCGTCGGAGATCAAACGGATGCGCATCAGGTTTTGCAGCGTGTCCATGTCGTTGCGGGGCGGGTCGTTGGGGTCATAGTCCGGCTTGGAGGCCATGGCCAAAATGGCGCCGGTGTAAACGTCCATCACCATCACATGCACGGCGATGGCCTTGTTCACGTCAAAACATTCCCGCATGGCCTTTTCGCATACTTCCTGGATGCTTGCGTCAATGGTCAGCTTGATGGAGCTTCCTTCCTGCGGCTCCACATACAGGCTTTCGCTGTCGTAAATGGCTTGGGCCTTTCCGTCCACGCTGGTGAGGCTGCGCCCAGCCGTGCCCCGCAAAAGGCCCTCGTATTGCTCTTCCAGCCCGGACTGCCCCACGCTGTCCACATTGGTCAGGCCCAAGGGCTGGGCCAAAAACGCTCCCCGTGGGTAGACCCGGCGCACATCTTCATCAAAAAGCAGCGCGGCGGTGAGGCCGGCGATCCGCCCGTCCTCGCTGCGCTGCAAAGCCCTCATTTCGTCCACCTTGTCCCGCGCCACCTGGCGCTTCAGCGTTACAGACGCTTTGGTCCGGTCTTTCAGCTTCTGAAGCACCGTTTCCTTTGAAATGTCCAGAATGGGACAAACCGTGTCGGCGAACAGCCGGGCGTCTTCCACGGCCACTTTGCGGGGGTTCACGCTGACGATGTAGGCCGTGGCGCTCATCACCAGGGTTTGGCCGTTGCTATCCAATATTTCGCCCCGACGGGCGTACACAACGCCGTCCCGGGTCCATTGCCGGATGCCCCGCTGGGTCAAGGAAACGGACTCCGCCGTGGTCAAATACCCGATCCGCGTCACCAGTAAAACAAACAGGATGACCAGCAACACAAGCAGCGTAAAGATGCGTTTGCGAACCCGAAGCTCCGTTGGCATTGCCCTTCCCCCTTCATGGACGATACAGCCGCCTCCTTTTCCGGCGACAGCGCGGGAAAAGGAGTGGCTTCGCCTTTCGGGGGAAGAAAAGCGTTTGGTTTTTGAATTGTTTAGTTGCCTACGCCGGCGGACGCCACAGCGGGCACCGCCGTGGCCTGGGTATCCGGCTGCCCGGCCTCCTGCCCCGTTTGGATGCTTTCGGCCCGCATATACACGCGGCCGGGTTGGGCGGGCCGGGTATCCATGGCGACCAGGTGAATCGCCTCGGCTGCCTCGGCGGGGATCATGTGCAAATTCCGGGCGGCGGTATAGCAGATGGTGGTGGCGTCCGACGCGTCGGCGATCTGCCCTGCGATTTCGTTGTTGACCTTCGCGTATTGCTCGATCTCCTTGTTCATGCGGTTCAGGGCCTTTTGGCGCTCCGCCAGCTGGCCCTGCTGCGACAGGGACAAAAGCCCCGCCACAAAGCCAAAGATGGCGATGACAAGGATGGCCGTGCGGATGGACATCCGGGGGCCGGGCACTTCCTCCCGGGCCTTGAGGGCCGCGTCCAGCTGCTTGTATTCCTTGTCCAGGTAGGAATATTCCAGCCGCTTGGCCTGGGTCCTGCCCCGGCGCTGGAGGTCTGGCTTCAGGAGGCCCGTTCGGGGATCGATTTCACTGTTGGGCAGATACACGCTGGAATGCACATACATCCGCTCGGAAGGGCAAATGTATTCCCGGCCATATTCGTTTTCATAACTTCCATACGTCTGATATACCTGTGCCATAGTCATCCTATCCTCCATTCCCTGTTCCTAGAACCGGGATCATTCCTCCAAATTGCCGAGCTGCTCCAAAATGTCTTCCAGGTTTTCGGTAAAGAAGGCGTCCTCGTCGCCCGCCCTGGCGCTGTCCATAATGCGCACGTGGTCGAACGCGCCGCTGATTTCCAGCTCCCTGGCCTCCCCCAGCATGCGCTGGCGAATTTTTGCGGGAAGCAGCAGCCGCCCCTGGCCGTCCGCCTGCATGTCGCGGTAGCTGAGCTTGGAAAACTGCATCGCGAACTTCTGCACCACCGGTTTGCGCTGGTTCATGGACATGATGTCGCCCAGCAGCTGGTCGTACACCGGGTTGGGATACAGGGCAATCCCCTGAAAATCCCTGGTGGGGCCGATGGTAAAGGTTTGGCCCAGAGGGGCCCGGTAGGCTGTGGGAACGATGATGCGGCCTTTGTCGTCGACGGCATGCGCGTAAGAGCCCAGAAACGTATAGGTTTGCGCGCTGTCCACAGCCGGTTCGCCGCCCTTTCCACGTTTGCCTCCACATTTCACCCTAAAATGGATGTTGTGTTCCACGTGGCTCCATTATTACCCACATTTATTTTCTTGTCAATCGTCCTATTTGAGGCCGTGCCTTTAAATCAGCAACAAATTGTACACAAATAAAGGCAATGGTGGGAACTTTCGTTCCCATACCATTGCTTGTAGCGCAAAAAACGCCGAGATTGCTTGCATCTCAGCGCTTTTTGACGGTTTAATTCTGTTTTATGCCCCTCGGCCCAAAAGAATTACGAAAAATATAAAACAAAGTTATTACAAAAAATTAATAATTTAACCCGCCATTTTTCGGATCAACCGGGGGGAAAAATCGATGGCGTCGCAGGAGGTAAGATGGTAACGTACCCCGTTGTGCATGCCTGTAAAGCCGTTTTTGATCCCGGCCCCATGGAGATGGCCGTATACCACGTCTCCCACCCCGGCTTCCTCCAGCATGCTGGAAAAGGCGGTTCCCACGCCGTCCGCCAAAAGCGGCGGGAAGTGCATCAGCACCACCGTGTCGCCGGGCATGCCCTTGCGCCCGGCTTCTTCCAGGGACAGGCCCAGACGCAGCAGTTCCCGCTGGTAGATTTTCTGGTCCTGTTCCAAAAGGGGGTTCCCCTCCGTGGGAAAGACCCAGCCCCGGGTGCCGCAAAAAACGAAGCCATCCAAGGCCAGCGCGTCGTTTTGCAGCGCGTACATTCCTTCCGGCAGCAGGGCCCGCACCCTTGTAATGGAGCTCCACCAATAATCGTGGTTGCCCCGCAGCAGCACCTTGCGCCCCGGCAGGGCCGCGATGCTTTGCAGGTCGTCCGCCGCCTGGTGAAGCTGCATGGCCCAGCTGATGTCTCCGGGAATCAGCACAATGTCGTCGTCGGCCACAAGGTTTTGCCAGTGGTTGCGGATGGTATCAAAATGCCGGTCCCAATGGACGCCAAAAACATCCATGGGCTTTTCGCTTCCGCCTGGCAAGTGCAAATCCGCAATGGCAAATATCGACATGGGCCCTCTTTCGCTTCACGGCGTCAAAACGCCTTATTCGTCCCGGTCCTCTTCCTCGTCGTCGTTTTGTTCGTCCTCAATTACACTTTCCAGGGAACGCTCGCTTTCGATTTCGCCAAATTCGCCCTCCGGAATCTCCTCGTGAATCTGGGGAATGATCTCATCCATGGTGCTGACGGAATTCAGCGCGATGGCGTTTTCATCCACGCTTTCCGTTTCGTCCGCCGGTTCGTCGCCGCCGGCCAGCATTTCCTTGTGGCAGCTGAGGCAAACATCCTTGCCGGGCAAAGCGGGCGCCGCGTTGCACACGGAGCACAGCTCCATCTCGTCCTGAACCGGTTCGCCTTTCATTTCCCGCAAACAAACTTTGCAGTACTTCTCGCTCTCTTGAATGTAATTGAGATCACACCGAGGGCATTTGACCAAATTCATCAACCGGACCTCCTCTAATTTATGGATAACAGCGTTTTCATCCCGCTTGGAGATTTTTCCATGGGAATCCTCATCCAATTCGGTTGCAACGCTTCCCAAAAAGTATTACGATTTCGTTACGTCGTTGACGCAATATTTTAACATTTGGAGGTGCCCCATGTCTACGAAACGATTCGCCACGATCCTGACACTCCTGCTTTGTGTAATGGTCCACGCAACGTCCTATGCAGCAGGTGCGCCAACCTCCCAGTTTGGTTTTCAGGGATGGCCCTACCGGCAAAGCACAAACTGCGGCGGTGGGCAAACTGCCGGCCAAAACGGGGACGGTTCTTCTTCCTGCCAGGGGGCCAGGGTTTTGCAAGCCCCGGGAGCCGCTCCCGCCGCAACGCCGCAGCCCGCCAGCGCGCCCGCCGCGACCCAGGCGCCCGCGGCCTCCGAGGAAAACCGCAGTTCCACCTGCACCACAGGCAATTGCGCCGTGAATGACCAGCGCTGCGAAACCGGCAACTGCCCCAACGTTACGGGCGCTGGTGTTTCCGGCAATTGCCCCACGGGCAACTGCCCCAACGCGAAAGCCGCCCCCAAGGCGACGACCAAACCTGCGGCCCAGTCCACCGGCTCTTCCAGCTGCCCCTCCGGTCCTTGCCCAAGCGCAACCGGCAACTCCGGCGCTTGCACCCAGGGCAATCGCTGCCCCAACGCTTCCGCGACCTGCACCAAGGGCGCCTGCTCTGACGGTTCCTGTGCCACCGGCTCCAGCGCGTGCCCTTATCAGAAACCCGCCACCCAGTCTACCGGCTCTTCCAGCTGCCCGCTTTTGAACCGCAAAACGAATGGTTGGTACAACGGCTCTTCCGCCTGCGGCAACATCACCGGCCTGTGCCCCACTGGGAGCAAAGCTCCTGCCACCGATCCCGCCGCCACGCCCGCGCCCGCGGCCACTGCCAAGCCCTCAGGTGGAGATTATACACCGGGTTCTGTCAGCGCGCAAGAGGCAATTGGTTTTGCCCTGCTGAATCAGGACAGGGCCAGCAATGGCCGCGCCGCTCTTACCCTGGACCCTGAACTGTGCAATCTGGCCCGGATGAAGAGCGAGGACATGAAGGCCAATCGCTATTTTGCCCATACTTCTCCAACTTATGGCAGTGCTTCCGAAATGTTGCGCACCTATGGATATTCCTTCACCTCCGTGGGTGAGAACATCGCTCACCATGCCACGGTGGAAAAGTCCGAAGCGGCCTTTATGAGCAGCACCGGCCACCGGACAAACATCCTGGGTTCCCAATGGAAAAAGGTCGGCATCGGCGTGGCCTATGACGCCCAGGGTTTTGTGTATGTGACCCAGCTGTTTGTGCGGTAAACCATGGCAAAGTTTGCCGCTGAGGAACGGCAGAACCCGGCGTTTTTGAGGAGAAGCGCCGGGGCCCGGCCCATGGATGAGGCATGGATTGGGCCATGGACAAGCAAACAAAAAAAGCGGAGCGGGAATGATTCCGGCTCCGTTTTTTCTTGTTTTCATCTTTTCACCGCATGGGTTTTCCCCCGCCTTAAAAGGCGGGGGCATTCCACGCTCTGGCCAAAGGCTGCCGCCGGGTCTGGTTCCATTGGGCGTACCGGGGCCGGGCCTGCCCATAAAAAGGGTTTTCCGCCACGCCGGCGGCCCGCAGCACGCTTCTGCCGCCAAAGCTGCCGCGGGGGCGTACGTAGGTGCTGAGCGCCGTGGTTGGCTTTGGTTCAAACATGTCCACCGGACGAAAGGGATTTTCCAGCACCGGCGTGTGCGCGTACAGGTCTGAAAACACAGGCTCCGCAACGGCGCGCCGATGAAGCGCGGGCAGAAAAACCGCCTCGCTCTTTTGCAGCGCGGGGCGCATCCATAAATTTCGTTGCATCAAAGAACACTCCTTCCCACTTGCCTACATAGAAGGCTACTGCATGCTATGCAAACCTGCCGGCAATGTGAGGGGAGCGTTCTTCTTTTCGACTTTTTTCACAGCTGTTTCTGGTATTGGCGGTATACCCGGTACCGTTTCGCCCCCAGGCGCTCTGTGTTCAAAATGGAGGGCAGGTTGGTTTCGTCAATGGTGGAGGCTTCTATTTCGCGAATGCCTGACTTTTGGGCGCTTTCGTAGGCGGACAGCGCCAAAGCGACGCTGACGGCCTTGTTTTGATAATCCGGCGAAACGAACAGCATGCTGCACCGGGCCAGGCCCACCGCTTTGCGCCCAAACAAAAGCGTCAGCCATCCAAAGGGAAACAGGCGGCCGTTGTTTGCCTTCAGCAGCCAATGATAGTCCGGAAAGGCGGCGATCATGCCAATGGGGCGGTCTTTGGCGTAGGCCATGGCAATAAGCCCCGGCTGCGCATAGCCGGCAAGGCCCAGCATCTCGCCCCGAATATCGTTCACCGTGGGGGGCACAAGCTCCCAGTCCGGGGGGAACGCCTCGTCGATGACCCTGGTCACCTGGCGCATCAGCGTATCCCGGTCGGCTTTGCGCAGATCCACGCTTTCCACCCGGAACTGGAACCGCTTTTTCGCCAGCTCGGAAATCCGCCGGCATTCCTCCAGGGGAAAATCTTTCAGCGCCATGCGGTAGGCGAAATGGTCCCGGTGCTTG
>JAVBTE010000034.1:0-39032 GCA_031556335.1 Eubacteriales bacterium | reverse complement strand
CAACGAAAGGCCCAAAGCGATAATACCCAGAGGTATCTTGGTTGAAAATCTTCGTGAATCCAGTTTGAAAAGTAACTCCCCGAGTTTTTTCAGCCAGTTGTGGGATTAACGCCACTGCCTGTTCCAATCCAGTCATCGCTTCGGAAATTGCTGTGTTTACAGTGGTTGTTGACCCATCATTCAGAAGAATATCCGCTCCAGTTTTTGCATCTACATCATCAACTTTTGTGTTTATTTCCATGATGGCCTCGTCCAACGTTATTTGGACATCATCGTTCAAGGCGATATCTGCACCGGTTTTTTCGTTAACTGCAGATATTTTTTCCTGCATCTCCTCCACATTGCTTTGCAGCGCCGCCACATCCTGGGCTGTAATGGCCCTGTATAACCAATCCCCAACATTCCACGCCTTGGCCGTTGTTCCGTTGTACCCTCTTTCAACGGTTAAAATATTCCCGGTCTTGCTCTGTACCAGCACCAGCTCGGCGTCCTCCCCCAGGCCTATGGTCAGCACGTTGGGCGCATCCGGCAGAATGCTTCCATCTGCCACCGTAATGCTGGTCACCGCCGGGTTGATGGCGTTCACCAGCGTGGTGTGCGGCCCGTTGTTTTGTGGCGCGTACATGGTCTCCATTTAGTATTTTCCCCCTCCCCTGCTTTGGATAAATCCCTGCGCCGCCACGCTGATGGTGATGAACGCATAGGTGTTCGGCTGCACGGCAATGTCCAAAAACCGCCCCCTGGGAATCTCCCCGTTGTCGCCTATCAAATAGCGGGTAATATCCCCTTCAAACTCCGTCCCCATGGTGAACGCTTCTTTTCCGTTGATCTTCACCGTTGCGCTGGCCGGGGTTTCCGGCGCCAGAAAAATGCCATACGCAATTCCGTGCGTATGGCTCGGGATGTTCACGCTGTGGGTGTGGCTGGATGTGGATACCCGGTGTGTGTGAACAGGTAACGGAAAGCTGATTGATGGAATCGTCACCCGTACCACCACATTGTGGTTATGCACCATCCCATGATAATGGTAATAATTATCGGATTGCTTCGGCGTAACCCCGTCCGTATTGTTTTTTGCCCTGTTTTCACTGTCCAGCGGGTTCCCTGTATAAGCGCTTGTGGTTGTTATCTTCGCCGGATCCGATATAACATCCCCGCCGCCGCCCTCGCTGGTTACCGTTCCTCCTCCGCCGCCTCCGCTGGTCTGCGTGCTTCCTCCGCCTGCCGACGTATCCTTGCTGTACGCCTGAAATTTGGAAAGCTTAATCTTCACGCGCACGCTGTTAATCACTCGGGTAGCGTCCGGAATCCACAGCGGGTATACCAATGCGTTGCTGCTGGTGGCGTTTGCCTGCAACGGGCTTCCCCACAGCTGTGTGGCCCCCTGGCTGTACGTGGCCTCAATGCGCTGCCGGTCGGCAATGTCCGCCAGGCTTTTCACCAGGTCGTCCGGTGTGTTGGCAATTTTCAGCTTAATATCCCCGCTCACATCATGGTTTCGCTCAATCTCCGTAATGAACGTGCGGTACCTGTCCTTGGGAAAGTAGATCGTTTCCCCCACGTCCGCCTTCATATAGTTGTTGCTGGATACGCCTTCCAGGTCTACCACGTCCACCTCAAATTCCTCCCGCGGCTCCTGCATCCTTGCCAGCAGCGCGGCCCCCGCGTCGTACAGCGCCTGGGCGTCCTCATAGCTGCGGTCCACAAAGTGCGCCTCCACAATGCCGTACTTTGCCACAATCTCCGGCGGCGATTGGATGTACGGCAGCCCCTTGGGGTGCACGCTCTCAATCCCCAGCTGGTTGATCCCCTCGCCGTACCCCTGGCAATACAGCCTCGTGGCCACTTGTGTGGATTTAGCGGTTTTCTCGCTGCGGATCAGGTTGAACTTTTCAAACACATAGTAGGAAGGTTTCCCGTCCGCGTCCAACCGCCGCAGGTGAATCCGCCATGGGTATACGTTGGTCTGAAACTCAAATTTGTATGGCTCCGTAAACGGCGTCGCCACGCTCATCAGCGCGGAGAGCAGATTTTCGCTCGTCCAGGAATAATCGTATTGGAACGCGAAGTCGCACGTCCCCAACATCCAATTGTCCTGCCCCTGCAATATGTACCGGATCACCTCCGCCGTTTGCAGCCCTTCCAGAATATGGTCCTTAAACAGCAGCCTGTCCGCCAGCGTGGCAATGGCATGCTCGCAGGTGTATTCCACCACACCGGTATCCTCTTTCGTGGTTGTGTGGTCCGCAATCCTGTACATCGCCCCATGGTCAAACCGCACGTAGTTTCGGGCCGTGCAGTACCGGTTTTTTTCGTCAATCACCGGCATCCGAAACTTCAGCTCGGCAACATCGTTCAGCTTGATGGTTTCGTTTACCTCAAACGCGTTTTGCAGGATCGCAACCCGCTTCCTGCTCCCGTCAAAGCATTCCATTAGCTTTTTTCTCATAGGAACTTCTCCCTGTACAGGATGGACACCTGCGGGTCTCCGCTGGTCCCGCTGGTCACATCAACCCCCTGCAGCTGCCTCGTAAATTCAATCCAGTCCCCGCCGTATTGGTCAATCACGTTTTCCCCGTCCAGGGTAATGGTGTAATTCTCGCTGTCCACTACCAGGCTGCTGCCCGGCGGGATCACCAGGTTGCCAAACGTCATGATCGTTTCCTGTGTCTGCACGCTATTGATGTAGGCGTTCATTGATGCCGTCATCACGTTGTAAATTGGCGTAATCCGAATGCGCAGCGCCGTGCTCGCGTTCATCGCCGCTGTCATTCGGTAGGTTTCTTCCAGCAGCGGGTTGGCCCTCGCCGCCATGTTGGCCGCAAAAGAATAAGCCGGGAAAATTCCCAGCTTCATTTTTGCGTTCGCCTGTATGCTTGCTGCCATCTGGTATTTTTGGTCGTATCCCCACCACAGCGCCATCTTCGCGTCTATTCCATCCGAAAACTGGAACACGGCAAAGTACCGAACGCCCGCCTGCATGGATGCCGTCATGGCCTCATACATGCTGTACTTGGCTTCATAGCTCATCGCCCCGCCGGTTCTATTGGCGGGCGTTCTGTTGTATGTCCCCAGGGCCATCCGCATCACTTCCGTTCGTCTTTAGTTCAGCGCCAGCGTAATGTCCCCGGCGCGCAAGTAGGCTTGGGCCCCGTTGTTCATGTTGTATGTGCCCAGGTTTTGCTTGTACCACACCCGGTTCCCGCCGGTTTCCGCGTCCATAATCACGCCGTAGGCCCATTGCCCCCAGTTTACCGTCGCCGGTTGGCTCTGCGCGGCGTTGGTGTTCGCCGTCTGCATTTGCCCGCTTACCTGCTCCGTTGGCACGTCTAACACCAACGGCAACCGCGCATACCCCGTTCCGCTCAGTTCCGTGGCCCCACCCGTCGTCGGATCGCCATTGTACAGTCCAAGGTATGGCGCAAAGCCGTTGATGGTGGTTCCCCGCAAAAAATTAAGTATTTTCACCTTGAAGGTCGGGTCCATGTTCCCGGCGCTCATCGTCAGCGCAATTTCTCCCGCCGCAAACCTGGGCGATGTTTCGGCGGTCAATACAATCTGGTTGGTCAGCTGCTTGTATACCAGCACATTCCCGCCCGTCGCCGCATCCATGATGGCCGCGTGCGTCACCGTCCCCGCCGCCCCCGTGGGCGTTGGAAACACAATTTCCGTCGTGTTGCTTACCTGCACGGTGGTTCCTGTGGTCGTGGGGGAGGATAGCGCCAGCGCCTGGCGCTGGTATCCCGTATAGCTTACCTCGGTTCCCGCCGTTCCCGTTTCCGTTGGGTCGGAAAGGAAAAGGGCCACGTATACCGCCGGCGGGGCGACTGCCGCCTGCCCCCTCATCGTGTTCAGCATCGTGGTTTCATAGTAGTTTGTCATGGCGCTCATGTCAGTATTGCCTCCCTCATCGTAATGGTCAGTCCCTGTAACGCCACCCCGGTGGTGTTTGTCACGGTAATCCGCGTCGGCGTTCTGGCGCTGCCCGCGTAGGACAGGTTCGCGCTGCCCTCGAACGCTTCCGTTCGTTGCTGGCCATACGCGAACGGATCGCAAACAAAGGTCAGCGTAAACTTTTTCATCTTTCCCGCCAGTCTTTCAATGGTGGCCGGATCATAAATTCTTCCAATGTAATATTTGTCCGGCTCGTTCCAAAATGTGATCTTCGCTTTTCTTCCAAGCGTCGCGGACAGCTCCCTGCATGCTTCCCGGGTCAGCAGCTGCACCGTCCCGCATTCAACGCTCAGCTCCCGCTCGTTGTAATAGGCCGCGCCATAGTCAAACGCCCCGTCCCGCTCCGGCACTTCTTGCTTTCTTTGCCGCAGTTCCGGCGCCAGCACGTCCGCGTATCGCTCCACAATCAGGCCGTAAGCCTCCCGCATGTCGATGTCCCCATACAGGAAAGAATTATTTTGCACTCAATACCCCCCTCAACCGCAGCTCCCGCTGCAGCGCGTCCGCAATCTGCACGCCGGCGTCCCGCCCGCCGCTTACCCCGCTCACCACAATCTGCCCAATGCTCAGGCTGGTGTTGTTGGTAATGGAGCCTTCAAGCTCCCGCATCACGCCATAATTGGCGAAGCGTTCTGCCCGGTACGCCTTCGCCTGCAGCGCAGTCAGTACCATCTCGCCTTTGTGCAGGTTTGCCAGGTAGTTGTCGTATGGAACGTATTCCTTTCCCGCCGCGTGGCTTTTGCCCGTCGTGTTTACCGTGGCGTTAATGGTCCCCGTGCCAACGCTTGACATGATTTTGTTTATCTCCTGGGCTTGCGCCTTCAACTCTTCCGTTTTGCTTTTCAACCCGTCAATCAACCCTTGCACCGTAGCGGCGCCGTTGGTCTGCGCCTGGCTCTGCTGGTTGAAGTTGTCCACCATGGCGTTTGTGTCGTTGATGATGTTCATGGTGGATGTATTAAAATCGGTTTCCATGGTGGCCACGGTGGTGGCAAATTTTTCTTTTCCCTCTTCTACCTTGCCGAACTTTTCATTTAGCTCGCCGACTTTTGTTTCTCCGCCGTCCACAATTGCCTGAAGGTATTCCGCGCTTTCTTTCGATCCGTCGGAAAGCTTTGCCAGCAATCCCTCGTCAACGCCCATGGTCGCCGCCTTCTGCAGGTTCTCGGCGTATTTATCCATAAACTGTATTTGGCTGTCCAGAGACTTCACCATGTCATCTACGCTTGTTTTGGTTCCCTTGCCCATGTCCTCGAACAGGCCCATGGAGTTGGAAATGTTTTCGTATGCGGCGTCATAAGAGGCTTTGTATGCGGCTTGCAGTTCCTCAATGGCCGCCAGCTGTTCGCTCGCGCTTTCCACGTAGGCTTCCGATGCCTCGTTGGCCGCGTCCGTCGCTTCCGTGCCTTTGTTCAGCAGCTCATCGTATCCCTTCAGGCTTTCCTCGCTTGCTTTATAGGTTTCGCTCAGCTGCTGAATGGTCGGGTCAAGGGCCTCGTTCTCTCCTTTCAGCGTGGCAATGCTGGCGGATAAAAGCTTTATCTCCCCCTCTTGTTCCTGGAAAGCCTTCACTTGTTCTGGGGAAAATGAATTCAGTTCCGCCGTGCTCAAATTTTCCCAGTTTTCAACATTGACGCCGACCTGGTCGGAAACCTTTTTGAGTATAGCCGCCTTCCTGTTCTCGAAAGTTTCAATATCTTTGGCGTTTTTGCTCCGCACGGTTTCGGCTTCCCACAGTGCCGTTTCCGCTTCCACCACGCCGGCCACAAGCGTTTTTCTTTTCTCCATCAGGGCTTCCGTATACTGGGCGTCCTTCCACGCCTGCACCTGCTCCCGTACCGCGTCCGCCCCATCCTTCAATAGGCTCGTCTGCTCGTCAATCTCCAGGTTCAACCCGGGTATGGCTGCCTGCAATTTCTCCACCGTGCGGGCATATTCGTGCTGCTCTGCCTTGGTCAGGCTTGTTTGCCCTTCCAGCTGCTTCAGCCGTTCAATATACCCGGCAGCCGTCTGCGCGGTGGCGTCTATATTGGCGGCGCTCTGCTCATAGGCCTTGTTCGCGCTTTCTATCCCCTTGCTTACTGCCTCCGCCGTCTCGTGGAAGTGCGCCAGTTCCTCGTCCGCTTCCGTGGTCGATGCGGTCAGCGCGATCAGCGCCGTCGCCACGGCGGCCACCGCGCCAATCACCAGCGTCCATGGGTTCGCCGCCATCACCAAAGAAAGCGACTTCCAAACCTTTACCACCGTGGCCAGCGCTGTCGCAACGCCTAAAAACGCGCCTCCCGCCGCCGTCAGCGCAATCACCAGCTTCACCAGCTGTGGATTTGTTTTCACCAGGTCCGTGGCCCATTTCATCACGTCCGTGCCCGTCTGGGTCAGTTTGTTCATAGCCGGGTTCAGCTGGTCACCAACGGCAATGCGCAGGTTGTCCACCGCGTTTTTGTATAGCTTCACCTTGCTTTCCGTGGTGGCATACTTCGTCTGGGCTTCCGTTTGCAGGGCGGTGTTTTCCTGCCATGCTTTGTTTGCCGTATCAATGGATCTGGTCAGCATGCCGTTCTGTGTCTCCGCGTTGGCCAGGGAGGTGATCATGCGCGTCATGCGCTCGTCGTTAATCCCCAGGGTTTGCAGCGTAACCTCCGCGCTGCTGTCAAGGTTGTTCAGGTTCCCAATAAAGGCCGTAATGGCCCCGGCCGCATCCCGGCCCCATAGCGCCGCAAAGTCCTTCGCGCTCATGCCGGCCGCCGCGGCCCATTTGTCCAGGTCCGTTCCCGTCTCCACCGCCCGCTGCATCTCGCCGATCAACTTGGACATATTGGTGCCGCCGGTGCCGCTCTCTATGCCCAGGCTGGTTACCGCCGTGGAAAGCGCCAGCATCTGCGCCTCGGTCATCTTTGCGTTGGTACCCGCGCCGGCCATGGTCTGCGCCATGTCCGTAATTCTCTTTTCATTTGTGGCAAAGTTGTTGCCCAGGGCCACAATGGTGCTGCCCAGGTTTTCATAAAATGCCGGGTTCATGCCGGTCACATTGGCAAACTGGGCCAGCATTGTGGCGGCCTCATCGCTGGTCATGTTCGTTGCTACGCCCAACGCCGCCATGGTCTCCGTAAACGCCGCCAGGTTCTCCTTGGCAATGCCCAGCTGCCCGGCGGTCTCCATAATCTGCGCCAGCTCGCTGGTTGTCAGCGGAATCCGCGTGGCCATCTCTTTGATGGTCTCGCTCATGTCCGCCAATTCCTGGTCGCTAAAGTCCGTGGTTTTGGCTACGCCCGCCATGGCGCTTTCAAACTTTATGGACGCATCGGTGCACGCCACCAGCTCTTCGGCAATGGCTTTTACCGACGCCGCCACCCCGGCCGCCGCTAAAGCGGAAGCCAGCGCGTCCACGCTGGCTTTGCTTTGCTTCCCAAATTTTTCGGTATCCTCGGCGGCTTCTTTTACCTCTTTGCCGTAAGCGTCTATCGACTTCGCACAGCCATCTGTGCTGTTTTTTGCCTCGCTTAGGTATTTCTCATTCTGGCCCAGTTTGCTGTTCAGGTCGTTCAGTTCCACCTGGGCAGCGTTCATTTTTTGGGTGTGTACGTCCACGCTGGCGGCGGCTTTCTTCTCCGC
Source organism: Eubacteriales bacterium (assembly GCA_031556335.1). GTDB lineage: Bacteria > Bacillota > Clostridia > Christensenellales > Aristaeellaceae > Limiplasma. Next base: position 31,466 of record JAVBTE010000034.1, on the reverse strand, counting down.
CGCTTCATACTGTGCCACCTCCCGCTCTGTGGCCGTCACTTGGTTCTTGTATTCTTTTGTTCTCTTGGTTGCCTCGTCCGTCTCGCTGTTCAGCGCGTCCAGCTTGGCGCGGGCTTCCTCCGCCGCCTGCGCGGATTTCTTTTGCAGATCCTGCATGCTGCTCAGCGTATTTTTTTCCGTGTTCAGCTTCTCGGTCTGCTTGGCGATAATATCATTCAGGGCCTTTCCCTTGGCTTCCAGGGCGGCAATGGTGTTGCCCTGGCCCTTGAATTGGCTTTCCACCAATTTCAGGGCGCTGTCCAGCGCCTTGTATTCCCGGTTGATATTGGCAATAGTGTCCCGGTACTCCTGCTCTCCATCCATCACCAACCTTGTGCTGATCTCCCTGGTTGCCATTCCTATCTCCCTTCCTTCTTCCCCTTGCTTTCAAAACGAATCCTGGCGATTTCATACACCATCGCGATTTCCAGCAGCATGGCGTCCCGCCTGGTAAGCCCCGCCGCCGTCGCCACCGCCAAATATCCGGCCAGGCTCATCTGCTGTCCGTTTTTTTTTGCAGCTCCAGCAGAACCTCGTCCACTTCCTGGCGCTCGTCCCCGGGCTGCTTCAGTCCCTTTTCCACCGCCATCAGCACCAGGCGCCGCGCCTCCAGCACGTCATGCACGCCTAGGTTTCGCATGGCATATTCGGCCTTCACCGTCTCCCCTGGCTCATGGCCAAGGTCCCGCCGCAGCAGTTCCCCCTGTATGCTCATCTCCTGCAGCGCCCAGCATAGGGCGGCAAATCCTTCAAAGCCGTTTTGCAAAATGGCCGTTGTGATTCCGCCCGGGTATTTATCCATCGCGGCAAAATGCGCGGCCGCGTTATATACAAAGCTGTATTGTGTCAGGTCCATATTCCGCCTCCACTTCTGAAGGGGCGGCCGTGTTGGCCGCCCCTTTGGGCATCAAAAAAGCAGCGTGCCTTTCGCCGCTGCTTTTAGAAAATAATCGCGATGGTGTGGTTCTGCGTCATCGCGGCCAGGGTATATTTCCCGTCGCTGATGCTGGCCGTCCTGTCCACTCCGTTGTCGTACAGCACCGTGGGCGTTCCGCTGATCTCAATCTCCAGCGTGCCTCCCTCGGCCACATATACGGTACCGTTCGGCATCGCCCCTTTGGTGCCGGTGGCGTTTTGCACCTGAATGCTGGCCGTCAGCCAGTTGGCCACGTTCAACTTTTCATCGATGAACGCTTGCGCCGCCGCCTCTGTGGTGAACTCCTTCACGTAATACCAGGGTCCGTAGTTCGGCGCCATGATCTTCAGGTTCATGGGCTGGGTCCCAAAGGAGATGCTGCTTCCCTTGGTTGCGCCCGTCCAATCCGGAATGGCCGCCTTTGCCTTCGGGAAGAACCAGGCGCGATACCTCCGTTCATTGTTCACGGATACGACCTGGTACCCGCCAATGCCGCCATAGGGTGCATTGTCGCTGGCGTTGAACTGCAAGCCATTTTCGTCGTCAAAGGTCGCCCCATAGATTTTCGCCTGGTTCGGCAGCTCAATGTTGTCAACCTCAGCCGTCAGCTGCGCGCTGGAAAATTCGCTTGCGTATTCCGCCAGCATATCGTCCGCGTACAGTTCCCCTTCCGCGTTGGTAATGGTCATGTTTGTGCTCACCGATTTTCCCAGCACAAGGCCAGGGTTGTAGGTTGGCACCGCGTTTTTCGGTTCCTCCAGCATCTTGGCCCATGCCATGTATTTCAGCCCCATTGTTGCCATGGTTTCATCCTCCTTAGAATCCTTTTGATTTCAAATACCTGTCATATACGTCCGCCGCTTTTCCCACGGCAGCGTCCGCGCTTTCCTCGTTGGCGGTGTTCACAAATGGCCTGGCCGGCTGGTTCACCTTTCCAAACTCGTTGATAAAAGCGATCTCCGCCACCCGCGTTCCTTTTTTGTGCTTTTTGTCCTTCACGCTGCCCTTGAAGGTAATGTATTGTACCTTTCCACCGAAAAAGGTCTGCATTTTCCCCTTGGTAACGCCTCTCGCCACCGCGCCCTTGTAATACCGTCCTTGCAGCATGCCTTCCGCTGTTCGCTTCTGGGCTGCCACCACCACGTCCGCTTCGGCGTTCAGCATCTCTTCCGTTACCTCGTCCGGTAGGCTTGCCAGGTCGTCGAAGCTCCTGATCAGATCCTCCAGCCCATCCACGCGGAAGCTTGGCATTCCTACACCCCCTGCACACCCTCAAGCTCAAACACCACATGCTGCCCGTCCTCGTCGCTCACATCCTCCTCGCTCGGATAGGAAAAGCCCGCGGCTTGCACCGCGAGCTTTATTTCCTTCCGCAACGTGGTTGTGTCCAGCGTCATTGCCGCAAACAGGTGCAGCTGCACCAAAATCCGTTCGTGCTGCGGTTCGTTATCCGCGTAGTTGTCCGGAATGATGTTGGCGTTGAATACGAAATAGGGCGTTTCCGCGCCTCCGTAGCTTCCCTGTGCGCACGGCATCCCAAGCCCTGCCAGCGCGTTTCGCAGCCGCTCCGCCCAGCTCATCAGGCTTTCACCATCCTCTGCACCTTGATTTCCATTCGGCTCCTGCCATCCTGTACGTTGTCAATGCTGATGATCTCATAAGCGTGGGCGTCATCCTGCGGTTCATCCTCCCGGAAGATCCTGCACCGCACGTTCACCTTCGGCGTATAGCGCATGGTAATGGTGGCCGGCTCCTTCAGGTTCAGGCGCATGGTGTCATATACTTCCGTTCCATGGGCATTCACCCACAAGCACCAGGCTTTTTTGTCCCCAAAGATATTGGCCCATTCCTTCGTTTGGAAGCCGTTTTCATTGATTCCATCCGTCAACGCCTGAATCGTGATCTTGGTTCGCATTTCTCCGCTTCGCGCACTCTTTGCCATCAGAACCACCAATCCTTATACTGGTTCAGCAATGCGGTGGTGGTTTGCTTCACCTCGATGTTGGCGATGGCGCCCACGATGACCGATTCCCTGTTTTCATACCAGTGTCCAATCAGCAGCAGCATGGCCTGCCGGATCAACGACGGCAGCTTTGTGAACCCCGCGTCATAAACGATCTTGAGCGGATTCACTTCCCGCATGTTGCTTGGCTGCGTTTTCATAATCACCGCACCGTCAATCAGGTCCACATCGTAGAAGGACGGGTCCAGCGTTTCCGCCGTCCCGTCCTTCTTGTATGCTGTTACCGATGCGACGCTGATGATCGGGGGCCGTGGCAGATAAACGGCAGTCGTTCCGGCCCTTGGGTATGCCGCGATGGTTTGCTTGGCCAGCGCCCGGCCCGTTATGTTTTCGCAGTATTCACGGGCCGCTGAAATGATCGGGCGAATGATTGCCGCATCCTCTGTGTTGTCGTCCGGGATCATCCGCAGATGAATCTTGGCATCATTCAAGCTCACCGGTTCCACCTCCGGCGGTGTGATGACTGCATATTTTGTTTCTGCCATGTTTATCCCCCGTTACGCTTTATTCTTTTTCCTCCTGTTCCCAGTGGCCCCGGCAGGCTTCTCGGCCTCGGCAGGCTGCTCGGCTCCGGCAGGCTGCTCTTCCCCGGCAGGCTGCTCTGCCCCGGCGGGCTGCTCTGCCTCGGCAGGCTGCTCGGCCCCGGCGGGCTGCTCGGCCCCGGCAGGTTGCTCTGCCTCGGCGGGTTGCTCTGCCTCGGCGGGTTGCTCGGCCCCGGCGGGCTGCTCGTCCTCGGCGGGCTGCTCTGCCCCGGCGGGCATGGCATCAAGCAGTTCTGCGTATCTTCCCCTGATCAGCAACTTCGCCTCTTTCTCCGGCACGTCCACCACATCCCCCGGTTGAATCGCCCCTGTGGGCCCCGCCGATCTGGTTAAAAACCGCACTTTCATCTTTTACACCCCCATCTTTACGCGAGCGAAGGCTTCCCCCAACACCGGTGCGCCATCGCCGGCATAATTGTACAGGTATCCGATTTGGTTGGTCTCCGCATACTTTTCCACCAGCACCTGCACCGTCAGCACATCCGCGTCGACAATCCAGTAGTTTTTGAAGTTGCCGATGATGGCGGCATATTTCCCCGCCGTGTAAGTGTTCGGCGCGTACTCGCTCATGTTCACAGGCACTCCCAGCAGCATGTCCGGCACATTTTGCGCCACAGCAGGCTGCCAAATATACTGTTCCTCCCCGTCTTTGATCTTGGCCAACATCTTCACCAGGTCGCGGTGAACGATCCACTGCGAACCGATCAAATACTGCTGCTTCAAGCTATACTTGGCGTTGATCAGCCCATCAAATGTCACGGCGGTTGCGGTATTGCCGTCCGAAACGTCACGGCTTACGGGAATGCCATTGTTGGACGCCACAAACACACCCAGGGGCTTGTTCACGCCGTCTCCCGTCATATAGGCGTTTTCCGCCGTGATGCTGATTCGGTACATCATTTCATCCCGAATCGTGCTCTCCGCCATGGGTGCGTGGTTTACCAGGGTTTTGGAGAGCAAAATCCGCTTTGCCATCCGGTTGGGTTTGAATTCCCGGCGGCCATAGGAAACCGTCGTTTCTTCCGGCGCCTGCGCCACCTCACCCAACCATTCCGCATCCGTGGCGCTGGTGAGCCGCTGGGGAAATCCCAGGCTTTGCGCTGCGCCAATGGGGGGCAGCACATTGGAAATCTGCCGCATAAACAGCGTGTCGTCCAGTCCCTTGATGAGCTGACTACGAAACTCCATCGGCGCCGTCAGGCTTCCGGCTTGCGCATCATCGCCCAAGGTCATGCTGGCCCGGTATTCCGCCATCTTCCTGTCGTTTCCCGTCAGCGCCGCGGCGAACATCTCCTGCTGCTTGTTTTTAGGCGCTTGCTGTTGCTTGTCCGCCACCTCGCCCTCCGACCGCTCCCTGGCCAGCTGCCGCTCCTCCGCGTCAATCTTGGCATTGTAGCCGTCAAACTGCGCCTCTGCCTTAGCCAACGCCTCCTTTTCCTCGCCGGTCATCTCCCGGCCGTCCGCCGTGTCCATCATCGCGCGAATGGAGGCCGTTACCTCCGCCCGCTTCTGTTTCAGTTCAAGAATGTTCGCCATCGTCATTTCCTCCCAATAATTTTCTTTTGATCCTGTTGAAATGGTTCCGCTGTTCCGCCAGCGCACCCGGCGTTTGGCTTTTATCCTCCACGGGCTCGCTTTCGCCCCCGTTGCAAGGCTCCGATTGCTCACCGATTGTCACTTCCGGCAGTGGTTCCTCTGCATTTTCACGCTCGGTATACATGGCCTCCGGCAGTTTTGGCATGTTTTTGTAGCGCTCCACTGGGAAACGCTCTTTCCCGCATACCAAAAAGCCGCCATCAATGCTGGCGGCCAGTTTCATCCCCTCCTGAATTTTATCGGCAAATCCTTCCTGTAAGGCCTCCGCCGCGCTGAACCAACTCTCTGCGTCCTGAATCGCCATAACCTCCTCCGGCGTTTTCCCGCTTCGTTTGGCTGTGGCTTCGGAAAGCATTCGGTCGATCTTCTCCATTTGATCCGCCTGGTCTCGCAACTCGTGACGATTGCCCATTGTAATGGTCCAGCAGTTGTGCGTCATAAACATGCTGTTCTCCATGGCCACCACCTCGTCCAGGCTCATAAGAATGCAAAAAGCGATGGACCCAGCCAGTCCATCGTTGTAGCCAATTTTCCGCGCCTTATGTCTGGCCAGGATGTTGATGATATTCCACCCGGCGAACACGTCTCCGCCCCCGCTGTTGATGTACACCCGCAGCTCGTCGATATCTCCCAGCGCGTCCAGGTCCTCCTTAAATTGCTTTGGCGTCACTTCGTCTCCCCACCAGGTCGAGGATGCGATATCGCCGTACAAAAAAAGCTCGCCGACCTGCGAGCCTTTCATTTTGAAATCCCAAAACTTCTTTTTATGCATTTGCATTTGTTTTTGCTCCTTTCGGCAGATTTTGCGGCACGGCAGCCAGCGGAATTGTACTTCCATTCACCGTATAGATTTCTCCCAGCCCACCCGGAATCTTGTTTTTGTCCTCCAACTCGCGAATTTCATCAGCGTTGAGAATTCCGTTTAGACGCATCATGCCAAAATAGGCCGTTCTTGCAGCCATATCCCCGCGCATCATGGCGTTGATGTTAAACTTGGCAAAATATTCCCGCTGCTCTCGCTCCATCAGACCGTCCCTATATATCGTTTGCTCAATACGCACACACATGGGTGTAATGCAATTTTGCGCAAATTCAATGGATTGCTGCTCGATATTGGAAAACGTTGCCCGCTCCAGCTCATATACCAGGTGCGGCGGCACCCCAAACATGCGGCAGATCTCCAGCACCGCAAATTTCCGGCTCTCCAGCCCCTGAGACTTTTCCATGTCCCGTTCCAGCTGCACCGCCTTTGTTCCCTCCTCCAGGAACATCCACCGGCCCGCGTTTGCCACTCCGGCATATTCTTTTTTGAAGTCCTCCTTAAATCGGTCATAGGCCTTATCCGATAATATCCCCGGCACTTCCAGGTATCCGCCCGGGTTCGCGCCGCTCTCAAAAGTGATCTGAGCAAATTTGTTCAGGTTCATCGTAAGGCCCAGCACATCCGCCGCAATGGCGATTGGGTTGGTGGGATCTGTGTCGCTTCCAAACCGCATGGACGGCGTGTACATAAAGTCCCCGTCCCGCAGCGTTTCCATGTTCCCGTTATCATCGTACACATAAATGTAGCGCTCGCCGTTCACCATGTTCAGATAAGGCCCGCTTACCCTGCATGTTGGAATGTTCCAAAGCGCCACAATTCTCCCGCTTCCGTTGCGCACGATCTTGGCGAACGCTCCCTTGGTAAGCAGCAGATTCACAATATACATGTGCCAGAAATCGTATGCGGTGGTATGCTTGTTCGGCAGAACGTACAGCAGTTTGTAAAGCGGATGGTCCTTTGCCTTCTCTTTCCCGTTTTCAGTCTCCTTAAACAGATGCAGCGGCAAACTGGCCACCGTTTTAGCGATCACATCCACACATCGGAACACCGCCGCCACCTGCAATGCCGTCGTTGCGTCCGGAGCATATCCAGTGGCGCCCAGGTATTCTATCCATTGGTTTTTCGTCAGTTGCCGTATTCCCGCCTTTTTGATCTCAAATTCCCGTCCAAATGCCTTCCATTTCATCACCCTGCCTCCTATACCGATCTAATGCCGCGCTCTTCGTATACGCTTCGCTTCGGCTCCATGCGTATGGCCCCTGCCATGGCGTTGATCAGCGCCACGGTGGGGTCGATTCTTTCAAGGCTCCTATCCTTCATCGGCTTTTTATTTCCGTTCCCGTCCATAGCTGGAATCACATTTCCAAAGCTCCACCGCCCAACGGGATCGTCCTGCGGGTGGCTGATCTCCCCGGCTAGAAACATCCTCTCCAACTCCAGCATTCCGCAGCTCATCCCCGCCATGTTCTGCGGGATCTCAACAAACTTCCGCTGCATTTCTTCTGGTAGCAGCTGCTTGAGGTATTCCAGGCGCCATGGATCGCAAAAATAGTGAACCACCTCAAATTTTCTGTCGATGGCAACAAGGTTTGCCGCAACAATGCCATAGTCGATCACCCCACCTGGCGTTGCGTCCAGCTTTCCATGCTTCTCCCATTGCTCATATGGCACATGGTCCCTGTTGCTGCGCTCCCTCATACTATCTTCTGGAATCCAAGCTTTCGTGAAAAACCTCCAACCCTCATGCTCATCATCCGGGGGAAACAGCGGAATCGCTGCTGTCAAGTCCTGCGTGCTGGATAAGTCCAACCCAACATAGCAACGTTTCCGCAACAATTCCGCAGGGCTCCATTTTCCATTCGTCTCATCCCAAAGCGTTATTGGTAACCAGCCCATACGCTTGATGGCTACCCACTGGTTAAGGCGTAACCACCGGAAAAGCTTTTCAGCTGATGGGTTGTTCTTTGCCAGCAGCGCCTCCTGCCTGACGTTCTCTATTGGTATGGTAATCCCAAGTGATGGATTTGCCTCAAACCATGTTCTTTCGTCAAATATGTCCGCATCTTCCTTGGCTCCGTAGATTTTCACATACCATGTCGGGTCGATAATCTCCCCATCTCGGACTTTTTTCGCATATTCATGTTGTTCCCAACCAACGCTCTTTCTGTCGGGGTCATCACCTGCCGTCGTGATCACCCATATCAGCTGCCCAGAACGAGCCGATCCGCTACCGAATGTCATCGTGTCCCACAGATCACGTTTTTGCAAAGCGTGCAGCTCGTCAAATATAATCACCGTCGGGTTGATTCCGTGTTTTGAAAATGCCTCCGCCGATAGCACTTTAATAAATGTGCCGCTCTCAATATTGTGGATCTCTTTTTTTGAATCCACGACACGGCACATGGCTTCAAGCTCTGGCTCTTGCTCTATTTTCGATTTTGCCGCCATGTACACCAGCGATGCCTGTTCCCGTTCCGCTGCACAACAATAGATTTGGCCACTTGGTGGGTCGTTGATCAGGTGATCAATGGCCAACCCGGCGATCATCTCTGTTTTTCCGTTCTTTTTCGGGATTTCCAAGTATGCGTACTTGTACACCCGCTTCCCGTTCTCGTCCACCGTTCCATACACATCAGATACAATTTCCGCTTGCCATGGCAACAGAATAAACGGTTGTCCAAAAAAGTCACCGGTCAGCTTCAGTAATTGTAAAAATTCAATGTGGCGCATAGCCAGGCTGTTGTTGACCACATTCATCACCCGTACTTTTGTCGGTAAGCAGCGAATCCGCTTACCTCCTTTTTATCCTCCTGCTTTTTAGGCACCGCCCGAAGCTTCCCTTGCATGGTCAGCAGGCTTTCTTTCTCAATGGCCAGCAGCTGGTCCCGAATTTTTGCCGCGCTTCGCTCGCACTTGGCATAGCTATCCGTCAGCTTCCCAGCGGCCGTTATATAATCCAGAAAATCAAGATCCGGCTTTTTCTCCTCCAACTCCCGAATCATGCCCACGATCTTCTCTTTGGTGGTTTCCGTCTCGGCAAGGTTGGCAAGCATCAGGCAATACCGATTGATCGTGTTCTCACACAGTCCATCACACATGTCGATATCGGTGTACAGCGCCCTCAGCCGGTTGAAGTGCATGGACGCCGTTTTGTTGCTTGCCACTTCTTTTGACTTCTTCATTTTGGATTTTGCGCTTACCTGTTCCTGTCCCTTTTTCCTTGCATCGATCTGCCGCTTTGTTAAATGGCCTTCCACCAGCGTCAAATGTTTTGCAGGTCGCCCGCCCATGTTCTCACCCCTTTCTCGAAATTTCCCATTTCAGGAGTTCGTCCTGTGTACATGAGGTCGCTACGGTTCCGACGGTCATCCCCCAGAGATTTGAACACCCCGGGGTGGCTCAGTCAAGCTAAAACGAATCTAAAAAAATATTTTTTGTTCCAAAAAGCAAAACTTTTTTATATATTTGAAAAATGATTGTAAAACAAAAAGCGAAGAGGTAAGCAGGCATGCTTTTCCCGTTCACTTCCTCGCCAAAGGCATATGCGTATTGACACGATTGGCCTTGTCGTTTTCTTTTATCGGCTAAACAAACATGGACACAGTCGAGCATGCATCCATATATCTCCCCTCGTCCCCTATCCCTGACGGCGGTCTGCCTGTCTACGCTTCGCCTAATCGCTTTGCGACTGCTCGCCAAACACATACGTACCCCTTTGCTCCCGGTTTCCCTTTACGCTGTTGCAATGGATGCATGCCGGCTGATGGTTGGCGCGCTCCCAGAACAGCGGGTCCTTTTGTCCGGTGTGTGGCCTGACATGATCAACACACTGGGCAACGCCCGCGCAACCGCAGTCCAGATGCAGCACGCAGAATTGATTTTCAGGCTGGGATAAAAACCATTTGCTGTACTTGCTCCACCGGTAGTTGTATCCCCGGTCGTGAGCGTTTTCCCTCCGCCGGTCTGCGCTCCTCTTCTTCTCATCCTCTTCCCGGGCATGTGCCATCGCATGGGCATTGCAATATCGTCCCCCGCATGCAAACGCATTGCACCCTGCGTGGGAACAAAACCTCAATGATCTATTTGCCATGTTTTCACCCGCCTGTTCAACACAAAAAGAATTTGAAAATAAATCCAAATTCTTTTTGAAAATCTATTGACAGGACCTATAAGTCCTGTTATAATGATATCAGAAAGGAGGTGAGGAACATGGAACTAGCGGTTACTATCCTTAAGGCCCTGGCGTACCTGATGATGGCAATCTACTGGATACGCAGGAACCTTAAGGACAAATAACCACAGGCGAGGGCAGGGGCGCAAGCCCCTCCCTCATCCACCGCTAGTATACCATAAAACCATGAAAAAGAATATGCTGCCCATCATGGTTCCCTGTCTGGTTGTGTGCGTGTTGGCTTTCCTGGATGTGGACTATGCCCGCCTTACAGCTCTTGACGTCGTGAGCATGGTATGTGCCGGCGCGGCGCTGGGCGCCATGGCGGTCTACTGGTTCAGGAACCGGACGTAACGGCCGCCTAGGCCCACACAGGAAGGAGAAAGCCCATGAAATCCTTTGACGGGAAAAAACTGTCCCAGGGCCGGAAGGCTGCCCAGCATACCCAGAAGTCGCTGGCGGAGGTCATCGGCACCAGCGAGCGCATGGTGCGCAAGTGGGAAGGCGGCGAAGCCGAACCCACCGCCTCCTACCTGTTACGGGCCATGGAGCTGCTTGGATGCGCTCCCGGTGATCTCCTGACAGACAACGCCTGACCAACCAAGCGCCACCGCAGGCATGAAGCCAAGCGGTGGCGCTTACTCGTAGCATCCTATTTTTCTTCCCTATCATAATACACCATTTTGCGTGGCGTGTTCAATGATGTTGTGGCGTGTCATGGCGTGTTGTGGCGTGTTGTGGCGTGAATTGGAAAAATTTTTTGATAATTCCGTTCAATCCATTGTACGGCCTTGTTCCTTTGATCGCATATGGACCTTCTGTCCCTATCCAAAAGCAGGGCAATCTGATCATCCGTCTGGTTTAGGCAGAAGTAATTTCTCAAAATAATCCTTGCGGTACCATCGTCTAGCGTCTCGATAATATCCTCCGCCGCAATGAATAGCCAAGCCTTGTCCCTCACCAGGGCTTCCAGTTTCTGTCGGTATCCATCTTCCTGCTGGCCCCTCATGGCTTGTGGGTGGTTGGTGGCGCTGTCCACAACCACATATTCATCCTTCCCCGGCACCTTTTCAGGCCTGCGCCCGCTGACAATCCCCCTTGGTTCTCCGATGTCCCCGCAGTCCTCGATCTGCTTTTTCAGTGTGACGATCTCTGCGGCGGCCGTCCTTCTGTCCTCAAGTATTTTTCTTGGGGTGTACACTTCCTCCACCTCCATTCCTCTCCGCCACAACCATCGTTTGATGCATACCACGGCCCCGGCGTGGCCTTTCCGCACCTCTCCCGGATTTCCTCAACGTTCGGCATGCTTCATCCAGTCCCATCCATGTTTTATTGCTTCTTTTCTCAATTCGCGAAGCTCAATGATTATTCTCGTAATATCCCAGGCCGTTTTGCTCCAGAAGAAAAGGTTTGTGCAAACGGTAATTATTTGGCCTAGCTTGTTGTCGCTCACAAGAAGCAAGTCATTCTTCGGCATGCTCAGGCTCCTTTCTGGCGTTCCAGGCGGCGATGGCTTCGTCTCGCGTGTCATACAGCCAGTTGCCCAGAATTGCCTTGTCGGCCACATAAATGGGGCAGAGTCCGCTTTCTGCTGGGTGTATCAGGCCAAACGTAAGACCGCTCCACGGCTCTTGTTCGTATTCGGGGGTCTTGATATTCCCTTCTTCATCGCAAACCACGATCTGTGGCAACTCCCCGCACCATGGGCAACCCTTAATCGGTTCCATCCTTCGCGTCCTCCTTCGTGCTCATAAGCAGCCGCTATTCCCACAAACAAACGTCACCGGTGCAAAAGATACAACGCCGTCTCTTGCAATTCGCAAAAAGTGCTTATTTTTCGATGCGCCCAGCAGGGTAAGCCGTATCATTCCGTTGCTCTCAATCTGCGCACACCCCGGCCCATCAGCACACATCTTCCATCCCAATCCCTTGGCCTTTGCACAAACGCTCTCCAGGGCTTCGATTTGCGCAACTGAAAGAATTTCCCGCAGTTCCGACGTTTCCGGCACTTTCCTCATTGGCTAAATACTCCTCCATCCCGATCTGCCCGCCTATCTGCTCGTCCACAACCTTGCACCGGGCCTGGTGCCGCAATACCCCCCGGGGTGGTCAGAACCGCCCCGCATGCTGGACACTTCCAAGCGGTGATGTTCATGGCGCGGCCTCCAAAAGCTCCGCATTGTCCCAGCGGTTGCCTACAACCTCATAATCTTCTGTGTGGTATGTCCAGTAAAAGCGCCTTTCCTTATCGGCCAGAACAAATGCCGGGGTATTCCAAATCACTTCCCTGAAATTTCCCGTATCGGCATCACGGATGATATCCCCCTCAAACATCTTGACCCCGTTCTTGTCCAGGAGGCCCGTGAATTCGCCGACGGTGGACGGGTCAACCTCACTCAAAACAAGCCTTCCATCAATCTCGGTCATAATATGCGGCGTTAGCCCGCCAGTTTTCCAACTTTTACCTTTTGCTAAATATCCTTCTACCCACCATCCGCTGCTGTCCACCCGTCTCCCCCTGAACAGCCCCATGTTGTCACGCATCATCCTTGCCCTCCCAGTCCTCCACGTACCACATCTCTTGTCCTCGCTCATCCTCCCGCGCCTCCCCTCCTTGGCTCCCTCCGCATCCTCGCATACACATACGCCCCCGCCACAAACGCCGACCGCTTCACCTCGCAGTCGTTCAGCACATACCCCTGGAAGATCCGCTCCAGGATCGCAGCCGGGGCTTCCTCAAAATCCTCCGCCATCTTCTCCACCTTCCGCTTGCTGACTCTGGTATCTGATGGCGGGGATATTTTTGGTTTTTTCAGGTTCCGGCTTCCGCACCAGCGCTTTGCCCCCTTGGGGTCCTTGGTAATATACCTGGCCAATGCCTCCAACCCAAATTCATCCGGCTGCAAGCGGTCCGCGTTGCACCTGCCCTTGCCCCATAGCCGTTCCGCCTCGTCCCGATCCATCCCAGACATCACCACGTGCTGGTGTATCCTTTTTTTCTTCTTCCCGCCCTCCCCGCTGTCGTACTCGATCACATACAGGTATTTCAGCTCCGACATCCCGTTTTTGCGCCGGTAGTCCCGCACCCGGCGGAGGTAATTGCGGATGTCCAGTCTGGCCTGCTTCTCATCCGGCGGCGTCCCCTCATAGGTCATGTGCACGGCCAAATCCCCGGTCGAAAAATTGGCATTGATCAGCCTGTTGATGGTTCTCTTGGCGTTTTTGTCATTCAGGTTCCGTTGGGCCTCCCGGGTGGCCGCCTTCCTGGCTGCCTGCACCTCCGCCCGGCAATTCCAAATGGGATAGATCTCCACCTCCATCTGTTCACCGGCCTTGATTGTTCTCGCCCGGTACCTAAAAACGTTTTGGTGCCGTAGGGCTTCAAATGGCCGCTCGCTCAAAGGCCCGCATGGCTCTTGAAAAAGAAGCTCGTATTCCTCCGCACTATAATGCATACAGTGATCCCTCCCGTATCTCTTCCGGGTGGCCTTCCCCGCTGCCCTGTCGGCGTGCGGCCGCCCTCCTGTGTGCTCTGATTTTCTCCCCCTCCCGTCCCCCTTCGGGGGAAGCAGGCTCTGGAGAATATCTTGGGTGATGCTTCGCTGCGTTCTTCCCCCCGCCGCCGGATGATCTTATTCCCCGCCGCTGCCTTGCCTTGTCGGCCTCTCCCCGCGCTTCGCTGGGTCGAGGCTACGCCATTCGTTGCCTTCGGCAACTCGGTGGCTAGTCGGCCTGCGGCCTCCCTCCTCGTATCCCTCGCTTGGCTGGCGTCAAGGGTGGCGCTTCCGCGCCCCGGCTTCGCCGCGCTGCGCGCCCTTGACCCCCCGCCTGCACTCGGGATGAATAAATATGCAGGCGGCGGGGACTAAGATCATCCGGGGCCGAGGTGTGCCCCTGGGTACGGGTTGCCCCCGTGGCCGTCCGTAAGTTAATACCCATTACAAGGCCGCTTTGCGCCCCCCCGGCGCAACATGCTTGTCGTTCTCCCTCCCGCGTTGATTTTCGGTGGTCTTTGGTGTATACTATTGGTGTTGATTTACCTCTGTCCCAGGGGTAGCGGATTGCGGTCAGGCAATCCGCTTTTTGATGCTCATAGGTTCATCCATCCCCATAACTGCTCATGGAGAAGATCCTTGCCATGTTCCTCCGCCATGGGCTCATATGTGTATTCGCAATCGTCCTTGTCGCACGTCGGCTCTTCCATGTTTTCCATGCGGTTTTTATAACCGTCGCATCCCAAGCATGGCCATGGGCTTTTGAAGTTTTCAGCGATTTCATATGGTGTAATATCCTCTTTCATCCGCTCGCACTTTTCAAGGTTTTTACAGGTGCTGCACCAGCAGCTTTTGCAGCCGTTTCCCGAACCGCAATTCCTCCCATCCCCCGGATTGCTTGCAGACATGGCAAACCAGTCGCTTTTTTCGATCGCGCTTTTGGCCCGTTCCTTCCGCGTCCCGTCCAAGAACCACTTGGCCGCCAGGCACACCGCCGCCAACGCCCCCAGCAGGCACATCACCCCCGCTAGGATGTAAAATGAGTTCTCCAAAAATTGCATGGTCGTCACCCTCAATCGCCTCCTCTACTTTTCTTCCACAATCAGCCGCACCTGCGCCCCCGCCGTTGCCTCGCTCAACTGAAAACACCTTCGCGGCCGGCCGCTGCCAAAGCTTGTCCAATACACGCCATCTTTTGAATATTGCCAGTCATACGTAAACTCGTCCTTGTCGCACCCATCAAACTCGCAGTAGAATGTCACCTCATCGCCCCACCGCGGCTCCCCCGGCGGCTGCAAATAGTAGACCCTGATCTTCGCTCCTTTGTACGGCGTAATGGTCATCCACAGCAGCGGCTCTTCCTCCGCCCTGGCCAGCATCCCCATCAGAATGCTGACGAAAATGGAAACCGTCACAATGGTTCTTTTCATGGCCTCCCTCCCTATGCCAGGTCCCTTATTGGCACGTCCTCCCCATTGGGTAACGGTTCCCCGGTCATGGCATATCTGTACATTTCCCGGCCCACCTCCCCGGGCGTTTCCCCTTCCGAAATGGACGTGATCGGCTCGTTCCAGTAGGTAGCCGTCCACACCCGCTTCCAGACACCGCCTTGCGTTTGGCTCCACGTTTTCTTGATCTGGAAACACTTGTTTTTCTCGCACCCGTACCTGACCGCGCCATTGGGCGCCATATACGCATCCCAGCCCGGCACGTCCTCCGCCTGTTTCAGCCACGCTGCTTCCCCTGGCCAGCCCATCACCGGCTTTCCCTCGTCCCCTTCGGGCTGAAAAGTGCAGCTCATGGCTTTGCGCCCAAACTGCATCTCCACGTCCCGCTTCAGCGCCTCCCAGTCCGTCCTGCAGATCCCGGCCATTGCCATGGCAATCTCTTTTGCCTGCTGCCTGTTCATGTGTGTTCCTCCGCCTTCATTCCCTTTGGCCATTCCTGGATTAGGTCCTTGCCCCAAATGGGTGCAAGGGATTTTTTCATAAACACAGGGATGCCTTCCGCCCTGCATTTTTTCACAGCCTGTCTCAGCCACCAGCGCTCCGGCACCACTTTCCCCGGTCTGTTTCCTGTTTCCGCTCCCAAAATCACCCAGCCCGGAAACATGTCACTGGGTCCAGGGCTTGCCGTCTCTCCCCACCATGACGCCAGCATTGGTTCGCAGCTCATGAAAGTGTTCGCATTTGCATTCCAGTGCAGGTTGTCGTCCAGCGTGGTGCAGGTGCTTCCATACCACATGTTCTCTCTCTGCGGCAGCTTCCCGGCGTCTATCAGGTCGTCGTACCTTTGCGGGTTCTTTGTCAGAAACAGATAGGTGTGTTGTGGCGCTTGTTCGCAGGCTTTGAACACTTCCTCAATCCACTCGTCCGGCACCCATTCCCCAAACAGATCCGCCATAGAGCATACAAAGATCACACGCGGCTTTGCCCAATGTATTGGCACACCCAGTCTGTACCGGTGGAAAGTGGGTAGGAAAAACCATGGGTATGGGGCCTTTCTCAGTATGCCTTTTTGCATGATGTATCGTGGTTCGTCAATGTTCTGTATACCAATTGCCAACTCTCGCCCGATTGGTTCTTTGTTCTGGTCATGGTCGTGCCCTCCATATCGCTTGGCGATCTTCTCCGCGTAGCAATACGGGCACCCATACTGGCATCCCGTTACCGGGTTCCATGTGGCGTCGCACCAGTCAATCCTGGTCCTGTCCATGCTTGTCCCTCCTTTTCTCCTCTTCGGCATCCTCCCCGTACCGCGCCTCATGCAGCTTTTTCTGCAAAATCTGAATCTTTTGTTCCAGGATGTCAAAAATAGGCTCCAACCCCTTCTGCGCCCCCAGCGGCGTTGCACAGTTCCTGCTCACCGTCCGTTGCTGTCCTAAATAAAACTCAATGCACTCGCTGAAAACCTGGTACTCTGTGATCTTCCGGATGGGGATGTTGTGTATCCGCTCCTGTGTCTGCATCACGCGCCTCCAGCGTTTCCGCTTACCTTGTCGGCCATCATTTGCACACCTTTCCCCATGACGCTCCGATACTTTGCCGCCTGCTGCTCATCCTCCGCTTCCAGGGTGATCAGGCGGTTCATCAGCCGTTCAAATCCATCCTTCATCGCGTCAAACGCGGCCCGAAGCTCCGTCTCACTGTTTGACCTGCTGGCCTGCGCGCGAAGGCGGGTAAGCTCTGCCTCCACCTCCGGCGGCACGGAGGGCAGCCTGGCGGCCGCCTCGGCTGCCCTCCGTTTTTCCGCCTGGATCTCCGCTTTGGCGCGAGCCTCTGCGT
Organism: Eubacteriales bacterium; assembly: GCA_031556335.1. Classification (GTDB taxonomy): domain Bacteria; phylum Bacillota; class Clostridia; order Christensenellales; family Aristaeellaceae; genus Limiplasma. Next base: position 14,578 of record JAVBTE010000034.1, on the reverse strand, counting down.
CTCTGGCTTCTTTTAGCTCGCATTCCAGCTCGGCCACGCGGGCCTCAGCCTCCTTTTTCCCTTTGGCCTCCGCTTTCTTTTCCAGGTCTCCTGCCTTGGCCAGCTCCTTTTCCAGCTTGGAAACCGCCTGGGAAAGTTCCGCCGCCCGGGCCTCGCTTCTCGCCTGTGCCTCCTTGTGGGCATCCTTCTTCTCCGCGCCCTCCATCAACTGGTCGATGGTCAGCTGCATTTTTGCCTTGTCGGCTTTCAGCTCGTCCACGGCCGCCTGCAGCTCCCTGGTTGTCATGTCCTCCAGCTTGTGCTCCTGCACAAAGGCGTCCCGTTCCTCGCTCGGCACTCCCAGCAGGAGAACCGCCTGGGTGTACGTCAAATCCGCAAGCGCTTGCGGATCTGTTTTTCCGTACTCGTCCGCAATCCGCATCATGTTCTGGGCCGTCCGCTCGCTGTAATCCACATTGTCCTGCAACCAATCCGCCCACGCGCCGAATGGCACCATCGCCTTGGCCTCTTTCAGCCTCCTGCCAATCTCTATGGCTCCTGCCAGTACGCTGGCCCGTACCTGCTCCTTGATCCCGTTGATTTCCGCCGCAATGATGTCCGCTGTGCGTATCCCTTCGCTGATGGTTTCAATCATCTCACTCATGCCGCGCTCTCCTTTCTTTTCCGCTTTTGTACCTTACTGTTTTGTGTCCGCAGGTCGGCCCGCATCATTTCAAACAACTTCCAAAACTGCGCCAGGCGGTCCTTGTCCTCCGGCTTGGTTTGGTTTCGCTCTCCCCGGCATTGCACCATCCTGCCCTCTTTTCCAAACTCCACGGTATATAGCGGCTTGTTCATCGCCGTTTCCTCTCGCAGGCAACAAAGCGTTGTTTGGCCATTGGCGTACTGCTTCACGTAGCCGCCCACGCAATGGTGCAGCACGGTTCCCTCGCGGATTACCTCCCCCGAGGTCAGCATGGGCCGCAGCACCAGCCCGCAGGCGCTGAAGCAGTATTCCGCCAGCTTGGGTAGCATGTCTTTGATCTTCTTCTCCAAATTCTTGTTTGTTTTGGCTGCGACCCGTTCCGAAAGCCGTCCATGCATCTCGTCAAAGTTCACCGGATATAGCAGCGTTTTATCCGCCATATTCATTCGCAGTTCGTCCATCTGCCCCAGGTAGTCCCTGTAATCTCTCAGTCTCACGCTTTTGCGGCGGCAGTATTTCAGCATGGCCAGCAGGTTCAGCTGCTTATGTCTCCTGTGGATCTCCTCGATGGCGTCCATGGTGCCATATGGCAACCGATTCCCAATCCATTCGCACAGCTCCATGCTCCACCGCAGCTTTTCCCGCCTGGCAAACTGCGCGGCCTCCAGCGTCTTTTCCGTCACGTTCAGCTTTCGGCCTTTCACTTCGCCCCATTGCTGGTCCGTCAGCCGCAGCACCGCCTTGGCGCTTTTGCCCCGAAGGTTGAGCAGGGCCCCGGCCTTCTCATCAATGGCGTACTTAGCCAGGGCGCTAAATCCCAGTTTGAACAGGTACTCGATGCACGGATACTTGGCGATCCTGGCCATCGCGCTGATCTTGTCATAGCAGCCCCATTCATGGCATTCTTCCACCGTGCGCTCCTCAAAGATCCACGAGAAAGGCGATGCTACAACCGCATTTTGCAGGGATTCCGCGTCCAGCACTACCCGTACCCTTGAATTTCCAAACAAACCCACCCCCGGCGCCCAGCCGCTTTTGCATTCCATTTTGTGTTTCCACTCCACCCATTGCTGGGTGTACCGCTGCTCTCCCATGTCCCAAATGGCGCACCGTTCCTTGATAAAGCGGTCCGCGCTCTTCCCGTGCCGAAACACGCACACTTCCGCCGGGTCGATGTCCATGGGCGGGTATATGGCCTCGTATGGGTTCATGTGCTTCCATTCCACGATGATGTCATAGCCCACGCATACAATGGCGTCCTTTTCTATGGCGCTTTTTTGGTAGATGATCAGCATGGCGCGGTCCCATAGGGTTTTGTACCCGATATTTAACGATCGGTATTGCGCCCGTGCCCCGCACCTTGGACAGTGGCCGATCTGTCCGTGCCGCGCCTTTCCCCTGGCTTCGGTACCGGTTGGAAATGTACGGTTTGCTTCAAACGCAGGATCGTCTCCGTATTCGTCCGTCGCATACGGGTCCTCCGCCACCCAGTCCGGAACCTTGGTGGCGTCGATATCGTGCCACTCCAGGCAGTTCGTGCAAAATCCAACAAGCGTCGGCCTCTTCCTTTTCGGGGAATCGGGGTCCAGAAAATCCAGCATCGATGCCGGTGATTCCCGTCGGTCCATCCAAATATAGTGCGGTATGGCCCTCAGCGCACGCTCCTCCACCTCAGTCGTCATCAGCTGGCCGGCATGTTCCAGCGCTTCCTCCCATGTCATTGCCATATGCGCACCTCAATTCAGCTCGTCCAGCATGGCGTCCAAATCAAAATCGAGGCCGCCCTCGCTGGCCGCTGCGAGCTTCAAATCCGCAAGCGCTTGCGGATTTTGTTTTTGTTCATACTCATCAATGCCGTAGTATTCGGCAACCAACTTGAACGCCTGCTCCGGCGGCACGTAGGCGAAATTTCCGGTTTTATGCTTGCTCGCATAAGCATGAATCGCCTCAAATGCACCCGTTAGGGTTTTCCCCTCTGCCAACACCTGCCCGGCATCCTCTTGCCTGTCCATCAGGCGTGCAGTCATGTAGGAGCCTATTTCCTGGATGCCTGGGTGATCGGCTTTCGCTGCCATCTCGTCTCGCAGCTTGTTCATGGCGTGATCAAGTTCTTGCGCCGCATGCTCGCTCAGTCCCATTTGTCGCACCTTCCTTTTCTTGTGTGTCGGTTGGCTTATCTCAAAATGGCCTTTGGCCATTCGCCCTCTACGCTGGTATTTGCCAGTTCCACAGGCCCTGCTTTCCCTTGGCGGGCACCGGGCGCATCCGTTTCACGTTCTCCAGTCGAATGGCGTACCGGCCCGGCCGCCAGTCGCCAAACAGGATCTCCTCATCCCGCACCATCAGCTGTTCAAACCGGGCGCCGTCCTGCACGGTCACCTCGGTATATCCCGTCTGCAACTGCACAGCCTTGCATACGTGGATGATCTTGTAACATGCGGTCACCTCCGCCGTGCCAATCACCTTCCCCCGGGGCAGCCGCTCCAGCGCCCGCTCCGCTTCTGGTTCGTACTCGTGCCCCAATGCGCCGCTGATGGCCCTGGCCACCCGCTCCGGAAGCTCCCGGAGAATCTCCCACGGCGCCATCATCGCCGCGTGAATGGCCAGTTTTCCCCGGTGATTCATCCGGCGCGGCCTGGTCTCAAACCCCTTTTGCTCTTCTATAATCAGCTGGGCCCATGGCTGCCATATGGTCAGCGCCTTCATCTCCGTCATGGTGGTTCCTCCAGTCTTTTGTGGTTGGCGAAGGGCCCGGCCGCGCTGTCCTGTGCGCGTTCCCTCTCGGGTGGCTTTTCCGGGCCCTCCTTCATTATGTTTTGGTGAACGTAGCAGCTGAGAGTATCTAGGTTCCGCCCGCCGCGGTGTGGTGTCTTATGGTTTCGTGGTATCGGGACCTGTTTGTGCAGCTTTGTTCGGTTGTGGGTGTTACATCAGCTTCTTCATCAAGCCTCACCCGCTTTCGCTTTTCGTCCGCGGTGTCCATGTCATCTATGACGGTCGCGTACTCTTCGTAATTTTCCAGGAGCGGCAACGGTTTTCACCTCCCCTTGCTCCTTTTCTTTTGGCTTTTGCGGACACGCCCGGGCTTGAACCGGGATGCCGGTGGGATGGGTTTGCTCTGTTGCCTGTCCACCGTGCGCTGCCAATTGCGCCACGTGTCCCTGTGCGCCGTTCCCCGGCGCGGTTCATTTGTGCGCTTGTCCCTTTTTGCGCCATATGGTAAAATCTCTTCCAGAAAGGATGTGTTTCTGTGCTTCCTAATCTGAATATGTCCCAACAAGATATCGCTGCGCTTCTCGCTTCTTGTGAATTCATGGTCTATTCTCTTGACCTATCGAACCCCGAGGATGCCACATTGTGCGATCACATTGAACTTTTCATGACCAAGCTCGCCATGGGTGGTTCCGGCGACCTAACTCTTGGTGAGTGTAAAAATTGCATTATGTTTCTAAAAAACTACATTCGGCACAATCCTGTCTCGTCTCAGCCACAGTCCGATCTTCTGGAACGTATGTCGTCCTTTCTTCCGAATAAATAAGCATTGTCACAATTTTCTCATTATCATCTGTAAATGCGCGGTTCATTTCTCGCACCTCTTGTTTTGAAGGCATTTGTTCACATCTCGCTTTCCATCCTCCGCTTTGCCGTTCGGTGGTTGTTGTGGTCAGGCGTTCCCCTTCCTTTTTCGCCCTCTCTTCTTTGGTTCGCCGGTCCCTGTCTCTTTTTCGGCCTCCTCCGCCGGCGTCGGCTCTTTGGGAACCGTTCCCAAAATCTTGCCCGCCTGCCGCTGCATGGCCACCCGCACAAAATCCCCGTCCGGCACCACGCTGCCCCAGCCGCCCAGCTGCTTGCCGTGCAACCCGCCCATTTGGAACGTGTCCAAATAGGTGCCTATGAACTGGCCGTTGCAAAACACGTTTGCCCATCCCTTGGAAAGGCTTGTCCTATTCCGCGCAACCTCAAATTTGAAGTCCATATGCCGTCCCCGCCCTTCTTTGGCTTATGCTTTGCGCCGGTTCAGGTCCAGCGAGGCCCGCGCTTCCGCAATCCTGCGCTGCATCTCCTCCGCCCCGTACCGTTCAACGCCTCTTCTCACGTTCTCCACAATCACGTCGTTTGTATGCCGCTTCGCCGCCGCAATCTGCTCCGGCGTCTTGTTCACATACTCGTCGTCGTGCACCCGCACAGTGCCGCCGCACCGGGGTTTGAACTCCATCACAATCGCCACGCTGCCTCGCCTCCCTTCTACACGTTATGCCGGGCCGCTTGTCCCGGTTGACTGGTTGGTTGTCCCTTTCCGCGCCTTGTGGTAAAATTGGGGCCGGAATGGAGGTGATTCGCATGTTTCAAATGACATCTCAGGAAATGACCGATGCCATGGAAGAACTGGACCAAATCATTGATGCGAACGATTCCGAACCGGTCTCCAGAAAGGAAATGGCTCTTCTTGCAAGCTTGGTCTCCCGCATACTCGAACATCTGAAACATGGTCATTGACCCTTACTCCATCCCGCCAGCTGCAACTGGCGGGTTTTGTTCCAGCTCCTGCCCGTCCACTTCCAATATGACTTTTATCGAACTGCCAGCCGGACCATGGCGAAGCGTCTCGCTGATTTTTTCCACCTGCTCGTTAAGGTCCTTCAGCCATTGTTCAAGCCTTCCGATACCTGTTACTTGTATTTTCATCTGTTTTTCCTTCCTTCCGTTCCTCTCCCGCCCCACCCGGGCGGCTTGCTGCTTATTCTCCTTGGCCCTCTTGCTGCTGTCGTATCCCCGCTTACGATGCCTCCGCGAACTTTACGCCCACCCGGAATCCCTCCGCCAGCAGCTATGCCGTCTTCTTTTCGTCCCCGGCCGTGGCAAATTCCAGCGCGCCCTCCAGCTTCAAAAAGAATTCCTCCGGCAGGTTCTCTCGGTCTTCAATCTTTTGCAGAATCCCAATGATCTTTTCGATTCGTTGTTTTTCCGACATCATTTTCACCTCCGTTCTTGTTGTATTACTATATTAACACATCAAAAATTGTAAGTCAACGTCTTTTTTTATATTTTCTTGTTGACTTACAACTTTTTTATGTGTTATTATTGCGTGCGGGAGGTGATTTTTTGCAAGGTCGAATCAGAGAAGTACGAAAGCAAAATGGATTAACCCAGCCTGCCTTTGGATGCAGAATAGGGCTTAGCAAGGATGCAATAGCGAATCTTGAATATGGTCGCGTTGAGCCCTCAGAAATTGTCCTTAGATCTATATGCCGTGAATTCGGCGTATCATATGTCTGGCTCAAAGACGGAACCGAAGCACCATACAAAAGCGATGAGGACCGCATTACGGCAAAGGTTGTAACTCTTCTCGCTGGCGAAGGGCACAAAAAAACCAAGGCCCTTATTCGGGCCTTGGCAAGGCTGGAAGATCACCAGTTGGATGCCATTGATAAATATGTAGACTACCTGTTAGAAGAGCTGGGCGATTAGTCCGGCTCTTTTAAATACAGCTCCTCTACGATGGCATAAATCAGCTTTAATACCTTCAAGGTTCGTATCCTGTTCACCATTTCCGAAATCTTGCTCCGAAAATAGGCGCTCTGTCTGTCCATGTCTTTCTCCTCGTTACTCACGTGCGCCGCCTTCTTTCGATTTTTTGCAAAAAATAACGCTTCCATGGTTGCGCTTTTCCCCTGAATATGCTAAATTGTTCCTACGAAAGAATATGTGTTTTGTAAATCGGGAACACGTGTTCTGTTTTTATCTTATCACTTCTTGGGTTCTGGTGTCAATCACTAGGTATAGTGGCTGATGCTTGGAATACATACAATTTGAAAGGTGGCCTCCCCCATGAAACGTTTTTTTTATTTAGCGCTTATACTCTTTTTTCTAGTCCCACCATTTGCAGTTGCATCCAATTCCCAAGAGACCGTCTTAGAACAAACTGAGGTCATGCCAACAGAAGAAAATGTCGAAGCCCTTCTGCATACAAAGAGTATCCCTGTATTGTTTGCAGATATTTTAGGTAAAGAAAAAAACGGTATACTTGTAGTGCTAAGACCCAGCACAGATATAACAAATTTCGGAACCTATGTTTATTATTGTATTGATTTGCTTTCGGAAAATTACACAAGCATCGGTACTATTGATGTAGTCCTGCGTGACAATGATAATAACACCATTTTTCACTTCATGAATTTAGGGGCAGCCTATGGCACTCTTTTTGATTCTCGTAGCGGTAAGGAGGTTTCTTATAAACTAAAAAACTTAGATGATCTTATGTCCTTATTTCCAGCTATGTATTCCCTCGGCATTGGTTCCTCTGTCTCCGCGTCCGATCTCAAAATTTACAACGAGGTTTTTGCCTACTTGGACAAATATCCGAATAGGCCTGAAAGTGAGCTGATCGAAGAGATCGCTCCAACCTATAACATGACCGCCGATGAGTTGCATGCATTCCTCAGGCAAGTTATGGATGCTTTGTATTAACATTTGAGCTGACGCTTGGAATACACACAATTTGAAAGGTGGTTCTCATGGGCATCGGCATTTTGGTGATTTGGGTTTTGGGCTTTTTCATATGGCTATCAGTTTCACTTAATAATAAAAAGGCGGTCAAATATGCACAGGAGCAGGCTATTCAGAAAAAATTAGCCGAACAAGAAGCCTTAAGATTGCGTTTGTTACAGGAAGCCGAACAGCAGCGGATTCTTTCGCAAAAAATTGCGGAAAAATCAAAATCAGCACTGGAGAAAAAATTTGAAGAAGCCGATGCGCATTATGAAAAAACAAAGTCGCTATTTATGTCCATGACAAAAGAAGAATTATCGGCAAGAGCTATTTCTGTCGAAAGACAACCGTTAGGTAATATGCCTTTCTTTAGCGCAACTAGAGTTACAAAGGCAACCAGTTGGAAAACCTATTCTGATTTTGTGTCTTTTGATGTTGAGACTACGGGTTTAAGAGCGCATATTAATGAAATAATTGAGATCGCAGCCGTTCGTTTTCGAAACGATAAGCCATCTTCATACTTTCACACATATGTCAAGCCTCTTAATGGCTTGAGACCTGATGCTGAACGAATAAATGGTGTCAATGAGGATATGGTAAAGGATGCTCCTTGCGTTAATGATATCTGTGGTCCTTTTATTGATTTTATTGGCAAGGACAATTTGATAGCCCATAACATTAATTTTGATCTTAAATTCCTTTACTCTCATGGCATTCCTTTTTATGATTCAAGCAGAAAATACTATGATACCTTAGAGCTAGCAAAAAAATATTTTCACAAGATGCAAGATATAACCGGTATTTCTGGTTACCCAATTGGAGGTTATTCCCTGTCCAATCTAACCGCTGATTTCAATATATTTCACGATGATCAACATTCTGCTCTATCTGATGCATGCGCTTGCGGATTTCTATTTATCGACCTTTGTAATGAACTAAAAAACCTTTGATGTCAATTTGGAGTTGATCCCATGAAAGAGTATTGCCTTTACCTCCGCAAGTCCAGAAAGGATCTGGAGGCGGAGCAGCGCGGTGAGGGGGAAACCCTGTCCCGGCACCGTGCCTCCCTGCTGGATCTGGCCGCCAGGCGAAGTCTGCCCATCGGGAAGGTGTATGAAGAGGTGTGCACCGCCGACACCATCGACGACCGGCCGGAGATGCAGCGGCTGCTGCGTGATGTGGGTGCGAAAATGTGGCGCGGCGTACTGGTGGTGGAGGTGGAGCGCCTTGCCCGCGGCGATACCATGGACCAGGGCATCGTGGCGCAAACGTTCAAGTATTCCGGCACTCTCATCATTACCCCCTTCCGGGATTATGACCCAAACAATCCGGCGGATGAAGAATACTTTGAGTTTGGGCTTTTCATGGCCCGGCGCGAGTATTCGGCCATCAAGCGCCGCCTGTTCGCCGGCCGCATGGCCAGCGTCAAGGAAGGAAAATACGTCGGCAGTCGCGACCTGTTTGGTTATGAGCGGTATAAGCTGCCAGGGCAGAAGGGCTGGTCCCTTCGCATCGTTCCGGAGCGCGCGGAAATCGTCCGTCTCATGGCCGCCTGGTACCTGGACGGACGGCATACCAAAAACGAAAAAGGCGAAACAGTATGGGAATCCATGGGGCTCAACAAAATCTGTAACGCCCTGAATGAAATGGGTATACGCACCCTTACCGGCGTTCCCTGGGAGCGTTCCGCCGTCCGGGTTATCCTTTCCAATCCCACCTATATCGGCAAGGTCTGGTTTAACAAACGTCAAACCGTCGTTTCCTTCGGTGATGACGGGAAGCGTTCCAAAAGCCGCCCGCTCTCCAACAATATCATCGTTGCCGACGGCCTCCACGATCCTATTCTCGATCAGGACACCTGGAAACGCCTGCAGGAAAAACTGTCCGGTAACAATGCGCCCATCAAAGACAATGGCGATTTTTGTAACCCGCTAAACGGTCTGGTGGCCTGCTCGGTCTGCGGCCGCGCCATGGTCCGCACGCCCATGTATGGCCATCTGGCGGGTGTGGATTACCTGAAATGCTCCCGGGTTGGCTGCGCCACCTCCTCCGCCCCGCTGGCCATCGTGGAGGAAATGATGTTGGGCACGCTGGAAACCTGGTGTGCGGATCTCGCCGTTGACCGTGGCCCTTCCATGCCTCCCCCCTCACAGGAGGATGCCCAGCGCGTTTCTCTATCCAAGGCCATCGAGCAGCTGCTTTCTCAGCAAAACCGTCTGCGCGATCTGCTGGAGCAGGGCGTGTATGATGTCGCCACCTATACGGATCGCAACGCCCTCATCGCTCAGCGCTTAGCGGAGGCCAGGGCAAGCCTGGAAAAAATCCCCCCTCCCCTCGTCCAAAAAGAAGATGCGATTCGCGCCCTTCTTCCCCAAATCGATCACGTGCTGCAAAGCTATTCATCCTCGGACGCTCGTGGAAAGAACGAACTTCTGAAAAGCGTCATTTCAAAAGTGATCTATCACAAAACCCACCGGTGCTACCGCAACGAAAACCCCGCGGACTTTATCACGCTTGATGTTTTTCCGGTGTATTGACTGTGTTTTCCCATTGACGGGATCATGTGGAGACAGGTTCGTCGCAAACATTCTCCGCAAACTCTTCGCAGGGCGGAATGGGGCAGAAGCCATAGGAAGGAATCAGGATTTCCACCTGCGCCAGCACTTTCAGCACAACGGTAACGCAAACCGTCAGCTTGAAGCGGTTGTTGCCCAGATAGGTGCCGGCCACGCAAATCGCGCTGACCATGCTTTCCATGCTGTAAGGAACGATGGACTCGTCGGGAATGGAGAGCAGAACGTCTTTATCCACGATGATGACGCCTTTTCCGATGTACTCAACGCAGCGGCTATCCACAAAGAGGATGTCGATGGGCACTTCAATGCGGCAACGGACGCGGGCGAAGCAGGGGCGGTCGCACAGGCGCTCGACGGTCAGGTTGCTGATGGTCCCGTCTGTGGTGGTGGAGCGGCAGCTTTCAAAGGTGATGGGGGGTACGGGCGCGGAGGTGGGGGGCACGGTTTCGGTGCCGTCATTGCAAACGCAACCGCAATTGCCGCAGTTGTTGGCGACCATCGCGTAGCTGGTGATAATGACTTCCTTGTCATCCAGCTGTTCCTGTTGCAGGCAGCTGTCGTACACGCGCTTCACCTGTACGCAGACCTTTTCCTGCAACCCATCCATTGCGTTACCCGCGATGACCCCGGGGCACGAGCAGGGGTTTGCGTTTTTGTAACTGTAAAAAGACATGGGCACGCCTCCTTTTTCTTGCCCGCATGCGCTGGCGCGCAACCGCGGGTTCGCAAAGCCGGTGATGTTTCCGGCTAGGGCGGTCTTGTTTCGACCGCTTCACTCCCCATGGTATGGGAGGGCGATGAATTGGTGCGTGCGAAGTCTGAATGACCCCAAAATATTTACCCGGGCCAAACCTCCGGATTGACCAGGTTCTGCGGTTTTCTCCCCTCCAGCACGTCCAGCATGTGCCGACTGGCCGCCAGGGCCATTTCGTTGCGGGCGTCCAGGGTGTTGGTCCCCGCGTGGGGCGTCATCACTACATTGGAAAGTTTGCAAAACTCCCGGCTGATTTGGGGCTCGTTCATGAACACATCCAGCCCGGCCCCGGCCAGCCGGTTTTGTTTCAGCGCGTCCAAAAGCGCGGGTTCGTCCACCACGGCCCCCCGCGCCGTGTTGATGAAAAACGCCGTGGGCTTCATGGAGAACAATAGCTCCCGGCTGATGAGCCCTTGGGTCTCCGGCGTGCTGGGACAGCTGACGTTGACAAAATCGGATTCCCGCATCAGTTCCGCCAGGGGCACGAATACCGCGCCCCTGGCCTCCTGCGGGTCCTTGGCGCGATGGCCGGCGTACAGGATGCGCATGCCCATCAGCCGTCCAAAATCCGCCACCTTGCCGCCGATGCGGCCCATGCCCACAATGCCCAAGGTTCTGCCCCGAAGCGAAACGCCCATCCGCTTGCCCAGCCCGAACACTTCCGACGGGTCGCCCCCGTGCATCAGCCCGTCCAGCTCGGCAACCCGGCGGGCCAGGCACAGCATGAGGGCCATGGCCAGTTCAGCCGTCACCTCGGTAACGGCATTGGGCGTGTTCACAACAGGAATGCCCTGCTTCGTGGCCTCCGCCACGTCAATGTTGTCATAGCCGGCCCCATAGCAAACGATCAGCTTCAGCCGCTTTCCCGCCCGGATCTCCTCCGCGCTGAGGCCCTTGCAGGACAGCACCACGTCCGCCTCCGGCAAAAGGCGCAGCAACTCCTCTGTGGAGTATGCCTTTCCTTCTCCCGGATACCATACCTCATGACCTTTCAGGGGATTGAACCCTTCGGCGGGCACCCCCACAGTGATCAAAATCTTTGCCAACGCGCTTCCCCTCTTTCCTGGCCGACAGGTTCGCCGGCCTTCTTCCCACGCCGTGTTTCTATCCGAAATGCTACCGCAAATCCGCCGATATTTCAAGGGTTCTTTGCGCATGCTAACGCCAAACAGAGCACTGGAGGCGCCTATGCAAGACCAGCCATTTTGGAACGTGGAGAACCAGGCCGCCTATCCCATTCTCCGGGGCCGCCGCAACGCGGACGCGGTGGTGGTGGGCGGCGGCCTCAGCGGCGTCCACACCGCGCTTTGGCTTTGCAAAGCGGGCCTTCGGGTGGTTTTGCTGGAAGCGGGCAACCTGGGCAGCGGCGCCTCCGGCCGCTGCGGCGGGCTGGTGACCCAGACCCACGGCCTTTTCTATTCGGGCCTGGAGCGGCTTTTTGGCTACGAGGTCAGCCAGGCCTATACCCAAACCCAGAACGCCGCCCTGCAATCCCTTCGGGACCTGGCCTCGGAGCCCGGCATGGATTCCGGCTGGCGGGACATGGTGGCCTTTGTGGTGTCCACCCAGGACAAAAATGAAAACGCTCTGCAAAAGGAGCATCAGGCCATGAACCGGGCGGGGCTTGCTTCCAGCCTGACCCAGGCCACCCAATGCCCCGTGCCCTCCGCCATGGCCATCGAGCTCCACGACCAGGGGACTTTACAGCCCTACAACCATCTGCGCTCCGTGGCCCGGAAGGCCACCCAGATGGGCCTTTCCATTTATGAAAACTCCCGGGTCATCGCCCTGGAAAGCAACCTGGTGTACACGGGCCGGGGCAGTGTTCTGGCCCCCTACCTGGTCATTGCCACGGGTTATCCGGTCATCAACACGCCCGGGTGGTACTTTGCCCGGCTCTACCAGCGGCAAAGCGCCCTGTTGCCCATGGAGGGAAGCACCGCCTATGACGGCATGTATCTGGACGCCCAGGGCCGCTTCGCCATGCGCCGACACCGGGAAGGCACGCTGTTTCATCTCATCGGCGACCGGGTAGGCACGCACACCCGGGAACAGCCCCTGCTTCGCTTCGCCCAGGAATACGCCCGGGGGTTTGACCATGTGCTGCCCACCGCCGCCTACGGCGGCATCGATACCTATTCCGCCGACGGCCTGCCCTACATTGGCGCGTACAGCCGCAAAACGCCCAATATCTTTGTGGCCACAGGTTATGGCCACCATGGCATTGTGCACAGCATGATGGCGGCCCAGGTGATCAGCGCGAAAATTTTGGGCCTGCCCGGGGAGGGGTATCCCATTTACAGCGGGCAGCGAACAGGCTCCGGCGTGCGGAAGGCCGAGCTTAGAACTACCCTGTCGCTGGCGGGCCGCTATGCCCAAAGCCTTACGCGGCTCCGCGCGCCCCGGTGTTCGCACATGGGGTGCAAGCTTACGTACCGGGCCAAAACCAAGTCCTGGGAATGCCCTTGCCATGGCTCCCGGTTTGACGACATCGGGCGGGTGCTGAACGCCCCGGCGGTGCACGACGCACCGGTGAGGCACAAGCGCAAGGGATAGCACCAGCGCAAAGAATAGCACAGCAGACAGGCAACCCCCTCAGCCCCGCAGCAGCGCCTCCACCTGCTCCCGGCTGGGCATCGCGCCCTGGGCACCCATGGCCGTTGTGGAAATCGCCGCCACGGCGTTGGCAAAACGAACGGCCTCCACGGGGGTTTTCCCGTCCAACAGCGCGGCGGCAAAGCCCGCGTTGAAGCTGTCCCCCGCCGCCGTGGTATCGATGGCCTTCACCCTAAAGCCCGGCACGGCCGTGGCCCCTTCCCGGGTCACCAGCATGGCGCCCCTCGCCCCCAGCTTGGCGACCACGCAACGTACGCCCCTTTCCATCAGCGACCGGGCTGCGGCCTCCACCTGGCTGTCGTCCCCCGTTTCCATGCCCGTTAAAATGTGCAGTTCGGTCTCGTTGGGGGTCAGGTAATCCACGCTTTTAAGCAGCTCGTCCGGCAGGGGCACCGCAGGGGCGGGGTCCAGCACCACGCATTTCCCTTCTTTATGCAACCTCTGCGCGGCATAGGTCACCGCGGCAAGAGGCGTTTCCAATTGCATCAGCACCACGTCGCAGGCCGCAAGCTTTTCAAATACCTGGTCCACATAGGCGCAGTCCACCGCGCCGTTGGCCCCGGGCACCACCGCGATGCGGTTCTCTCCCTTCGCGTCCACCTCGATCAGCGCCACGCCGCTGGGCAGCTCCTTTTCCCCGGCCACCCCGGTCTGGTCAATGCCCAGCTGTTTCATCGTCGCCCGGTACAGTTCGCCGTTTTGGTCCTGGCCCAGCTTTCCGGCCATCAGCGTAGGCACGCCAAGCTTTGCCGCCGCCACCGCCTGGTTCCCGCCCTTGCCCCCGGTAAAGGTATGGAACCCGGTGCCCGTAATGGTTTCCCCCGGCTGATGAAAACGGCTCAGCGTAACCGTCAAATCCACATTCAGGCTTCCCAGTACCCCGATTTTTCCCATAAAAGCCATCTCTCACTTTCGCTTTGGCAAAGATTTTAGCATTCTATTTTCGGCGTCCGGCACGCGCCTTCCTTCCCGTCGGGAAAAGGTTTCCCCAAATGAAAAACCAGGTGTGAAGCCAAAAATAACCATCCACCGGCGGAGCCGGTGCAGACCGCTGACAAAGATAAAGTCGGCGGTCTTTTCCATGCAAGAAAACGGAAGAAAAAAGCAAGAGAAAAGGGGTCGAATGTCGAACGTATAAGGAAAAGAAGCATGCGGAGGTTCTCATGATGCTACAAAAGAATCATGAGAAGCAGCCGTCCGCCGAATTGGTGATCATCGAGCAGATGATCCCGCAAGACCATTTGCGCGGCGCATTGACCAAAACATAGACTTTTCCTTTATCCGCAAGGTTTGCGCGCCCTTGTACGCGAAAACAGAGGACGCCCTGCCATTGACCGGAAATTCTGTTCCGCACGCTGCTTGTGGGATATCTCTACGGCATCCGCTCGGAGAGGCGGCTGGAAGAAGAGATCAACTACAACATTGCCTACAAATGGTTTTGCGGTCTGAATATGACAG
>JAVBTE010000153.1:0-18577 GCA_031556335.1 Eubacteriales bacterium | reverse complement strand
CACCGCGTTTCACGCGGTGAAAAGGCCCAATTGAAAGGGCTGCAATTCTTTTTAGACTTGCAGCCCTTTTGCGATTCCATTTTTCAGACCACGTGAAACGCGGTCTGATGATGGGTCCAGGGCGTAGCCCTGGCGGGGATGCAAGGGGCGGCGCCCCTTGCCGTCCTCCCCCCCGCCTCCCCTACGCCGCGAACTGGCTGTGGTACAGCTTGGCATAGAAGCCGTTCTGGCGCAACAGCTCGGCGTGGGTACCCTGCTCAATGACATTGCCATGGTTCATGACCAGAATGATATCGGCGGTTTCGATGGTGGACAGGCGATGGGCCACAATAAAGCTGGTGCGACCCTTCATCAGGCGCTCAAAGGCGCTTTGAATGTCCCGCTCTGTGCGGGTATCAATAGAGGAGGTGGCCTCGTCCAGGATCAGCATGGGCGGCAGCGCCAGCATCACCCGGGTAATGCACAGCAGCTGCTTTTGCCCCTGGGACAGGCTGCCGCCGTCCTCCTCCATGACCGTGTCATAGCCCTGCGGCATGCGCTTGATAAAGCTGTGGGCCCTGGTGGCCTTGGCCGCGGCAATGATCTCCTCCTCCGTTACGCCCTCCCGGCCCATGGTGATGTTGTCGCGGATGGTGCCCTGCCGCAGCCAGGGATCCTGAAGCACCATGCCGTAGGACCGCCGCAGGCTGGGCCGGGTCACGGCCCGGATTTCGTGCCCGCTGACGCGGATCGCGCCCTTGTCCACGTCATAAAACCGCATCAGAAGGTTGATCAGCGTGGTTTTGCCGCAGCCGGTGGGGCCCACAATGGCCACCCGCTTGCCGCTGTCCACCCGCAAGTCAAAGTCCTCAATCAGCTTCCGGTCCGGGGCGTAGGAAAACGCCACATGGCACAGCTCCACCGTGCCGTCCACCGAGCGCAGGGTTTCGGCCTGGGGGGCCTCCGGGGGTTCCTCGGGCATGGCGATCAGGTCAAACACCCGCTGGGCGCAGGCCATGGCGTTTTGCAGCTCCGTCACCACGCCGGAAATTTCGTTGAAGGGCTTGGTGTACTGGTTGGCATAGCTCAAAAAGCAGGCCAGCTGCCCCACGCTGATGCCCCCGGAGGTGATGGCGATGGCGGCCCCCGCCACGCCCACGCTGGCGTTGACCAGGGCGTTTACAAACCGGGTGCCCGGATAGGTGATGGATGAGGCAAAAATCGCCTTCAGCGAGCTTTGGGACAGCCGGTCGTTCACTTCGTCAAAGCGCTGCTGAACGCTTTCCTCCTGGCCAAAAGCCCGGACCACCTTTTGCTGGGTCAGGTATTCGTCGATCAGGGCGGTTTGCTCGCCCCGAATTTGGCTTTGTCTGGTAAACAGCTTGTAGGTGCGCTTGGCCACGAAGGACGCCAGCAGCAGCGAAACCGGGGTAATGGCCACCACAGCCGTGGCGATGATGGCATTGAGCGAGAACATGAACAGCAGCGTTCCCAAAATGGTCAGCACGCCGGAAAACAACTGGCTGAACCCCATCAGCAGCCCCTCGGCCAGCTGGTCCACGTCCGCGATGATCCGGCTGACCAAATCCCCCGTGGGGTGCCGGTCCAGGGTGGCCAGGGGCAGGCGGTGCAGGCGGTGAAAGGCGTCCGCCCGAATGTCCCGCACGGTGCCAAAGGTGAGACGGTTGTGGCATATACCCATGCCCCACTGGGCGGCGGCCACCGCCAGCACCACCCCGCCGATCTCCGCCAGCAGGGGCAGCAGGGCGCTTAGGTCCCCCTGGCCCGGTCCCAGCATGCCGTCAATGGCCCGGCCCGTCAAAATGGGCACGTACAGGGTGCCCGCCACCTGCGCCACGCACAAAACCAGGGACAGGATCAGAAGGCCCCGGTACCGGGCCACATAGGCCATCAGCCTGCGCAGCGTATGCTTGCGGTCACTTCGCTTCATTTTCCCGGCCTCCCTTCCCCTTTGCTTGTTCCCGGGCTTCCGTCGCCTTTTCCGTTTCCTGGCCCTCGTCCGGGTATTGGGACGCGTTGATGATCCGGTAGATTTCGCACTCCCTGAGCAGGGCCTCGTGGGTGCCCTTTCCCGCTAGGCGCCCGTCTTCCAGCACCAAAATCAGATCCGCGAAACGCACCGAGGAGGTTCGCTGGGACACGATGAACACCGTGGGCTGCCAGGAAAGCTGCCGCAAGGCCTTGCGCAGGGCCGCATCCGTGGCGTAGTCCAGCGCCGAGGAGCTGTCGTCCAAAATCAAAATCTCCGGCTTTCGCACCAGGGCCCGGGCGATGGTCAGCCGTTGCCGCTGGCCCCCGGACACATTGCGGCCGTTTTGCTCCAGCCGCCCTTGAAGGCCGCCGGACTTGTCCCGCACAAACTCCGCCGCCTGGGCCGCCTCAAGGGCCTCCCACAGCTCCGCGTCCGTGGCGTCCGCCTTCCCCCAGCGCAAGTTTTCTTCAACCGTGCCGGCAAACAGCGCGGCGCTTTGGGGCACCACCCCAATTTTCCGCCGCAGGGCCAGCGGGTCCTGGGCCTTCACATCCACGCCGTTCACCCGTACCTCTCCGACGGAGGCGTCATAAAACCGGGGAATCAGGTTCACCAGCGTGCTTTTGCCCGAGCCCGTGCCGCCGATGACGCCGATCATCTGGCCCCGTTTGGCGGCAAAGTCGATATCCGCCAGCGCGTCCTCCCCCGCTCCCACATACCGGGCAAACACGTGGGAAAAGCAGACCGTTTCCTCCGGCGTTTCGGGGGCGTTGACCGGGGCGCTTGGGTCCTCCAGGGCCGGCTCCAGCGCCAGCACCTGCTCCACCCGCTGGGCGCAGGCCAGCGCCCGGGTGATGGTCAAAATCAAATTGGCCAGCTTGATCAGCTCCACCAAAATTTGCGACAGGTAATTCACCAGCGCCACCACCGCGCCCTGGCTTAGCAGCCCGCCCTCCACCCGCACCGCGCCGGTCCACAGCAGCACGATCAGCGCCGCGTTCACCAGCACATAGGTCAGCGGGTTCATCAGCGTGGAAATGCGGCTTACCCGGTTTTGCAAGGCCCGCAGGCTTTCGTTTGCCTGCCGGAACCGCTCGGTTTCCTCCGCTTCCATTTGAAACGCGCGAATCACCCGCACGCCGGTCAGGTTCTCCCGCGTGCGCAAAAGCACCTGGTCCAGCCGGCCCTGCACCTCCCGGTGCCGCGGCAAGGTGTAGGCCATGACCGCCGCCACCGTCGCCGCCAGCAAGGGAATGAGCGCCGCAAAAATCAGCGCGATCCTTACGTCCACGGTAAAGGCCATGACCAGCGCCCCAAACACGATAAAGGGCGACCGCAGCAGCAGCCGAAGCGTCATGTTCACGCCGGTTTGCACCTGGTTTACATCCGTGGTCATGCGGTTGATAAGCAGCGGCGTGCCCAGGGTATCCAGCTGGGTATAGGAAAAGCGCTGGATATGCGCAAACAGGGCCCGTCGAAGCTGACCCCCGAAGCCCACGGCGGCCTTGGCCGCAAAATATTGCGCCGTAATGGAGGAGGCCAGCCCCACCGCCCCCAGGGCCACCAGCAAAAGCCCCATTTTCACCACATAGGGCATGTCCCTTTGCCCAATGCCCTGGTCAATCATGGCGGCCATCACCAGCGGCACCAGCAGCTCCAGCAAGGCTTCCGCCAGCTTGAAAAGGGGGCTTAGGATGCTCTCTTTTTTGTAATCCTTCAGGTAAACCAGCAGTTTCCTCATCGCGCTTCTTCTCCCGGGCATCGCGGGGCCCGCCCGCGTTTTTCGTACCGCTGTATTGTATCACAACATCGAGGAAGAAAAAAAGAGCGTTCGGGGAAATGGGAACGCGGGGGCGCTGCCCCTGCGCCCCGAACTGGCCGCGCTGCGCGCGGCCAGCAAAACGCTTCTGAATGGATCAGTAGACCCAATGCCGGTGGCCATGCCAGGCCTCGCCATGGTCGTGCCACTGTCCGTCATGGGGCCCATGGTGAGGAACGGGCCATGGGGCGGGGCGGGGCATGGGCTCCGCTCCCGGCAGGCGGCAAGGGGGATATGCCGTCACATCCCGAATGTCGTCGGCAGGATAGTGTTTGAGGGCAAATTGTTCCTGATACAAATATTCCATCAGGTACAACTCCCGGTTTTGCACGCCGCAAAGCACGCCGGAGGTTCCCTGGCCGTTTTGCAAAGACACGCCCACGGGGCTGCCCACCATTTGGGCAATATTGAGAGGAATCGGCATTGCTGCGCCTCCTTTTCGGATCACAGCACATCCTATGCGCGGGAAAGCGGCGTGGTTCGCCGGGCGCGAAAACGCCGGAGGAAAACCCTCCGGCGTGGGGCTGCAAAAAATCTTTGGGATGCTCGAAGGGCGGCGCATGCCCCTTTGGCGGCAGGATCAGTCGCTGCTGGTCCACTCGTAATTTTGAGGTGAAATGTTGTATTTGTAGACCAGCTCGCCCTGGGCGTTGTAATAGCCCGTGTCCGTGCTAAAACCTGTAATGGCGAAGTCATACTGGTACAGGCCCTGGTACTTGATCTTTTTGATAAAGTTGAACATGCCATGGTCCGTGTACTCCCCGGGGCCGAGGGCATAATCGTAGGTGCCCAGCAGGGGAACCTGGTTCCGGCTCATCTGAATGGGCTCCCCGTCGCTGTCAAACCCGTTGATCTGGTAGCGGATCTCGGTGATGTTCATGTTGCTGGCGTTTTTCAGCGTGATATACGGCTTGTCGTTTCGGATCGTTAGCTTATTGACCCGAACGGCGTGGCGCAGGCTGCCGATATCCGCCACCAGCGATACCTTGTATCCCCCGTCCTGGGTGACGCCGGTGATGGTGGTCTGCCCCCAGCGGAGGCCCTTGATTCGGAACTGGTTGGTGGTGCCCGTCACCGTGGCGACGCTGGGGTCGCTGGAGGTCCAGGTCATGTTTTTGTTGGTGGCGTTCTTGGGCGCCAGGGTGGCGGCAAGGTTGCTGCGGTATCCCACGCCCACCCGCACATGGGGCGTTTTATAGCTGACGCCCTCCACGGGTTGCACAACGGTCAGGTTCAGCTTGCCCCGGGCGTTGCCGCCGTCCGCGGCGGTGGCGATGATGGCCACTTTCCCGGCCTTCACGCCGGTCACCACGCCTTTTTCGTCCACGGTGGCAATGCGCGGATTGGTGGATTTGAAAGTCGCTTCCTTCACCGATGTTTCCTCGGGCGCAAAGGTCAGCTGCAGGGTTTTCTGCTCGCCCACCTTTACGGAAGCGCCGTCCAGGGTGGCGGTCAGGGTTTTGGCCAGGCAAATGACGGACACGGGCACCTTGACGGACACGCTTTCGTCGAATTTGCTGGTGACGACAATGTTGCATTCCCCAATGGCCACGCCGCTGACCCGACCCCGGGCGTTGACGGTGGCGACCCCGGGATTGTCGCTTTCATAGGTCACCCCACGGCCCCGGGCGGCCCTGGGCGCGATGTCGATCCGCAAATCCACGGCCTTGCCCTGGGCGACATAATAGCTTGCTTTTTTCGGAGTAAGGGTCACCTGTTCCGCCGCCAAAGAGCCCAGCGCGACCAAAAGAACCAGGCATACGCTCAGAACCCATACAACTTTGGTTTTTCTCATCGTATCGATAACTCCTTCACCCATCGGCCTTCGTATTTTTCGCTTGAGAGTTCAGCAGCGGACGTCCGCCGCGTTTTTATGGAGCACGTCTGTATGGTAACAGGATACTTCATTTTCCAACAATCGTCAAGCAATGTTCTCCGGTTCCATTGTATGCGCGTCGCGGTTATGGTTGCGTCCGCTTGCGTTCGGCCCGTCGAAGCCTGGCGGCCTCATACTCCGCTTTTTCCTCCGCCGTTTTGGTTTTCAGCCCGGGCACCTGGGTGGGTTTTTTCTCATAATCCAGCGCCACCATGGTCAGATACGCGCGGTTCACAAGCTTTTGAAGGCCTCCGTTGTCCACCTGCTCCACAAAGGTTTCCACGCAGACCTCCATGCTGGTTTGGCCCGCATAGGTCATGCGGCCCTGCATCACCACGATGTCGTTCAGCCGGGCCGGGGCCAAAAATTCCAGATGATCCACCGCCGCGGTGGTCACCTGGCACTCGGAATGCCGCCGCGCCACCACCGCCGCCACAATGTCAATCCATTGCATCAGCTGGCCGCCGAACAGCGAAAACCCGGCGTTCACATCCCCGGGCAATACGATGTGCACCTGCTGGGCACGGCTCTCCGCGACGGTTTTTTCTTTCCTTGGCAATGCTTGCATGGAAAAAACTCCTTCTTGTTATTCCTTTGGGGCTTTGCGGCCACCTGCGGGCAGGGGCCTTGCCAGCCGCTCCGCCGGGGGCAGGTCTTTCAGCAGGGCTTTTTCCCCCTCGCTAAGCAACATGGGGTCAAGCCCGGTCAAAAACAGCAAATGCTTTCGGGGCATAGGATGCAGGGTAAACATATCCGAAAATTTTTCCATCAGCCGCTTCAGCAGCGCCTGCTCGGAAAAGCTGCGCTTGATGGCCGCGTCCACCTGGGTCAGGGCCTGCACTTCCCGCACCAGCAGCTTCAAATGCCGGTAGGGCGCCACCATAAAGGACCCGTCCGGCTCCCCGCCCACCGTGGCCAGGTGCACCGTGTCGTCCATCAGGGCGGAAAAGTCCGGCATGGCCTGGGCGCAGATGGGATGGGCCAGCGCGTCAAAATCCACCCAGGCATAGTAAGAAAAGCCGGGGTACGCGTTCATGGCCCGCTGCAACAGGGGCAGCTTGTTGCGGGCAAAATGCTGCATGGGGGTCATGCCCTCATACAGCAAAGACTTGGGCAAAAGCGCGTTGTCCGGATAGCTGAACGTGTTGGGGAAGGCGCTGCGAAGGGCCCGTTCCTGCCGCCCGCCGGCGTACAGGGCCAGGGGCAGGTGGGTCAGCGCCCGCAGGTAGGAAAAGCGGATCATGTAGAAAAGCGCGGGTCTCAAGGCGTCCGGCAGCTCATAAAACGCCGTCACGAAAAGCGGCATGGGATGGGTGGCCCGGGCGACCAGCGCCCTGGCCCGCTGGGAAATCAGCAGCTGGGGCGGCATTTGCTGCGGGTACCCGTCCTCTGTGGAAAACAGGCCCAGGCTGGCCCGCAGGCCGGTCATGCGCTTTTCAAAGCTGAATCCGGCCAGCTGTTCAAACCGGGCCAGGTTGGCCCTGGGCAGGGCATCCTTCCCAGGTCTTTGCAAAAAACGCTCCCGGGGCTTTCCCTCGGGCCAAATAAGCGGCCGCTCCAGGGCAAACGCCTGGTAGCCCGCCACAAAGGCCGCGATGGACAAAAGGCTCGCCTCCGTCTCCGCGTGCCGCAAAAAATGAATCTTGCCAAACACGAACGCCGGGTTCACCACCAGGGTTTTGACGGGCTCGCTGCCACAAACCACCGGCAACCCCGGGGCCAGCTTCACCCCCATGTCCCCGTACTGCCCCGAAAGGCCGGGCAAAAACGCCTGGGGCGGCAACCCGTCCCCGGTTTCGCCGGCCATGGCGGTGAGCAGCGCGTCGGGCGCGGGCAGCTTGCGGTACCGGCTGCAAAGCCCCTGCTCCCACTTCGCCGAAAACCCATGGGGCCCTTGCAGCGCCAAAAAATGGGTCTCATCTGTCAGCAGCGGCTGCACCCCTTGCAGGCCTTCCTCTTCGGGATAAAAAAGCAAATAGCCTTCCGGCGGCGTTCCCCCCAACACTTCGGGGGGCAGCGGCTCCATGTCCTCCTGAAAGCGGCTGGGAAGCGCAAAGCGAACGCCCAGGGGCCGGGCGGCGCGGGATGCGGCCTCCAGCACCATCCGGGTCGCCTGGGGCTTGGAAATATCGGAAAAAATCACCAGAATGCGGGCGCCAAGCATGGAAAACTCCTTACAAATGGAATGGTTTCATTATATGGGCCCTTGCCGCTTCCGTCAAGGGAGAAGCCCCCGCCCCACCGTACATTGACACCACCCCCTGTTTTGGAGTATCATAAGCAGGAATATACACTGGGAGGAATTTGCGCAATGAACATCCTCATCACAGGGGCGGGGGGCTTTATCGGCAAGAATTTGCTGGCCACCCTCCGGGAACCGGCGGTGGCCGGAAGCCCGGTTCTGTTTCCTGTGGATGTGGAAACCTCCGCCGCAAAGCTTCTGGAAGCCTGCCAGGCCGCCGATTTTGTCTTTCACCTGGCCGGGGTCAATCGCACCCCCGACGAACAGGATTTTCAGCGGGGCAATTCCGACTTTACTGTGGAGCTGCTTGAAATGCTCAAGGCGGGCCGCCGGCCCCCGGTGGTGCTGTCCAGTTCCACCCAGGCCGCTTTGGACAACCCCTATGGCCGCAGCAAGCTCGCCGCCGAGGCGGCCCTGCGGGCCTATGGCGATGAAACGGGCGCGCGGGTTTGCATCTACCGGCTCACCCACGCCTGTGGCAACTGGAGCCGCCCCAACTATAACCGTGCCGTGGCCACCTTCTGCCACCACATTGCCCGGGGGCTGCCCATCCAGGTGAGCGACCCCGCCCAACCCCTGCGCCTTTGCGACATCGACGACATCCTGGCCGAGTTCCTTCGCGCCCTTCAGGGCGCGCCCACCAGGGAGGGGGACTTTTGCGCCGTTCACCCGGAGCATTCCATCACCCTGGGCGAACTGACCCGGCTTTTGTACGGCTTTCAAAAAAGCCGCGACTCCTTCGATTTGGCGGACCAAAGCGATGCCTTCACCCGCAAGCTGTATGCCACCTACCTCAGCTTTCTTCCTCCGGAGGACTTCGCCCGGCCCGCCCTGCGGCACAGCGATTCCCGCGGCTCCTTCACCGAGTTGCTGCACATGGGCGGCTATGGCCAGATCAGCGTCAACGTGAGCCGCCCCGGCATCACCAAGGGCCAGCACTGGCACCACACCAAGCACGAAAAGTTCATTGTGGTGTCCGGCCGGGGCGTTGTCCGCTTTCGCAAGGTGAACGAGGACGAAGTCTATTCCTATCCCGTTTCCGGCGATCCGCCCACCGTGGTGGACATTCCCCCGGGGTACACCCACAACATTGAAAACCTGGGCGATGGGGAGCTGATCACGCTGATGTGGGCCAACGAACGGTTTGACCCCGCCCATCCGGACACCTATCCCCTGCCCGTAACGCCGGAAAGGAGCTCCCCTTGATGAAGAAGCTCAAGCTGATGACCGTACTGGGCACCCGGCCGGAGATCATCCGCCTGTCGGCGGTCATCCGCTGCGCCGACCAGTATTTTGACCATGTCCTGGTGCACACCGGGCAAAACTATGACCCCGCCTTAAACCAGGTCTTTTTTCAGGAGCTGGCCCTTCGGGCGCCGGACTTTTACCTTGACGCCGTGGGGGCGGACCTGGGCGAAACCATGGGCAACATCATCGCCAAAAGCTACCGGCTGATGGCGGAGGAAAAGCCCGATGCTGTGCTGATTTTGGGCGATACCAACAGCGCCCTTTCCGCCATTTCCGCCAAGCGACTGAAAATT
The DNA here is from genome assembly GCA_031556335.1 of Eubacteriales bacterium. GTDB lineage: Bacteria > Bacillota > Clostridia > Christensenellales > Aristaeellaceae > Limiplasma. The sequence continues at coordinate 9,127 of JAVBTE010000153.1, read as the reverse complement.
CCCATCTTCCACATGGAAGCCGGAAACCGCTGCTGGGACTGGAACGTCAGCGAAATGATCAACCGGAAGATCGTGGACCACATTTCCGACATCAACCTGCCCTACACCGAAAACAGCCGCCGCTATCTGCTTTCTGAGGGCATTGACGGGAAAACCGTTTTCGTGACCGGCTCCCCCATGCGGGAGGTGCTGGACGGCGCCATGGAAAAGATCGCCTCCAGCAACGTACTGGAACGCATGGGCCTTGAGCCGGGCCGCTACATTCTGGTTTCCGCCCACCGGGAAGAAAACATCGACCTGGAACAGAACTTTCTCTCCCTGATGCAGGCCATCAACCACATGGCGGAAACCTACGATTGCCCCGTCATTTACAGCACCCATCCCCGGTCCATGAAGTTCATCAAGGAACGGAACTTCACCTTCCATCCCCTGGTAAAAAACGTCACCCCGCTTGGTTTTTTTGACTACAACCACCTGCAGATGAACAGCCTTGTGGTGCTTTCGGACAGCGGCACCCTCAGCGAGGAAAGCGCCATGCTGGGATTTTGCGGCGTGCTCATCCGCACCTCCACCGAGCGCCCGGAAGTGCTGGACAAGGGCACGGTGGTCATTGGCGGCATTACCCCGGACAGGGTTTTGCAGGCCACGGAACTTGCCATCGCCATGCGGAGAAGCGGGGAACCCGCCGCCCTGCCGCTTGATTATCTGGACCACAACGTCAGCGCAAAGGTGGTGAAACTGATCCAAAGCTATACCCCCATCGTCAACCAGACGGTCTGGCTAAAGCCGTAACCATACCTTCTCCCGTTCTCCACACGACAGCGAAATACGCACAAAAGAGATTTGAAAGCAACGATTTTGGCATCCCAATCGTTTGCATATGCACTGCCCATTACTTCAAAGATGAAGGAGGAAAACCCTATGAAATCGAAACTCTTCACGCGGTTGCTCTGCCTTGCCATCGCCCTGCTGCTGCCCTTGTCCGCCCTGGCGACGGCCGAACCTTCCCTGCTGGAAAAAGCCCTGACGGACGGCAAGCAGGTGGTCACCACCATCTCCGTAACCCCTGGGGAAGACCTGAGCCAGGACCCCATCCTGGCCGACCTGTGCAAGGTGCTGGCCCTTCGCTTCACCGCCCAGGGGGACGTGGGCGCTTTCTCCCTGCTGCTCAGCCAGGAAGAGGCCCTCACCCTCAACGGCCGCATGGATGAAACCGGTCTGTTCCTTGATTCCCCCATGCTGTACGACGGGGTGCTCTACTTTGCCATGGCTGACCTGCAAAAGGTATTGGAAACTTCCATGCAAAGCAGCGGCGCCGGCAATGAGATGTTCGCCCAGTTCCAGCACGGCTTCAACAGCGGCGCCATGATGGGCTCCACCGCCGCCTTCGGCAAGGATGTAACGTCCATGACCGAAGCGGAAATGCGCGAGTTTTTCGTGAAGCTGACCGGGGATGAGGACTATGCGGATTGGGTTTTGGCCCTGCAAAAAAAGGCCGTGATCACCCAGGGCGACTTCACCGCCGATACCCACGACCCCGCCACCACAAAGGTGGAATTGACCCTGACCCGGGATGATCTCCTGCCCATTTTTGATATGGAAATCGTGAAGAAGAACATCCGCCAGCAACTGGCCGCCATCCCCGAAAACAGCTCTTTGACCCCGGAAGAACTGGAAACGAAAGTGGACGAGGCGGTGGCCGAGGCCAAAGCGGAGCTCCAGAAAATGGAAATCCAGATGGACCTCACCGCGCTGCAAACGGATACGGACCTGATCTCCATGACCATGCCGGTCACCGTCAAAGGTAAGACAACCGCGACGGACGCCGAGGGCACGGAAACGGAACAGGACTTCACCGCCTACATGAACCTGGACTATAACCGCCTGACCACCGCCGACAAGGCGAACCACGCTCTGAACCTGACTACCGGGGAAAACGACAAGCCCATGCTGGCGATCAACGGCTTTGTGAATGAAAACAAAGACGGCGGCTTTGACATGGATTTCGCTGTAACCGGAGCCGAGGACAGCATGAACGGCGCGCTGAAAGGCGTCTATACCCCCGTGGAAAACGGCGGCAATGGCCTTTTGAGTCTCTCCTCCCAAGGGTCCGAAGCGCTCGTCCGGTTTGCGCAGCAAACCTCCGAGGCCGCCGTGGACACGAAGGTGGACCTGTTCCTGAAGGAAGGCGACGCCGCGCTGATGACACTCGCCGATACCGACAAGCCCACAATCACCCTGGACATCAATGCTGCGTTGAGGGACGACGACGGAAGCTTCCAGGCCCTTCTCTCTGCCACGCCCGAAACCGCCGCCCAGCCTTTGCAAATGTCCGAGCAAGATATGGGGATCTTTATGCAAACGCTGGCGATGAACGCGCAAAAGCTGCTGATGAACATCCTGCCCAAGCTGCCCGAAAGCCTGTTGCGGGTTGTTACCAGCCTGCTCATGAACGGCGGCGAAGCCCACCCCGTCTCTCCGCAGCAGGACGCGCCCGTGGCGCCCCCTCAAACGCCCGCGCTTCCGGCTGAACCGGCTGTGGAGCCCAGCGCCACCCCGTCGGGGAACTGACCTTCAAAATGAGCCATCCAGGGTTGGTTTGTCATCAACGGCAAACCAACCCTGGCCGTTGTTTTGAATCGGAGCCATTGCCAAACAAGCCTTATGAAACTTTGGTTTCATAAGGCTTGTTTGGTAGTGGGATTCGGGCCTGCTCAAAAAGGTTCAGCTGCGAGGAAGCAAGGCGGCATAAGGGGATGAGCGTACACAGAAGTACGTGATTCCCCTTTGCCGCCGCTGCCGACGACACAGATGGGCCTTTTTCAGCAGACAGAAGCCTTATGAAACTGTGGTTTCATAAGGCTTGTTTCTTTTATGGCCCGCTTCAACGTGTCCGGCCGTGCTTCCCGCTCCGCAGGAATCAAATCATCGCGATTCCGCCGTTCACATCCAGGCACGCGCCGGTCATATACGAGGCATAGTCGCTGGCCAAAAACAAGCAGGCCCCCGCCACATCCTCGCCGGTGCCAATGCGTCCCAGCGGTACGGCGGTGGGGTCGTAGGAATAGGTTTCGGTCATCTCCGTCGCAATCAACCCAGGCGACACGGCATTGACGCGAATATGGTGCGGCGCTCCGGCCTTTGCCAGGCTTTTGCTCAGGGTCAGCACCGCCCCTTTGGAGGATGGGTAATCGGGGGTCACCAGAATGCCCCCTGCCCGCGCCGCCTGGGAGGACAGGTTGATGATGCACCCGCCGCCTTGGTCCATCATCACCCGGAAGGCCTCGCGGCACAGGAAAAACAGCCCCTTCACGTTGATGTCAAAAGTAAGGTCCCATTGGCTTTCAGTGACGTCAAACAGGTTCCCTTTTCGGGAAATGCCGGCGCAGTTCACCAGGATGTCCAGTCGCCCCATCTTCTCCACCGCTTTTTGGATCAGCCCGGCATCCACCGCCTCATCCCGCAGGTCGCCGCCCAAGGCAAAGCATTCCAGCTCTGTTTTCTCGCGAATTTTCCGCAGCACGCCGCTCAGGTTCTCTTCCCGCACGTCCGTCAGGGTCATGGCCTGAATCCCGTGCTCCGCAAACATTTGTGCGCACGCCGCGCCAATACCGCCTGCCGCGCCTGTGATCAGCGCGGTTTTTCCTTGCAATGTGAACATCTCTTTCACCCTCATATGACCGGGGCCCTGCCCGGGTTTCCCCCCGCGCAGACCGCCGGATTCTTGACAGATCGATTGTAACGCATTAAAATTGGTATGACAAGATCGATATTGGTATTATTTCCAAACCTATCCTTCGCCGGTTTTGCTGGGGCGTTGGATCGCCATACTTTATAACAGGTTGGGGGGAACATTGTGTTTACGGTACTTCCACACAAGCGGATCTACGAGGAAGTCGTGGAGGAAATTGTGCGCCGCATCCGCACGGGCGAGCTGGCAGTAGGCCAGAAGCTGCCCCCGGAGCGGGTGCTGGCCGACCAATTGGGCGTCAGCCGCACATCCCTCCGGGAAGCGTTGCGCGCTTTGGAAAGCATGGGCTGCGTCCGTTCCACCGTGGGGGGCGGAAACTACATCAATTCGGTGTCGCCCGAACACCTGGCCCTGCCTTTTGCCGCCATGATGAGCCAGGATAAGGAGCTTGCCGCGGACATCATCCAGGTGCGCCAATATTTGGAGGTGCACATGGCCTCCATGGCTGCCACCCACGCCACCAAAGAGCAGCTGGCCCGCATCTATGGCACCATTCTGGACATGCAGGCCCAAATCGAGCAGGGCGGCAACGGCATCGAAGGGGACAATCAGTTTCATTTGGAAATCGCCAAAGCATCCCAAAACAAGGCCTTTAGCATCATCATCGAGCTTTTGGCCGGGCTGCTGGCCGAATCGCGCCAGGCAACGCTGGATATCCCGGGCCAACCCGCCAAAAGCGTGATGGATCACTTTGAAATTTTTGCCGCCATCGAGTCTGGCGACGCGGCGACCGCCGAAGCGGCGATGGCTGAGCACCTGACGAAAGCGCAGCAAAATTTGGTTGATTCGCGCATGGAAAAGAAAGAGACGGAGTAAGGCTCAGGAGGCGCGTTGCGCCTCCAAAGACCGTCGGAAAGCTCGTTTGGACGCGGGATGAGCGCCTGCTCAAAAAGGTTCAGCTGCGAGGAAGCAAAGCGGCATAAGGGGATGAGCGTACACGTAAGTACGTGATTCCCCTTTGCCGCCGCCGCTGACGACGCAGATGGGCCTTTTTCAGCAGGCTCAGGAGGCGCGTTGCGCCTCCTGAGTTCATCATGCCTTACTCCAGTATGGCAATGGCCCGCACGGGGGAACCGTCCCGGCCCTGAAGCTTCAGCGGCAGAGAGAAGAAAGTGAACGGCGCGTCTGTGGGCAATTCTTCCAGCTTCGTCAGGCCTTCCACAATAAGAATGCCCTTGCCCAGCATGCGCACATGCACATACTTCCAGTCCACGCCGTTGGGGGTCGGCATATCCATTCCCACCAGGCCAATTTTCTTTTCCACAAACCAGTCCGCCAGTTCTTTCGACACATACGGAAACCCGCCAAAATAAGAGGCGTCCGGAAATTTTTTGTCCCAGCCCGTGTGCAAAAGCACGGCGCAGCCCTGGTCAATATACTTTTCCGCGGCGGCCAGGTCCGCGGGCTCGATCGCCTCGTCCGGCTTTTTGTGCGTCAGGTCCACCCGCACCGCCCGTACCACGCACCGGTTCAGGGACACGGCGTCGATGGTTTCGCCGTCGTTATAGAAATGCTTTGCCGCGTCCATATGCGTGCCCTGATGGGTCGAGGTCGTCAGGCGAGACAGGTTGTATCCCAGCGTTTCCAGGGAGCAGTGCCAGGTCAGCGCCATTTTAGGGTCCATGGGCATGGTGGGCGCACCGTCGTACATCGGCGCGGTCAAATCAATGATCTTGCCTATTGCGCTCATTTTTCTCTCCTCATTCACTTCCCGCGAAGTTCGCGTCTTTGCCCAATCCTTCCGGCCCCATCGCCAAATAGCCGGAGTCCGCAAACAGGTCGTGCCCGGTTACCACGCAAGCGTCGTCGCTCAGCAAAAACGCCACGGCCGCCGCGATCTGCCAGGGCTCTTGCAGGGATTGCATCATGTGGTAATCCTCCCATGCCTGGGGAACGCTCTCGCGCTTTCCGTCCTTCGTGGCCTTCGCCACCTCATCCGTCCATACCCACGCGGGGCTGCACGCGTTCACGCGAATGTCCGGCGCCAAGTCCATGGCCGCGCAACGGATCAGCTGCTTCACCGCGCCCTTGGCCGCGTTATAGGTCCAGCGGTTGGGCTGGGCAATATGCCCGCTGATGCTGGAAACGCACACCACCGCGCCCTTCTTTTCCACCCGGTCCTTGGCAAACTCGGCAATCATCCGCGCATAGGCCGTCGGCCCGGCCATAAAGGTATGCTGCCAGTCCTCATAGGTCGCGTCCTGGCCTTTGGCCGTAAAGGGGAACGCGTTGTTCACCAAATAATCGACGCCGCCAAACAGGGCCTTTGCCTTGTCAAACAGCACTTTGGGCGTATCCGGGTCTTCCATGTCCGCCGCGGCAAAGAATACCTTGCCGGGATACTTCTGTTCAAAAGCGGCCAGCGCCGCCTGGCCCACCTTTTCGTTGCGCCCGCAAAACAGTACCCGCACATCCTCTTCCAGCAGGCGCTCGACGATCGCGTGCCCAATCCCCCGCGACCCGCCGGTAACGATGGCGGTTTTTCCTTTCAGGCCCCTCATCTGTTTTCCTCCTCACCGCGCATTTTTAAATTGAAGCAACGGCGTCCGGCGTATTCTGCCGGACGCCGCGCTCGTTACCCGAACATCTCTCGCAGCCGCGAGAAATTCCGGTGTTTAGAACAGGGCCGCGTACTCTTCGATGTTAGAGGGATCGTAGAGCATGGGGTCAACCAGCGACAGGATCTGGCCGTTCTCCAGAATCGTGTATTCGCCCAGCTTGCCTGCGGAGAACTTCGCGCCGGGTTCCGGCTTGAAGCCATCGTTGACCTGCGCGGTTACCAGGTATACCGCCAGATAGCCTTCGTAAGGGGGATTCCACAGCTGGAAGCCCTTGCAGGTGCCGTCCAGCACGAATTCCTTCATTTCGGAAGGCAGGCCCAGGCCGGTGACGCTGATCTTATCGGCAAGGCCCTTGGTCTGCACAACTTTGCAGGCGGCGGCAATGCCAACGGTGGTGGGGCAGATGACGCCCTTGAGGTCCGGGTACTTGGTGATGAGGGCTTCCATTTCAGTGGTGGACTTTTCGGGCTGGTCGTCGCCGTACACAACCTCCACCAGCTTCATCTTCGCATAGGCGGGATCGGTCTCCAGCACGCCCTTCATCAGCTCGATCCAGGTGTTCTGGTCGGGAGCGTCGGTGGTGGCGGACAGGATGGCGAATTCGCCCTCGCCGCCCATCTGCTCGGACATCAGCTTGATCTGCGCCTTGCCGATCGTGCTGAAATCCACAGGCATGATGGCCGCGTCGCGGTGGTCTTCGCTGCCGGGGATGTCCTGGTTGATGATGTAGATCGGCACGCCCGCTTCCCGAGCGTCGTCAAAGGTGCCGTTCAGCGCGTCGTTGGAGTTGGCCGCGATGAAGATGGCGCTGGCGCCGTTTTGCACAGCCGCCTCCACGTACTCAATCTGGCTGGTGGCTTCCGCCGTGGCGGGGCCGGTGAAGATGTATTCGTACTTATCTTCGCCCAGTTCCTTGATCGCGTCTTTGAAGCCGGAGCTCAGCGCTTCAAAGTAAGGGTTGCCCAGGTTTTTGGGAATGAAGTAGATCTTGATTTTTCCGCCTTCGGCAGCAGCCGACGTCGCAACACCCAAACAAGTCGTGATGAGCAGAACAACCAGTAGGATGGCCAGAACACGATTCTTTTTCATCTCTCGTCTCTCCTTTTTATTATACTCACCGGAATCTCCGGTTTGAGCCATGGTTACGCGGCCCTGCCGCTTAAACGCCCTTTGGCGTTACCGGTCCTTAAAGGTTTGAATCAGCTTGCTGATGTTGGGGATGATGATGGACAGCAGCAGGATCAGCCCCATCACAAACATCTGCGCGTCGGACGTGATGTTGGCCACGATCAGGCCGGTTTTGAGAATGATCACCAGCAGCACCGCGATGAACGTGCCGATGATGCTTCCGCTGCCGCCGGTGATTTCCGCGCCGCCCAGCAGCACCATGGCCACCACGTCGATTTCAGCGTTCAGGTTCATGTCGTACCGTACCAACAGCAGCCGAGACATGGTCAGCAGCCCCGCAATGCCGGACACAAAGCCGGAGATGAGGAACAGCTGCATTTTCAGGCGGCGGGTGTTGACCGAGCTGTAAATGGCGGCCTGCTCGTTGGCGCCCACGGAAAGCACCTTGCGCCCAAAGCTGGTGCGGTGCAAAATGAAATAGAACACAAACGCCAGCACAATAAAAGCCAAAATGGTTACGCCAAACCGGGCCTTGCCGATCATAAACAGGGGGATCTTCTCGATGCTGTTAAACCAGGCGGGAAATTTGCCAATGCTCTTGTCGCCGATGAAAATTTGGGAGACCCCCCGGAACACGCTCATGGTGCCAATGGTCACGATCATGGCCGGCAGGTTCAGGTAGGCGATCAAAGCGCCGTTGATGGCGCCGCACGCAAGGCCCGTGAGCAGGCCCACCGAAATCGCCACCGGTCCCGGCAGCCCGGCCTGGAAAGCCAGCGCGGCCATGGTGGCGGAGCAGCACATGGTGGCGGGCACGGACAGGTCGATCATGCCAGCGGCCACGATCAGCGTCAGGGACAGCGCGGTCATGCCCAGCTCCATGTACCGGGTGGTGGTTTTCAGCAGATACGCCAAGTCGCGGAAACTGTCCGACAGGGACATGCTCACGATCAGGGAAAGGATCAAAAGCCCCAGGGGCACCCATTCACGCCGTGAAAACACGCGCTTGGCCAGGGTGGGAACAGGACGAACATCATTGACCGGCTTTACCATTACATCGCCTCCTCACGCGCCTGTCTCGCCATGCGCTGGGTTCTTTGAATGGAGGAAACAGCGCGGTCCAGCAGAAGCGCGGCTACGATAATAATGCCGTAACAGAACTGTTGCACGGTACCGGGAATGCCCACGGTGGCGATCATGGTGTTGACCGTGCCCAGCAGCAAACAGCCCAGCAGCGTCCCCGCCACGGTGCCCTTGCCCCCGTTCACGCTGGTGCCCCCAATGATGGTTGCGGAAATGACCACAAACTCCAGGCCGTTTCCGGTGTTGCTGGGGTTGATATAGCCAAACCGGGACGCGGACATCATGGCCGTCAGGCCGCACAGCCCGCCCACAATGGCAAACACCAAAAACTCCGTCTTTTTGCAGTTCACGCCCCGCAGGAAGGCCGCTTCCCGGTTGGAGCCCACGGCGTACACCTCGCGGCCGAAATGGGTATAGCGCAGCATGAGATAAAAGATGACCGTAAGCCCCAGCGCGATGATCACCAGCCAGGGAATGAGCAGCTCCCCAAAGCGCAGGCCCTCCGCCACAAAGTCCGTGGTGCCCGCCGGCAGCTCGTACCCCGATACCTGCTTGCCCTGGGAAAAGATAAACGTAAGACCCCGGGAGGCGTTCATGGTGCCCA
>JAVBTE010000157.1:0-28312 GCA_031556335.1 Eubacteriales bacterium | reverse complement strand
TGATTGTGCTGCTGGCGCTGGTCTGCGCCCCTGGGATGGCGGAGACCCATGTCTTTGACGATCTTCGTGCCACCATCGAAATACCGGACAGCTACATCATCCTCACCCCGGACAACCTGAGCAGCTCCTACGGAGACTGGCTGGAGACCCGGGGCCTTGCGGCCGAAACCGTGGCCGCCGACTTTCAAAAGCGGGGCGTGCTTTTGCAGTGCTGGACGGCGGACTACGACGCCTGCTTCGAGCTGACCGCCGTTCAAAACGACCGCGCCAAAAACATCTTTGACGTGAACGAGCAGGCCGATTCCGTCCGGGGCGATTACCGCCTGGGCCACTACCCGGATAACCTGTACACCTCGGAGGGATACGATTTTTCCAGCGCCGACTGGAAAAACACGGCAAACGGCCGGTTTTTAATTTTGCGCTACATCAAGCGGGACAGCGCCGAAATCGATCACCGGGGCCTGATGCGGCGCACCATCCGCAACGGGTATGAAATCACCTTTGACATGAAAGTCTATGGCCGGGCCCTGACCAACAAGGACAATTCCGCCCTCAACAAGATTTGGGAAAGCTTCAAGTTTGTGGAAGTCGCGCCCCTGCCGCCTTCCGCCAGCGCCAAAATCAACATTACCACAGCGCCGCCCACCGAAACCAACCTGAAGGACTTTACCCTGGAAGGCACCGCCGCCGAGGGCGTGAAGCTCACCGCCGTGGTGATGGGCCTCAGTTCCCCCGAGCCCACCCTGTTTGAAACCACCGTGGGCGGTTCCGGCAAGTTCAAGCTGCCCATCAAGCTGCCCAAAGAAGGGGTCTTTCTCATCACCGTTACCGGGGAATACCAGGGCGAGGATGTGGTGGAGCTTGCTTATCCCGTCACCTACCAGCACACCCTGCTGGCGGTGAACATCACCTCCCCCATGCCCGAAACGGTCACCACCAGCGACATCACCCTCATGGGCACCTCCGAGCCGGGGGCGGGCGTGCAAATGTTTGTAAACAGCGAGCCTTACCTCAGCAAAAAGGTCACCGCCGCGGGCCGGTTCAAGGTGGACATGGAAGCCCCCACCGAGGGCGTTTACGAGGTTACGCTGGTCTTTTCCAAAAAGGGGCTGGCGGATCGCCGCATCAACTACACCTTCACCCGCAAATGGTCGGAAGGGGACATGATGAAGGAGCTGCAAAGCCAGGCCATCAAGCCCGGTTACGCCACCCTCACCAAGAAAATCAAGGGCTACGAAGGCCGCATCATGGGCTATAAGTCGTACCTGCTGAACGTGACCCAATCCGGCGACGAATGGATCGCCCAAATGGCCCTCACCAAAAAAGGCGAGGAGTACACCAGCCTGTTTTTGGTCACCTGCAACGAAAAGCCCAACATGCCCATCGGTTCCCGCGTCATGATGTACGGCACCTGCGTGGGCATGTCCCTGCCCAGCCCCGACGACACCAGCCAGGCCAGCTATCCCTGCTTTGAACTGCTTTTGTTCGCTTCGCTGGAATAAAAAGCGCCTGTTCCCCCCCTTTTCACGCCCCCGGCCATTGGCCCTAGGGGCGCTTTTTTGTGCCTGGGCAACTTTTTTGACAGGCGATCGCAGTGCATGCAATTTCATGGCATTGTGCACACTACCCGCACAGAATAGCGGAGGTTCGCGCGATGCAATGGATCATTTCGGTTTTGGGCCTGGCGATCTTATTCCTTCTGGCAAGAGGGGTACGCAAGCCGCCCGTCCTCCATTCCTACCGGGATGTGCTGCTGGAGGACGAGCTGATCCCCCACATCGCCACCATGGCCAGCCGGGACAGCCATGGCGGCAAAGGCAAAATCCAGCTCCCGTCGCAGATTGAGGAAGCCATCCGCCGCTCTGTGGGGCTCCTCAACCGCTGCCCCCAGGAGGACCTGCTGCCCGCGGCCCAATGGCTGAGCGACAACGGCCGCTTTTTGCAGGAGATGACCGCCTCGCTGCGGCTGGAGCTGAAAGGCGTGCCGCCCCTGCCCCTGGATGGTTCGGGGGAGGTGCGCATCATGCGCTTTGCCCGGGAACTGCTGGGCCACAGCAATGCCGACCTTCACACCGAGCCCCTTCAAAAGGCCGTGGCCGCCTGGCAGCGGCGGGAACCCATGACCGTGGAGGAACTGGGGGCTTTGCCCCTGGCGCTGAAAGCGGTGCTGCTGACCATTTTGCATGAGATGACCCTGCTGTGCGCCAGAGAGCAGCACGAGTATATGGCCGCCGCGCAATTTGCCGGGGACCTGCAGGAAAAAAAAGAAACCACCGCCTTGCGGCGCTTTGAAAAATACAAAAACAGCTCCACCTTTCTGGAGCATTTGCTGTCCCTTTTGCGCTTTTCCGAAGAGCCCGGGGCCGTGGCCTGGCTGGACCAGCACATCGCCTCCCAGGACCACCAAACGTCGCAGCTGGCCCAATTGGAGCATGACCGGCAAACGGAAAACCGGCTGTGGGTGGGCAACGCCATCACCTCACTCCGGGTGGTGACCCACACCCCCTGGCACAAGCTTTGCGAAAGCATGAGCCTGATCCATGCAGAACTGATGCGGGACCCTGTCTATCCCCAAATGGATGAGGAAAGCCGGGCCTATTACCGGGCCCAGGTGGTGCGCCTCAGCCGCCTCAGCAGCCAGCCGGAACCAACGGTCTGCGCGGCGGCCCTGTCCCTTTGCGCCAGCGCCAAAGACCGCGAAGTGGAAAACCATGTGGGCTACTATCTGCTGGACGAAGGCCGCTTCCAGCTGCTGAAGCATTTGCAGGCCCGGGGCTTTCGGGCCAGCGCCTACGCTTTTGCGATGGTTTACGCCTGCAGCCTGTACCGGGCCGCCTGCTGGCTTGTTTTTGCCGGGGTCATGGCCGCCGGTTTTTTCGCCGGGGTGTCGCCCTTTTTGCTGCTGCCCCTGGGCCTGGTGTTTTTGCAGCCCTTTCAGCAAGTGGTGGCCCTGCTGTGCCGCCGGTTTGTGCGCCCCAGGCAGGTGCCCCGCATTTTGGTGGAGCGGCTGGCGGGAGAGCAGCAAACCCTGGTGGTCTGCCCCACGCTGCTCACCGACCGGGAACACGCCCTGTCCATGGTGAAGCATCTGTCCGTGCTGCATCAGGCCAACCCGGACCCCCGGCTCCACTTTCTGCTGCTGGGCGATTATCAGGACAGCCTCACCGGCTCCCTCACCTCCGATGAGGACATCGTGTCCACCGCCGCCACCGCCGTGGAAGCCCTGTGCGAGGACAGCGGCCATACTTTTTTATACATGCAGCGGGCCCGGGTGTTCAACGCCCAAGACCATCTCTATATGAGCCGGGAACGGAAGCGGGGCGGCCTGGAAACCCTGCTGCGCCTCATCGATGGCAGGCCCATCGAGGACACCTTCACCTACTGCTCCTGCCCCCGGGCGGCCCTGCAGGGCAAATACCGCTATGTCATCACCCTGGACAGCGACACCATCCTGCCCCCCGGCAGCGCCCTTCGCATGGTGGGGGCCATGCTGCATCCCCTGCAGCAGCGCCGGGAACTGCGGGGCAAAATGCGCGGCCTCAGCATTCTCCAACCCCGCATGGAGGTGGCCACCCATACCGTGGGCAGCTACCTGTCCCTGTTTTTGGGCGGCCGGGGCGGCGCGGACCCTTACAACGCCCTTTCTTCCGACCTGATGCAGGACTTTTATGGCCGGGGTTCCTTTGTGGGCAAAGGCATCATCGACCCCAAGGCCTTTTTGCAGTCCACCGAGGGCAAAATATTGCCCCGGGCCATTTTAAGCCACGACCTTTTGGAGGGCGAACTGACGGGCTGCGCCGTGGCCAGCGACATCACCCTGTTCGACGGCCAACCCTCCACCCTGAAAGGCTTCCTGTACCGGCTTCACCGGTGGACCCGGGGCGACTGGCAGCTGCTTCCCTATGTGTTCCCCTTCTTTCCCGTGCAGTCCCGCGCGCCCAAAAACTGCCTGGATGCGGTGTCCAAGCACAAGGTATGGCAAAACATGCTCCGCAGCCTGACGCTGCCCGCAAAGCTCATCATGCTGGCCTATGCCATGGCGGCGCACAAGCCCTGGCTTTTCCTGCTGACGCTGCTGGCCGGCGAGCTGGCGCCCAACTTCCCTTTCAGCCTCATGAGCCTTGGCGCCATGGCCTGCCACATTCTGATGCTGCCCTGCGAGGCCGTCATGCAGGCGGACGCCATCCTGCGCACGCTGTACCGCATGTTCGTGTCCCGCCGGAACCTGCTTCAATGGACCACGGCGGCCCAGCTGAGCCGGCCCACAGCCACGCCCTCCCTTACGTTTTTCTACATCAACATGGGCGCGGGGTTGCTGATGGCGGGCGTGGCCTTCCTTTTGAACCCCATGTTTTACCAGGGCCTGGCCCTGGGCGCGCTGTGGGGCCTGTTTCCGGTGTTTTTGCCCCTATGGGAACAGCCCTACCGCCAGCCCCGGTACATGACCGATTTCATGCGGGACGAGCTGAAACGCCTGGCCGCCGCCACCTGGCTTTTCTTTGACACCACCGTTTTGCAATCGGAAAACTTCCTGCCCCCGGACAATGTGCAGATCGAACCCAACAAGGGCATTTCCCACCGCACCTCCCCCACCAATATCGGGCTTTATCTGGTGTCCCTCATCGTGGCGGAACAGCTTGGGTTCCTGCCCCCGGACGAAATGGCGGAGCGCATCCGTCGCACCCTCGACACCCTGGAAAAAATGGAGACCTGGGAAGGCCATCTTTACAACTGGTACGATACCCGCACCCTGGAACCCATGCGGCCCCTGTTCGTGTCCTCGGTGGACAGCGGCAACTACGCCGTGTGCCTTCTGGCCTGCGCCCAGGGCATCCGCACCCTGTTTCCGAAACTCTCCCCCTCCAACCACGACCTCAGCGCCCGGCTGGACGCCCTGGCCTACGCCATCCGGTTTGAACCGCTCTACGACTCGGAGGCCGAGCTTTTCTACATTGGCGTGCAGCCGGAAAAGCAGCTGGACCGCCTCTCCCACTACGACCTTCTGGCCAGCGAATCGCGCCTGTTAAGCTTCGTTTCCATCTTCATGGGCGCGGTGCCCGTAAAGCACTGGTACCGCCTGGGCCGGGGCATGACCCGCACCGCCCGGGGGCAAACCCTGGTCAGTTACAGCGGCACCATGTTTGAATACATGATGCCCCTCCTGTTCCTGCCCCCGGTGAAAGGCACCCTTTTGCACAGCGCCTGCCGCAGCGCCCTGAAGGAGCAGCAGCGCAACCGCCTGGGCGGCGCCTACGGCGTCAGCGAAAGCGGCTACTACGCCTTTGACCCGAACCTTTACTACCAATACAAGGCCTTCGGCATCCCCGCCCTGGCCCTGGACCCCACCCGCAACCAGGAGGTCATCACCCCCTACGCGTCCGTTCTTTCTTTGGCCTTGGACACAAAAGGCGCCTTCCGCAACCTGCAAAAAATGCAGGCCCTGGGCTGGGACGGCCCTTTGGGCCTGTTTGAGGCGGCGGATTTCAACCGGCAGCGCATTGGCGACGGCCGGGCCTTCCGCATCGTGCGCAGCCACATGGCCCACCATCAGGGCATGATCCTGTGCGCCGTTTGCAACGCCGTCAGCGACAATTATCTGGCCAAGCTGTTCTTCGGCCTGCCCCGGGCCCAGGCCTTTGCCCTTCTTTTGGAAGAAAAACCCCAAAAGGGCCGGGGGGTCATCAAGCACCCCTTAAAGCGCGCCCAACTGGAGCCAGCCTTTGACCCCCTTCACGCCCACCGGCTGGCCTATCCCCTCTACTTTCCCATGGACGCCCACCTGCTGCACGGGGGCGGCACCACCGTTTTCATCGACGCCCAGGGCGGCGGCTATCTAAGCCGGGACGGCGTGATGCTGACCCGCTTCCGGGAACAGTGCCGCATTCCCAGCGGCATGCGGCTGTACCTGCGCGATTCCCAGTCCGGCTCCCACTGGTTCACCACGGACCCCCTCATCACCGGCTCCACCGAGTTTGAAACTTCCCAGGCCGTGTTTGTGCGCAGCCGGTTCCATGTGGAGTCCACCCTCAGAATTTTTGTGAACCCGCTGGACGGCACGGTGCTGCATCACCTGACGCTGAAAAACGAATCCTCCGCCGAGCGCATGCTGGAGGTGTGCAGCTATCTGGAGCTGGCCATGGCCTCCCAGCGGGAGGATACGGCCCACCCCTCCTTTCAGAACCTGTTTATCGAAACCTCCCGCCTGGGCAAGTACGGCGTGATGGCCACCCGCCGCCACCGCAAGCCCGGCCAGGAGCCCATGCGCCTGATGCATACCCTGGGGACGGACACCGCCCTGAACGTATGCCACCTGCAAACTGACCGCAGCCTGTTCATTGGCCGGGGCAACACGGTCTACAACCCCCGGGTGCTGGACATGCCCATCAGCGCCATGGCCGACGTGGTGGGGGCCGTCATCGAGCCCTGCCTCAGCTTGCGGGCCCAGTTTGTGCTGCCCTCCGGCGGGCAGGTGCAGTTTGTGTTCGCCACCCTTCTGGCCTCCCCCCAAGATACCTCCGCCGCCATGGTGGAACGCTACGCCCACCCGGAAAGCGCCGCCAAGGTGTACGAGCTGGCCCGCACCCAGGGCCTGGTCACGGCCCGGTACTTGGGGCTGGACGCAGCCATGCAAAACGCGGTATCCCGCCTGTGCGGCAGCCTTTGCTACACCGGGCAGCCCCACCAGCAAATGCACAGCCAGCCCGGGGGCCTTCCCCTTAGGGAGGTGTGGGGCCTTGGCATCAGCGGCGACCTGCCCATTTTGCTGGTGGTGTGCGAGGATGGCCGCGACCTTTCCCTGATGCGGCTGTTGCTGAAAGCCCATGCCTTTTACCGCATGAGCGGCCTTTGGATCGACCTGGTGGTGATCAGCGACCAAACCACGGGCTATGCCCATCCCCTTCGGGACGCCCTCAGCGACCTGTTCCAGTCCAGTTACAGCCGGGACCTGATCGGCAAGGACGGCGGCATCCACCTGTTCGAGCGGCAAAGCCTGTCCGCCGAATTATATGCCCTGCTCAAAAGCTGCGCCCGGGTGGTGCTCAGCGCGGGCAAGGGCCCCCTTGCGGACCAGCTGAAAGCCCTGCTGACCAGCGTAAAGCCCCAGGCCGTGGACCATCCCCGGCCTTCGTCCTCCTGGAAGCAGATCGCGCCCCCCCACGACGACCTGCTCTTTCACAACAGCTATGGCGGCTTCTCCAGCGTGGACGGCAACTACATCATCAACCTGCCCTCGGGCAAAAACACCCCCGCGCCCTGGTCCAACGTGCTTTCCTCCCCCACCTTCGGGTCGTTGGCGGCGGAAAGCGGCATGGTGTTCACCTACGCGGCCAACAGCCACAAAGGCCGCCTCACCCGCTGGCCCAACGACACCGTATCCTCCTACGCGGACGAAAACTTCTTCCTGCGGGACCCCGCCAACCGGCTGCTGTGGTCCGTCACCCGCTGGCCCCTGGGCGGATACCAGCACGTGCAGGTGACCCACGCGCCCGGGGTGACCACCTACGAGTCCCACGGCTACGGCATTGCCCAAAAGCTGATTTGCTTTACCGATTGGGAACTGCCCCTGGGCATCCGGGTGCTGCACGTGAAGAACGACGACGTGGTGGAACGCACCCTAGAGTTTGACCATGTATGCACCTTCTCCATGTCCAACCACCCTGCCGAGGAACAGCTGACCGCCCTGTACCGGGACGAGGGCGTGCTCTACGCCCAGAACCCGGCCATGGAAGGCGTTGCCTGCCTGGCCATGGTGGACCCCACCCCCTCCATTGCCACCACCATGTCCTCCGGCGCTTTCCAGGGCCTGTACGGCCTGGCCCCCGTGGCCCTCAGCTCCTTCACCGCCCTGCCGTCGGACATGGGCAACGTGGCGGTGCTGCACCATGCCTTTACCCTGGCCCCCGGGGAAACCCTGGTCGTCACCTGCGCCCTGGGCTTTGCCCCCACCAGGGAAGCCCTGGACGCCGCCCTGCAAACCCTGCGAACCGACGGCGCCAGCGCCCGGTTGCACTGGATCAAGCTGTATTGGGAGCAGCAGCTTGGGGCCCTGCGCTTCGACCTGCCGGATACCGCTCTGTCCCTGATGCTGAACCGCTGGCTTCCCTACCAGGTGCGCGCCGCCCGCATCTACGCCCGGGCGGGCTTTTACCAGGCGGGCGGGGCCTATGGCTTCCGCGACCAGCTGCAGGACATGCTCTCCCAGGTGTACACCGCGCCCCAACTGGTGCGGGAGCACATCCTTTTGTGCGCGGGGCACCAGTTTGAGGAAGGCGATGTGCAGCACTGGTGGCATCCGCCCCGGTTCGGGGTGCGCACCCGCATCAGCGACGATCTGCTCTTTCTGCCCTTCCTCACCGCCATTTACGTGCAGGTGACCGGGGACGCCGGCATTTTGCAGGTGCCTGTGCCCTACCTGTCCGACAAGCCCCTGGCGGAGGACGAGAAGGAACGCCTCAGCGAGCCCGCCGCTTCCGAACTGAGCGAACCCCTGCTGAACCATTGCCTCCGGGCCATGGAGCGGGTGGAGTTCGGCGCCCACGGCCTGCCCCTGATGGGGGACGGCGACTGGAACGACGGCATGAACGCCGTGGGCGGGGAAAACGGGGAAAGCGTATGGCTGGGCATGTTCTACTGCGAAGTGGTGCGCCGGATGCTGCCCCTTCTTGATCCGTCGGCCCAGCGCACCCTGTCCCAGCGCAGGCTGAAAGTGTTGCAAATGCTGGACCAGCACGCCTGGGACGGCTCCTGGTACCTTCGCGCCTGGTACGACCACGGCGAACCCCTGGGCAGCTCCCGCTCCTCGGAGTGCTGCATCGACGCGCTGCCCCAGGCATGGGCCGTATTCTGCGGGGTTTCTAGGGAGCGGGCCAGCCTGGCCATGGACCAGCTTTGGCGCACGCTGTACGAAGCGGACACCGGCATCCTGAAGCTTTTCGCGCCGCCCTTCAACGGTCTGGAAGAACCGGGGTACATCGCGGGGTATTTGCCCGGCATCCGGGAAAACGGGGGCCAGTATACCCATGCGGTGCCCTGGGCCATCGGGGCCATGCACCAGCTGGGCCGGGACGACCTGGCCTGGGAACTGACCCTGGCGGCCCTGCCCATCAACCACGCACTCACCCGCCAGCTGGCCAACCGCTACCGGGTGGAGCCCTACGTAATGGCCGCGGACATTTACAGCCATCCCCAGCAGCGGGGCCGAGGCGGCTGGACCTGGTACACCGGCAGCGCCTCCTGGCTGTATTACACCGTGCTGGAGCAGCTGTTCGGCTTCCAAAAGCTGGGCAACACCCTGCGCCTGCGCCCCTGCCTGCCGGAAAGCTGGGACGGCATCACCATTTCCTACCGTTACGGCGCCACCACCTATCACCTCCACGCCGCCAAGGACTGCCCCTATCCCATGGCCGACGGGGAACGCCTCAGCGAAGGCCGGCTGATTTTGGTGGACGACGGCCGCATCCACGAGGCCACCTTCCCCATCCGCCTGATGGAGCAGCTGGACCTGTGACCCTTGCTTTTCCGCTTCGCCCTCGCACAAACCCCCTCATCCATGGTATAATCCTGAAAGCGGGGTGGCCGACGGCCTCCCCAAAGAAGGGATGATTCCATGGATTTTTTGCCGGTCACCCCGGAAGAGGTGCAATCCCTTGGCTGGGACGCGCCCGATTTTGTCTATGTGGTGGGCGAGGCCTATGTGGACCATCCCTCTTTTGGCCACGCCATCATCAGCCGGGTGCTGGAAAACGCGGGCTACCGGGTGGCCATGCTGTGCCTGCCCGATTTTCACGACGCAAAAGAATTCAAGCGGTTTGGGCGGCCCAAGCTGGGCTTTCTGGTCACCTCCGGGGTCATCGACAGCATGGTGAACCACTACACCGCCGCCAAAAAGCGCCGCAATGCCGACGTATACGCCCCCGGCGGCAAGGCGGGTTTGCGCCCGGACCGGGCCACCACAGTGTACTCAAACCGCATCCATCAGGCCTATCCCGGTCTGCCGGTGCTGATTGGCGGCACCGAGGCCTCCCTGCGCCGCTTTTCCCACTACGACTATTGGGACGACAAGGTGCGCCGCAGCGTGCTGGTGGACAGCGCCGCCTCCTTGCTTTTGTACGGCATGGGCGAAACCACCATCCTGGCCGCCGCCGACTGGCTGCGCCGGGGCATGCCGCCGGAGGATTTGCCAGGCCTTCGGGGCTGCTGCTACATGGCCAAAGAACCGCCGGAGGGGGCCCTTGTTTTGCCCGCCCACGACCAGGTGGCCCAGGACAAGAAGGCCTACGCCCAGGCCTTCATGATGGAATACGAGCAGCAAGACCCGGTGCGGGGACAAACCCTGTGCCAGCAGCAGGACGCAAACCGCTACCTGGTGCAAAACCCGCCCGCCCTGCCCCTTTCCCGGGAAGAGCTGGACCGGGTGTACGCCCTGCCCTACGTGCGGCTGGCCCATCCCTGCTACGACGCCCTGGGCGGGGTGCCCGCCCTGGAGGAAGTGCGGTTTTCCATCTCCGCCGTGCGGGGGTGCTTCGGGGCGTGCAGCTTTTGCGCCCTCACCTTCCACCAGGGGCGCGTGGTGGCCTCCCGCAGCGAGGAATCGCTGCTTCACGAGGCGAAGCTCATCACCCAGATGCCCGATTTCAAAGGCTACATCCACGACGTGGGCGGCCCCACCGCCAATTTCCGCGCCCCGGCCTGCGACAAGCAGCTCAAATCCGGGGCCTGCAAAAACCGCCAGTGCCTGTATCCCACCCCCTGCAAGCACCTGAAGGTCAGCCACAAAGAGCTTTCCGGCATCCTGCAAAAAATGCGGGGGCTTCCCAGGGTAAAAAAGGTGTTCATCCGCTCGGGCCTGCGCTTTGACTATTTGATGGCGGACAAGGACCCCACCTTTTTCAACGACCTGTGCCGGCATCACATCAGCGGGCAGTTGAAAGTGGCCCCGGAGCACATCAGCCCGAATGTGCTGGCCCTGATGGGCAAGCCCGGCCGGGAGGTGTACGAGCGCTTTGTGCAGCGGTACGAGGCCACAAACCAGCGCCTGGGCATGAAGCAATACCTTGTGCCCTACCTGATGAGCAGCCACCCCGGCAGCACCCTCCAGGACGCGCTGATGCTGACGGAATACCTGCGGGAAACCGGCCACCAGCCCGAACAGGTGCAGGACTTTTACCCCACCCCGGGCACCCTTTCCACCTGCATGTATCATACCGGGCTGGACCCCCGCACCATGAAGCCCGTATACGTGCCCACCACGGCCCATGAAAAGGCCATGCAGCGGTCCCTTTTGCAATGGAAAAACCCCAAAAACCACGCCCTCATCCGGGAAGCCCTGCGGCTTTGCGACCGGGAGGACCTGATCGGCTACGGCAAAAAGGCCCTGGTTCCCCCGGCGAGGGGAGCAGGGCCCTGGGGCCGGGAGGTTGGGGCCGCACCTTCCGGAGCAACGCGCAAACCGGTTTCCAGGCAGGGAAAGGGGGCCGGACAAAGCAAGGCCTCCGCCCGGCGGTCAGACCAGGCCCCCGGCCAGCCATCCGGCCGCCCCGCCGGAAAGCGGTCCGGTCAGGCCGCCCAACAATCCCCCGGAAAGCGGCCCGGCAAGGCCAGCGACAAGCGTTCCGCCCATCCCTCCGGCCCCAAACCCCGGGCCAACCCCGCCGCCCGGAAAAGCGCCCCTGCCCGGCGGGGCCGGTAGGCTTCCGCGCAAAACACACGCCCGCTCCGGCGATGCCGCCAGACCGGGCGTGTGTTTGCACGCGGCTCTTCTCGGTTTTTCGTTTACTGCATGGCCGAGAATTTGTTCTTCATGTCGGTAATTTGTTGCTGCTGCGCCTGCTGCATGGGATACCAGCCCTTTTGCGACATCTTCTGGTAAATGCCGCTCTGCATGCCAAGGCTGTCTTTCAGCGCCTGGTCGAAGGCGCCGTGCACGTTTTGGGTGCTGGATTCGATGGTGCCGTGCATGTACAGGTCGCATGCGCCTTTCGCGGTTTGCAGCAGGTTTTCCATAATCGCTTTGTCGTTCATCCGCTTGCCTCCTCACACAACCTGGAAAAACTTCTGGAACAGCTGGGTGTGGGTATTCACCATCTGCTGGGCGAAATTTTTCAATTCAGGGTCCGTCAGCGCCTGCATGGCCTGCTCACACTGGGTTCTTAAAAAGGATTCGTGGTTCAGGGCGTCCTCCAGATAGATGAGTTCTTTGGGACTCATATCATCACCTCCAGCAGCTATCCTTCCCAACGCTGGGTTTTCTATTCCAGCCCCTCAATTGACATTTCCGGTCAAAATGCGGTATGATATATGCGTTTCGGTTGGCATTGCGGCGGATTTCCATCCCGCCCGAAGCGCCGAATCTTTCGCCAAAGAAATCCGGGAAACCGCCCGGCAGAAGGAGTTAAAAGCATGTCCGTTTTAAAGCAAAAAATCAAGGACCGCACCGTTACCCTGGGTGTGGTGGGGCTGGGCTATGTGGGCCTGCCGCTGGCGGTGGAAAAGGCCAAGGCGGGCTTTCAGGTCATCGGTTTCGATGTACAGCCCCAAAAAGTGGACATGGTCAACGCGGGGCATAACTACATCGGCGACGTGGTTTCCTCCGACCTGGCCCATGTGGTTCAAAGCGGCCATTTGCGCGCCACGTCGGACTTTGCCTCCGTGGCGTCCTGCGACTGCGTGTGCATCGCCGTGCCCACCCCCCTGGACGAGCACCAGCAGCCGGACATCAGCTATGTCCGTTCCTCGGTGGAAAGCGTCATGCCCCACATGCACAAGGACATGCTCATCGTGCTGGAATCCACCACCTATCCCGGCACCACCGAGGAGCTTTTGAAGCCCATTTTGGAAAAATCCGGCCTGCGCTGCGGGGAGGACTTCTTTCTCGCCTTCTCTCCGGAACGGGTAGACCCCGGCAACGCCATTTACAAAACCAAAAACACCCCCAAGGTGGTGGGCGGTATCACCCCCCAGTGCACGGACATCGCCGCCACGCTGTACGAAGCCGTGCTGGAGGCCCCGGTGCACCGGGTTTCCTCTCCCGCCGTGGCGGAGATGGAAAAAATCCTGGAAAACACCTACCGCAACGTAAACATCGGCCTCATCAACGAACTGACCATTTTGTGCGACCGCATGGGCATCAACATCTGGGAGGTCATCGACGCGGCCAAAAGCAAGCCCTACGGCTTTCAGGCCTTCTATCCCGGCCCCGGCCTGGGGGGGCACTGCATTCCCCTGGACCCCTACTACCTCAGCTGGAAGGCCCGGGAGTTCGGCTTTCACACCTCCATGATTGAAAGCAGCATGATCATCAACGACCGGATGCCGGAATACTGCGCCCAGCGCGGCATGCGCGCCCTGAACGAGCGGCGCAAGGCCATGAACGGTGCAAAGGTGCTGGTGCTGGGGGTTTCCTATAAGCAAGATATTGACGATTACCGGGAAAGCCCGGCCCTCCACGTCATCGACTGCCTCCGGGGCATGGGCGCGGACGTCTCCTTCTACGATCCCTACGTTGCGGAATACTGCCACGAAGGCAAGCGGCAACAGGGCATCCCCGCCCTCACGGCGGAGGCCCTTCGGCAGGCGGACCTGGTGATGGTGACCACCGCCCATACCAATGTGGACTACGACCTGGTGGCCGCCCACGCGCCCCTCATTCTGGACACCAAAAACGCCATGAAAAACGTGCAAAACCGGGAGAACATCCGCCTTTTATAAGCGCGAAAGGAGTTTGACCCATGAGCGAGAAGCTTCGGTACGCGCTGATTGGCTGCGGACGCATCGCCCCCAACCACATTGCCGCCTTCCTCAAAAACATGGACGTCTTTGACTTGGTGGCCGTTTGCGACCCCGTGGCCGAACGGATGGAGCAGGTGCTTGCGCCTGTGCCCGCCCCCCTTAAGGAGAAGGTAGCCCGCTACGCGGATTACCGCGATCTGCTCAAAGAGGCCCGCCCTCAACTGACCGCTATCGCCACGGAAAGCGGCAAGCATGCCGCCATTGGCCTGGATACCATCGCGGCGGGCTCGCATCTCATCATCGAAAAGCCCCTGGCCCTGTCCATGGCCGACGCCCGGGCTCTGGTGGCCGCCGCCAGGGAAAAAGGCGTCAAGCTGTGCGCCTGCCATCAGAACCGCTTCAACAAGTCCATCCAAAAAATTCGCTCCGCCGTGGAGGAGAAGCGGTTTGGCCGCATGCTGCACGGCGCGGCCCATGTGCGCTGGAACCGGGGCCAGGACTATTTTGCCCAGGCTCCCTGGCGGGGCACCTGGGCCCAGGATGGCGGGGCCCTGATGAACCAGTGCATCCATAACATCGATTTGCTCCGCTGGATGATGGGCGACGAGGTGACCCAGGTGATGGCCTACACCGACAACCTGGAGCATGACTACATCCAGGCCGAGGACCTGGGCCTGGCCCTGATCAAGTTCAAAAACGGAGCCTATGGGGTCATCGAGGGCACCACCAACGTATACCCCCACAACCTGGAAGAGACCCTCTATCTTTTCGGCCAGGACGGCACCGTCAAGGCCGGGGGCAAAAGCGTGAACATCATTGAAGAGTGGGATTTTCGGGATGGCCGGGGGGACCCTGCCACCATCAAAATGGAATTCAAGGAAAACCCGCCCAACGTGTACGGCTTTGGGCATACCCCCCTTTATGCGGACATGGCCCAGGCCATTTTGCAAAACCGGGACCCCTATGTGGACGGCGAGGCGGGGCTTCGGGCCCTGGAACTGGTGCTGGCCATCTATCTTTCCGCGGCGGAGGGGCGGCCCGTGAAACTGCCCCTTGGGGATTGCGCCACTACGGACTTTGCGGGGAGGTTTGGCCGATGAGCCGGTATGTTCACCCCACCGCCTGCGTGGACGAGGGCGCGGAAATCGGCGAGGATACCCAAGTATGGCACTTTTGCCATGTGCAGGCGGAGGCCCGGGTGGGAAAAGGCTGCAAGCTGGGGCAAAACGTGTTTGTGGGGAACCATGTGGTCATTGGCGACGGATGCAAGCTGCAAAACAACGTCAGCGTGTATGACGGCGTTCAGCTGGAAAACCATGTTTTTTGCGGCCCTTCCTGCGTGTTCACCAACGATTTGACCCCCAGGGCGCAGTTCCCCAAAGGGCGGGAGCATTTTGTGCCCACCCTGGTGCGGGAGGGCGCGTCCATCGGGGCCAACGCCACGGTGGTTTGCGGCCACACCATTGGCCGCTATGCCATGGTCGGCGCGGGGGCGGTGGTGGCGACGGACGTGCCCGACCATGCCCTGATGCTGGGCACCCCCGCCAAGCCCGCCGGGTTTGTGTGCACCTGCGGCCGGCGGCTGTCCGGACTGACTTGTAAAGCCTGCGGGCGGACCTTTGCGCAGCAAGGGCCGGGCCTTCGGGAAGTGGAGGCATAATGGAATTTCATGATTTGCGCGCCCAGTATTTGGCGCTGAAAGACCAAATCGACGCCCGGATGGCGGCAGTCATCGCCAGGGGGCATTTCATTCTGGGGGCCGAGGTGGCCGAGCTGGAAAAAGAACTGGCCGCCTATGTGGGCCGCAAGCACTGCGTTTCCTGCGCCAACGGCACCGACGCTTTGGAACTTTTGCTCTTGGCCTGGGGCGTGGGCCCCGGGGACGCGGTTTTCACCCCGGACTTCACCTTCTTCGCCTCGGCGGGCTGCGCCTCTGCCGTGGGGGCCTGCCCCATTCCCGTGGACATTGACCCCCGCACCTTCAACCTGTCCCCGGAGGCCTTGGAATCCGCCATCCAGCGGGTGTTGGCCGAGGGGCGGCTTCGCCCCCGGGCGATTGTGGCGGTGGACCTGTTTGGGCAACCGGCGGATTATGCCCGCCTGGAAGCCATCGCCGAAACCTACGGCATGAAGCTTTTGGAGGACGGCGCCCAGGGCCTTGGCGGGGACATTCGCGGCAAGCGGGCCTGCGCCTTCGGCCATGCGGCCACCACCTCGTTTTTCCCGGCCAAGCCCCTGGGCTGCTATGGGGACGGCGGGGCCATCTTCACGGACGACGACCAGGAGGCCGCGCTGCTTCGCTCCCTGCGGTTTCAGGGCAGCTCTCCGGAGGACAAATACGACAACCGCCTCATCGGCATGAATTCCCGGCTGGATACGCTCCAGGCCGCGATTTTGCTGCCCAAGCTTGCCGCCTTTCGCGAATATGAGCTGGACGCTTTGAACCGCGCCGCAAAAACGTACACCGCCCTTTTGCAAAAGGCGGTGGTCACTCCCTATGTGCCCGAAGGCTATTACAGCAGCTGGGCCCAGTACAGCATCCTGCTTGCTTCCAGGGCGGAGCGCGATGGGCTGAAAGAGCACCTCAAGGCCCGGGGCATTCCCTCCATGATTTATTACCCCAGGGGCATCCACCAGCAAACCGCCTACGCGGGCATGGGCTTTGGCGACGAATGGTTCCCCAACACCCTGGCCGCCACCCAGCGGGTGCTGGCCCTGCCCATGCACGCCTATCTCAGCGAGCAGGACATCCATGCGGTGGCGGGCGCCGTAACGGAATTTTGCGGTCGGGCGTAAGGGCCCTTTTCCTTACGAAATCGGGCAAAGCTCCAAATAGGCCGTAAACTGGTGGTCGTAATACTCAAACCGCAGGGTGGCGTTGGGGATTTTGGAAAGAATGGACCGTACCTGGATCAGCCCCAGGCCGCTGTGCCCAAACTTGGTGGTCATACCCCGGGTGGCGATGATGTCCAGGTCCACGTCGTCTTTGGTAGCGTTGGATACCACGATCAGCACATTTCCCCCCGGCTTGGGCTCCATCAGCAGCGCGGCGCGCTTCGGCTCCGATTCCAGGGCCGCTTCCAGGGCGTTGTCC
The DNA here is from genome assembly GCA_031556335.1 of Eubacteriales bacterium. Lineage (GTDB taxonomy): Bacteria > Bacillota > Clostridia > Christensenellales > Aristaeellaceae > Limiplasma. The sequence goes on along the minus strand of JAVBTE010000157.1, from coordinate 11,490 downwards.
AGCAAATTGCCCAGCACCCGGCAAATGCTGATGTTATCCACGTGCAGGCGCTGCAAATCGCATAGCAGGTTCACCCGCAAATACACGTCGGTTGCGGTCGCCTGCTCTATTTTTTGGGCCACAAGCCCCACCAGCGCGGGGTTTTGTTCCATCTTGCTGTTCAGGTCCATCTGCTCGCCCACAGGCAGAATGGTTCCCAGCACCTTTTGATGGTACGTTTGCAGCTCTTCCAGCTCGCCAATGGCCAAAAAGCCGCTGTACGTGCTCAGCACGTTATTAAAATCATGCTTGATGCCACGGAACTGCTCCAGGGTTTTGGTCAGCAGGTTGACGTGGATGTATTTGTTTTGCAAATCCATGGTATTGGATTTCAGGGTCGCCCGACCGATGCTGATGACAATGCTCAGCGCCATCATCACGGTCGCCGTCAGCATCAGGTACCCGTCCTGCGCGCGAACCACCTGCGCCAGCACCACCATGGCATAGGCCAGGCAGTTCAGCCAAAACCTGCCCAGAATTTCTTTGGGCAGGGAATGCACAAACAAGCCGTCGCTTAGTTTCATCCAGATTTTCTTTTTTCGAAGCACCGGGACCACCGCGAAATAGATCGCCATGTTCACCAGCAAACTGGCGACAGTGGAAAAAGCGTCCAGCAGGTAGTTATACGGGCCCGTGCTCTGGCGGAAAAACAAATAGTTCAAGGTTCTGGACGCGCTGATCAGAAACAGGCCAAACAGGTACAGCACCGTGATCATATGCACCAAACGATATTTGGGCAATTGCAAAATGACAATGCCCAGCCAGAAATAGATCAGCGCGGACAGGGGGTTGGGCGTCGTCAGGTAGGGCATCCACGAACCCAGGCCCTGAAAATGGGTAAACGCGTACGGAACATACACCACCAGGGTTTGGATCACGTTGCAGTTGATAAACGCAAACAGAAACACCCGCCGTTGGCTGACGGTCTCGCCATAGGCCGCCAACAGAACGGAAGTCAAAACATACCCGTACACCCAATTTGTGACGTTCACCAGAAAAAACAAAGCCACTTCCATGGTCTTTGAATACGCGAACGCCGGATAAACAAGCTCGCCTAGCATGTAATCCATTCCTTCCAACCCGATGTGGTGTTCTCGGCTCATCTCTTTTTCCGGTCGGGGAGAAAATATCGAAAATATTGATGAGAAAAGATAAATGAAGCGTTTTGTATTATATCACAAAATTTTTCATTCCGACCTATTTGTATTGATTTCATTTCTATTTCATACACATTTTTCTTTTTTCTTTGCCAAAAGGGCCATTCACGCTGTTTTTTCCGAAGGAATGGGAAACAGCTCCACATAGGCGCTGAATTGAAAATCGTAATACTCAAACCGGAGGGCGCAATTGGGGCATTTGGCCAAAATGGAACGAACCTGAACCAGCCCAAGGCCGTTATGGCCGGGTTTGGTGGTCATGCCGGGCACGGCGATGGCGTTCAGGTCCACCTCTTTGCTGGTGGTATTGGTCACCACGATCAAAATGCTTCCCCCGGGCTTTGGCTCCATCAGCAAAGAGGCCCGCTTGGCCTCCGTTTCCAGGGCGGCCTCCACGGCGTTGTCCAGAAGGTTGCCCAGCACCCGGCAAATGCTGAGGTCCTCAATATACAGCCGCTGGATGTTGCACAGCAAATTCACCCGCAAATGCACGCCTCTTTGGTTGGCCCGCTCCACTTTCTGCACGATCAGCGCCACCAGCGCCGGGTTTTGGTACAGCCTTTGGTCCAAATCCATCTGATCGCCCACCGAAACCAGGGACCCCAGCAGCTTTTCGTGGTAGGCCCTCAAAAGGTCCCATTTGCCAACGGAAATAAATCCGCCGTATGCGCTGAGCATATTGTAAAAATCATGCTTGATGCCCCGAAACTGGTCGATGGTGGCGGACAGCAGGTTGATATGCGCGTTTTTGTTCTGAATGTCCGTGCGGTTGGCCCGGGAGGTGACCCGGTACAGGCCCACCGCCATGCCCAGGGCAAAAATAATGGTCAATTCCAGCATATCCAAGGCAGCGCCCGGCTCAGACATTTGGATGGTCACCGCCAGGCCGTAAGCGGCGCTTCCCAGCAAAAAATCCATGGCCAGCTTTCTGGGAAGGGACTGCATCACCAGGCTGTCGGTAAGGACCATGGCGATCTTTTTGCGGCGCAAAAACGGCCTGCCAACCAAAAACACGGCAAGAAACAAAAGCGCGCTTACGCAAAGGGCCAGCACCTCCGGCAGATGGTTGCAGGGCCCGGGGGTCTCCGGGAAAAAAGCGTACTGGACAAACCGGAAAAAGCAATAACTGAAGAGGCTGCACAGATACAGCACCAAAATCATGTGAACCGTACGGTACTTGGACAGGCGAAGGATGCTTACGCATAAAAAATAGTAAAGCAGCGCAAAGGCCGGGTTTGGCGTGGTCAGAAAGGGAAGCATCTGGCGCCAGACGTCCTGCGCCACCAAAGCGCCGGGCACATAGATCAGCAAAGATTGGGCCAGGCAGTACCGCAGGAACACCGCCAGGCAAATTCGCCTGGGGCTCACCTTTTGGCCGTAAGCCGCCAGCATCAGCGCGATGAGAATATAGCCGTACAGAAAATTCACCCCGTTGACGGCAAAAAACAAAACCGCTCCCATGCCGCCGGAACAAACGAATTCCGGGAAGCTTCCCTGTCCAAACATCGCGGCCTCCTTTCTTCCCCCTGGTTTTACGGTTTCGGCGCAAGCGTGCAATGCTCTTGAATTTGGAAAAATCTCATTTGTTACACATTCTAACATGAAAAGTCAAAAAAATCATCCAGAATTTTCATCAAACTCTTTCCACACAATAAACACGTTTTATTACTTTGTTATGTGTTTTTTATAATTTCAACGTAACCGTTGGCGAAACGTTCCTTTTTCCCTTCTCCAATGCAAAAACAGCAGCAACGCGCCGTCTCCCCGCCTTGCGGCCTTGTGCCAGCGCTTTGTTTTTCTTTTGTTCGTCAAAAGGCCCTCGGCTCTACGTATGCCCGCCGTCTGCCGGCTTCGGTCGCCTCTCTCAGCGCTCTTTGCCGCATGCCCTCCAGCTGCCCGGCAATCCCTTCCGCCCAGCTGTATTGGGCCATAAACTCCCCGGTGTATTGGCTCAGGGCCCGGGGGGTTCCCTCCAGCAGCTTGTAAAAATCGCACTCCAGCCGGTCCGCCGCCACGGCCAGGCTTCCCCGGCCCTTTTGCAGCACGGCCTCGGCTTGGGCCGATTGCAGCACCCGGGTCAAATCGCAAACCAGATTGCGAAAATTGCTTTGCAGCTTGTCCGAGTCCAACCGGTCTTCCCACAGCACGGCCGCAAGCTCCTTGTTGTCGCACTGGGCGCCCCGGCGGCTGATCAAATAGGCCAGCAGCTCCTTGGTTTTTTTGCGCACAAAGCGCAAGGGTTCCCCGTTTGCGAACACCTCAAAATTCCCAAAGCACTGGGCCCGCAAAAGCGCCCCGGGCCTATCCGCCACTTCATAGCGCAAATGCCGCAATTCTTCCCCAATGTCCCTTGGTTGAACGGGCTTGAGCACATAGCCCGAGGCGTGAAGGCCAAAAGCGTCCTTTCCGTACCCCGCATAGCCCGTCACAAAAATCACATTCAGCCTGGCATGGCGCTCCGCAAGCCTCTCCGCCAGGGCCAGCCCATCCATCCCCGCCATTTCAATGTCCAAAAACGCCACGTCCACCGGGTGCTCCTGGGCATGGCGCAGCGCCTCCCAGGGAGAGGAAAAACAGAAAAGCTCGCATCCCGGGGCGGCCTGCCGAATGCCCTGCTCCAAGTCCCGCAAGGCGAGGCTTTCGTCATCCACGGCCAAAATCCTCATGCTTCCGCCCCTTTCAGCGGGATGGTCATGGTCACCACCGTTCCCACCCCCACCTCGCTTTGCACCTCCACTGTGCCGCCGCATAGGGCCCACAGGCGGCTTCGCACGTTTTCGATGCCAATGTGCGTCCGTCCGTCCTGGGGCAACCGTGCGGTATCAAAGCCCACGCCGTCGTCCTTGACAACAATGCGCACCCCCTGTGCGCACCGCCGGGTATGGATGACCACGGTGCCGCCCTGTTCCTTTTTGGTGATTCCGTAGTGCACCGCGTTTTCCACAATGGGCTGCAAGGTCAGCGCCGGCAGCGCAAAGTCCTGGGCGTCCAAATCGTACTCCACCTTCAGGCGGTTCCCAAAGCGCTTGTTTTCCAGGGCCAGGTAGTTTTTCAGGTGGTCCATCTCCTGCCGAAAGGGAATGGGCTCCTTGTGGGTGAGGGAATCCATATTCCCCCTCAAAAACCCCGAAAACTCCACCACCGCCTGCTTGGCCTGCTCGGGGTCGATATCGCACAACTGCCTGATGGCCACCAGGGAGTTATACAAAAAATGCGGCTGAATTTGCGAAAGCATGATGGCGATGCGGTTTTCGGTCACCTCTTTTTCCTTTAGCTCCAGCTGCCGGCTCTGTTCCACCTGGATGCCCGAACTGAGAATGGAAATGGACAGGGCTGTAAACGCATTCAAAAAGGAGGGCCCTTCCACAAAAATCTGCAAGGCCAGGCCGCAAATGGGCAGCAGCTGATAGATCAGCAAAATGCAAAACTCCCGCCGGTTCATCACCCGGCGGTAGGCCAGCACCACCCCCAGATGGATGGCCATGCAGAGGATGCCCAGGGTCTGCGTCATCCAAAACAGGCTTTGCCTGTGATACACATGGTTTTCGTCTACGGTAAACAGCATATCGTTCCATTGGGAAACCACCGAAAGCAAAATGCCCAGCAGGCAAATGCCGCCCACCACGCGGCACAGGGTTTTGCCAATCCGCGCCTTTTCCGCGATCAGGACCATCAAATAGTCGGAAAAAAACAAAAGCAGCAAAAAGCTAAGGCTGTACACCAAAAAATTCGCCGCACGCACGGCCAGCCCGGCCCAGGGCGCAGGGAACCCGTCCAGCAAAAACGAGGCCGCGTCGCTGAGCAGCACCATCACATCGCAAAAAACAAGCCGAAGCAGCCGCCTTTGCAGCGGCTCGCCCCGCCGCTCGTCCAGCAGCAAACCGACGAAAATAATCAGAAGGCTCAATGCCCCATACAGCTCAACGGCTATGTTGATCGTGTAGCATGCCTGCATGATGACTCCCTCGGAAACGTGAAATCCTTTTGGATGATTTTACCATTTTTGAATGTATTTGTCCATTTTCTGCCGCAGTTCTTGCAGGTCAATGGGTTTGGAGATATGGTCGTTCATGCCTGCCGCCAGGCATTTGTCCACATCCTCTTTAAACACGTTGGCCGTCATGGCGATGATGGGCACGGCTTTGGCCCGGGGCAGGTCCAGCGCACGGATGCGGGCGGTGGTTTCCAGGCCGTCCATTTCCGGCATCTGCACGTCCATAAAGATCAGGTCATACCGGTCCGGGTTGTCCCGGAACTGCCGCAGGGCCTCCAGGCCGTTTTCCGCCGTATCCACGGAAACCCCCGTGCCGTCCAACAGCGACAGCACAATTTCCCGGTTGATCTCCACATCCTCCGCCAGAAGGATGGTTTTGCCGCTCAAATCCCCCAGTTGTTCGCCAAAAGAAACCGCCTCCGCCTTCTCCACGCGCATCAGGTCGTTGATGGCGTTAAAGATGGCCGAGGGAAACAGCGGCTTGGCCACAAAGCGGGTAATGCCAATCTGCCGCGCCTCCTCCTGGATCATGGCCCATTCCACCGAGGACACCATAATCACCAGCGGATCGCCGCCGATTTCCTCTTTCACCCGCCGGGCGGTTTCCATGCCGTCCATGCCGGGCATCTTCCAGTCCACAAAAATCACGTTGTAGGCCGCTCCCCGGCCTGCGCTTTGCCGGGCCAGGGTCACCGCCTGATAGCCGTTCTCCGCCAGGTCGCAGGCAATGCCAAAGCCGCCTAAAATATGCTGGAAATATTCCCGCACCTCCTGGGCGTCGTCAATCACCAACACCCGCAGGGCGCTTTTGTCCACCTCGGCGGACAGCCGGTTCTTTTCCCCCTTGTGGGGGCTGTTTTTCAGGCGCAGCGTAAACACGAAGGAAGAGCCTTTGCCATACTCGCTCTCCACCCAAATGTCCCCGCCCATCATGTTGACCAGCTTTTTGCAAATGGCCAGGCCCAACCCGGTTCCGCCGTATTTGCGGGAAGTGCCGCCGTCGGCCTGCTCAAAGGAGTTAAAAATCCGCTCCTCCTGCTCCGGCGTTACCCCGATGCCCGTATCCGTCACAGAAACCCTCAGAACGGAGCTTTCCTCGTCCCTTTCCATCAGCTTGGTTTTCACCGCGATAACCCCGCCTTCGGGGGTAAACTTCACCGCGTTGCTTAACAGGTTGGTCACCACCTGGGAAATGCGCACCTCGTCCCCCACAAACCAGGAAGAAAAATCGTTTTCAAACTCCACCGTCAGGTCCTGCGACTTTTCCCCCACCCGAACGCCGATCACCGTGCAGATATCGCTCAGCAGCTTTTCAAAGTCAAAGTCCGCCGACACCAGCTCCAGCTTGTTGGCCTCAATTTTGGACATGTCCAGGATCTGGTTGATCAATTCCAGCAGGTTGGCGGACGCCACGTCGATCTTCTCCAGGCAGTATTGCTTTCGGCCCGGGTCGCCGGAGCCCATGCCGATGCGGGTCATGCCGATGATCGCGTTCATGGGGGTCCGGATCTCATGGCTCATGCGGGAGAGAAAGTCGCTTTTGGCCCGGCTGGCCTCTTCGGCGGTCACAATGGCTTCTTCCAGCTGCTTTTGCAGCCGGTACTGCTCGGTAATGTCCTGGTTCACAAACAGCACGCCGTTTTTCGCGCCGTTTTCATCCAGCATGGGGGTCACCCGGCATTGCCCCACCCTGCCGCCAGACTCAAACACAGCGGTCTGCGGCCCTTCCTCCAGCGCCTTTTCAATCACCCGGACCACGTCCGGATGATTTTGATATACCTCATAGATGCTGCGGCCCTTGGCCTCGTCCCTGGAAATATCCTCAAACAGCGGCGTTCCCCCAAACAGCCGAATCACCCGGTCCTCCCCAATGCTGAGGATGGCGCCGTTGTAATTGCGGATCACGGTTTCCAGCTGGCTGAGCGCCTCCTGAATCTTCATCTCCATCAGGTGGCTTTCGGTCACGTCCTCCACGTTGCCAATCAGGCGAATGGGGTTGCCCTGCTCATCCCGCACCACTGTTTTCACGGTTTTGGTAATGCTGATTTTGCCCGAGGGCAACAGATCCTCGTACATATAGCTGAGCGGCTCGGTCTGCTCCATGGCCTGCCGGTCCGTTTCAATGAAGCGGTTCGCCACCGCCGGGGGCGATACCTCGTCCTCCCGGTAGCCCACCACTTCTTCCTTGGGTTTGCGGATCATGGCCAAAAACGCGTCATTGCAGCCCTCAAATACGCCGGTGGCCCCGTCCTTCCAAAACACGGACTGATGCAGCCCGTTGATGACGGTTTGCAGGGTTTTCTCGCTCATGTCCCGCTGGCTTTCCGCCAGCTCCCGGCCGATGACCGCGCTGAGCAGCCCTGAAAACAGCGCCAGCAAGTCCTGGTCGCTTTGGGTCCAGACGTGGGGTTTGCCCAGGCTGGCCACCCCCACAAAGCCCCAGGCCTGGCCGTCCACCATCAGCGGCACGCTCACCAGAGACGCGCGCATGGACTGCACCGTGCCGTCCGCTCCCAGGCGAACGGGAATCTCAACGTTTTCGGAGGTTTGGGCCTGCAAATCTCCGCCCATGTAGGTGCCCGTGGCGGAGGCCCGGCTGAAACGCCTGGCCTGGCTGCTGTCCACGGAAAGCCCCGCCTCCGCCCAGTTATGGGCCAGCTCGTACACGTCCTCCCCGGCATTGTAGGCATAGATATAGCCGGAGTTGCCGCCCAAAAAGCGGGTAACGGCCTCCAGGGCCTCTTTCACGGTGCGGGCGGCGTCCTCTGTTTTCACCAGCTGCTGGGAGATCTCGCTCATCAGTTCCTGCTGGCGAAGCCTCCGCTCCAGCGCCAATTCCGCCCGGGTCATTTCGGTCACGTCAATGCTCAGGCCAATGACCCGTTCCAGCTTGCCATTTGGATCGTCTACAAACCGGTAGGTATTGGCGATGAACGTTTCCCGGGCCCCGTCAAACTGGTATTTTGCTTTGGCAAACAGCCCGTTGCGGGAGCCGTCCGCCCTGATGGCCCCGTATTCCAGCGTGTCGTCAAAGGTTCCGGGCTCCACAAACCGGGCGATGTGCCGGCCCATCTCCGAAAGGGGCATGGGGGACGGTCGCCCGATGCGCATGAGCTTGGCAAACGCCTCGTCGAAAAAGATCAGCTGATCCGCGATGGAAGCTTCCCAGGTTCCCGCCCGGGAGGCCTCCAGCGCCACATCCAGCCGTTCCTGGGCGGTTTTTAATTCCTCCGTCACCCGCAGGTCCTGGGTGATGTCCGAGGCAATCACGCCAAAGCCGTTCTCCACCGAGAACATAGAAAATTCCAGCCACAGCGTGCCGCCGTCCTTGCAGATCATCGCAAGCTGCCGGTGCAGCTTTTCTCCCCGCTCCACCGCCGGAATGCATTCCTCCCGCATGCGGCTCAAGGTGTCCGGGTCAAAAAGCAATGCAAGCCCGCCCGCCTCCAGCTCCCTGGCGGTATAGCCGGACAGCTGGCAAAGGGCGGGGTTAAAGTAGCTGAACTTTCCGTCCTTTTGAAAATAGCCAACGATCTGCGAAGTGCGTTCCACCACCTCGCTGGTCCGGTCCAGCCGGGCCCGAAGCCGTTCCTGGTTCAGCACCCCGGCCAGCAGGCTGGCGGCCAGGCTGCCCATGTACTGGTCGCTCTCGCTCCAGGGGTGGTTTTCATCCATCATGTCAAATTTCAGCACGCCAAAAAACTGGCCTTCGCACTGAACCTGAAACAGCATGGAGGTTTGGATTCGCGCGATGCGGTTGCACTCAAACGGGTCGCACTCCGCCCCCCGCACCACAAAATGAGACTGCTTCCCCACAAAGAACCGGTCATACAGCAAATTGCCGGGCTTCATGATGGAGGCGATGGTGCAGTTTTCGCACAGTTGAATGGCTTGGGCAAAAATATCATGAACGGGGCGAAGCACCTGCTTCTCTTCGTCCAGCGCGGCCAGCAGCACCCGGTCGTAGCCCATCAGTTCGCCAATCTTCACCAGCGCCTCGCCCACAAAGGCGTCAATGTTCCCGTGGGCCATAAAGCGGGCGGACAGCTCCGTCATCAGCTCTTGCTGGCGCAAGCGCTGGCGGGCCGACTCCTCCGCTTTTTTCATGCCGGTGATATCCACGGATTGCTGCACATACGCCAGGCGGCCGTTGTCCCACAAAAGGGTCTGGCCCAAATTGCGCGCGTACAAATCCGCCCCTTCGATCCGGCTTTCCCACTCAACCACCTCGCCGGGCCGGGCCCCAAGCTTCTCCTTGGGGCAAGCGGGGCACCGCCCTTCCCGGCCCATCAGCGCGCGCCAGCAAGGTTCCCCAAGGTGGTCCTCCGTCAGCCCAAAGATTTTTTTGGTGCGGTCGTTGATGAAAAGCAATTCGTCCGTTTCAAAATCGGTCGCGTATACCGATTCGTCCATCTGGCGCAAAAACTTTTCAAAAACACGGGGCGCTTCCTGTGGGCTCATGGATTCTCCTCCAACCAAAAAAATAAGACAGGATGATTTTCAATCAGCAATGATCATTCACTCAGTATACCATAAAATTCGACAAAATTTCATCTCATTTCCAGGGGAATCCCAAAAAACGCGAAGGCCGGCCTTTCCGAAAACAGGAAAGGCCGGCTTTGGTCGCTGTCAAAAGGGGCTATGAAAGCCGCCGCGCTCTTCGCATTACCCTCTCAGCGCTTCCTGCTCCCGCAAAAGCCGCCACCCCATCGCCACGATCCAGCAATAGGCCAGGGTTTTGGGAATCATCAGCATGCCGACGGCAGGCGCCACGTCCGCCCACAGCACCACGGGAATGTAAAACGCGAAGGACAGCGCAATGGCCAGCGGCATAAAGCGGAACACCTTGTCTTTCGCCGCCTTGGCTTCCACCGCGAACAGCACGATCATCAAAACGCCCATCACCGCAAAGGGAATGTTGCGCAAGATGCCGTACATCAGCGGCGGGTTGCTGCTGAGCCACTGGTTTTGGGGCAGCAGGCACAGCCCGATCCGAACCAGCGTCAGCACCCACATGGTGATGGTCAGGCCCTTGCGCCCTTCCACATGATAGCGCTGCCGCCAAATGCCATAAAGCATCAAATAAAAGACCGTCATGGTGATGGATGTGACCAGCTTGCCAATGCCCAGGGCAGCCGCGTTGGCCTCCACACCCGTGGTCCACAGGGCGTATACCCGGGGCGCCAAATGGAACGCGTCCCCGGACCCCAGCACAATGGCCATCAGCCCGAAGCTCCTCACCAGCGGCAAATTTTTTCCCTTGCGAAACAAAACCGCGCCCACCGTAATGACTCCCACCAAATAGAGCACATCAAAAACCGTTTCCGCAATCGCCTGTGGCATACCCGTCATCCCTTTCCCGTAGCCCCATCCTTGGCGCCCCGGCTATCTGCTATTGTACTCCTGTGCGCCCATTTTGTCGATCGCTTGCGCAGGTTTTCTCCGGGGGAATGGGGAAGCAAAACATACCCGCGCTTTTGCTGGATTTTTTCATTTTTTGTATTTGCAGGGAGACTTTTCCTTCTTGCGGGACTCTTTACAGTGTATCGCGATATGACCCCCGAGAGTGAAGTGATGATGTGGACGCAAAGCAAAGCCTGGACGCACGGTTTGTGGAGGCGCTCAAAGCCCATCGCGAAGCCATGTACCGCGTGGCTTTCGCCATGCTGCGCTCCGCCGCCGACGCGGAGGACGCGGTATCCGCCGCCACTGTAAACGCCTACCGCGCCGCCCAGCGCATCCGGAATTGGGACGCCGTGAAGGCCTACCTGCTGCGGGTTACCGTCAACGCCTGCCACGGCATTTTGCGCAAGCGCAAGCGGGAGGTGGCGGCGGACACGGAAGCCCTGCTGGAGCTCCAGTCCGCCCCGGAAAACACGCCCCTGTGGATGTATACCCAGCAGCTTCCCCCGCACATGCGCACGGTGCTGCAACTGCGCTACGGCGAGGAAATGCGTTTGGATGACATCGCGGCGGCCTTGCGGCTTCCCAAGGGCACGGTTTCCTCCCGGCTGAGCCGCGCCCAGGCCATGCTTCGCCAACTGATGCAATCCGGGGCGGAGGCCTTCGCCCCGGATGCCGGGCCCGAAAAGCGGCCCGGGGAAACGCCGCCCCAAAGGAGGGATACGCAATGACGGAACTGGAACGCCGCCTGCGGGCGGAGCAACCGCCTCTTCCCGCCGGCTTTGAAACCCGTCATGACGCCCTCCTTTCCCGCTTGACACGAAAAGAGGAGGTCCTCATGAAAAAGAAACTTTCTGTCGGCCTTTTGGCCGCCCTGGTCGTTGTGTTGCTGGCCCT
>JAVBTE010000035.1:0-4672 GCA_031556335.1 Eubacteriales bacterium | reverse complement strand
CGGGCCGCATAGCTTAAATAGGGTGCGGCAAACATCAGCGTCAGGTTGACGTGCCCTTTGGCCGCGCCGTAGGCCGCCGCCACCGTCATCAAAAAGCTGAGGCAAAACGCCAGCCCCAGCATTCCTTTGCGCACCGCCTGCCCGAAGGAGAAACGGTCCGCCAGGGCCCCAAGGGCCCTGGCCCCGTCCAGGGGCAAAATGGGCAGCAGGTTGAACCCGCCCAGCATCAGGCTGAACCGGCCAAGGTCCAACAGCCACAAAGGCGGGCCGGAAAGCCGCCCCACCGCCGCCCACAAAAGAAAGCTGCCCACCGTTCCCGAAAGGGCAATGCACACCTGGGAAGCCGCAGGCAGGCTTTGAAAGCTTTCCACATCCGCCACGCCCCCGAAAGGGGTCAGTTCAATGCGGGAAATGCGTTCCCCCAGCAGCAAACCGGCAATCACGTGGAAGCCCTCGTGCAAAAGCAGCGCAACCAGCGCGGCCAGCACCATGGGGGCCTGCCCCGTCACCACCGCCAGCCCCAAAAGCAGCACGCCCGCCCAATGCACCCGAAGGGTGAAGGATTGGGTTTGAATGATGTTCACTTAATCGTGCAAGCTTTTCAGCTTTCCTTTCGGGTCGATGGAGCGCCCGTCCTTGCGCAGCTCAAAGGCCAGGGGCTTGCCGTTTAGCACCGTGGCGATGATGTCCCCGGCGAAAACGTAATCCCCCACGTCCATGTAACAGGCGGCCAAATTGCCGTAGAGCGTTTCGGTGTTGTCGTCGTGCCGGAGGCGCACAATCAGTTCCTCGTCCAGCCCATGGGCGATGGACATGATCTCGCCGTTGGCCGCAGCCCGCACGTCAGCCACGCCGCTTTTCAACTCCAGGTAGGGTTCCGCTTCGCTCCAGGCATGGACCACCTCGCCACTGGACGGGGCCAGCACGGACGCCGTATCCTGCTCGTTCCAAACGGCCTGCACGCTGGAGGGGATCAGGTTGGACACAAAACTCAGCTTGCCAAGGCTTTCGTCCCATTCCACGTTCACGTTGGACTGCAGCGCGGCAAACACGCTTTGGGTTGGGGTTGTGCCGGTGTTTCGCACGGCCACCACCACCAACAGCAGCGCGCCCACCACCGCGATGTTTCTGAGCAACCTGTCAACGGCCAAAAAGCGGCCCATGCCAAAGGCGGGCTTCTCTATTTTGGTCAGCACCGCCGTGGAACCGGCGGCGGGTTCCGGCTTCGCCGGTTTGGCGCTTGCCTGCCTTGCTTCCTTCCGGGCCTTCGGGTTCCCTTTTGCGGGTCTGTCTTTGGCAGGGTCCTGGGGCCGGGCCGTTTCCATTGGCTCGATCCCCGTTTTCACGCGCATATGGCGCACTTGCGTCTGCTGTTCCGTAGGCAAAAAAATCCCTCCTTTGTGGCAGTGTATGCACGGCCCAAAGGAGGAATGAATGCGCAGGAACGATCAAAGGCGGCCGCTTTTTGCCATGGCCTGAAGGGCGCGGCAAAGGGCCAGCTTGCCGTGGGAATAGGTCAGTCCACCCTGCAAATAGGCCGTGTAGGGCGGCCGCATGGGCGCGTCCGCGCTCAATTCGATGGAAGCGCCAGACACAAAGGTGCCCGCCGCCATAATCACCGGGTGCTGGTAGCCCGGCATATCCCAAGGCTCGGGCAGAGCCATGCTGTCCACGGGCGACGCGGCCTGGATACCCTGGCAAAAGGCAATCAAACGCTCCGGGGCGCCCAGGGTAAGGGCCTGGATGATGTCCGACCGCTCCTCCTCCGGGCCCGGGGTGGTTTCCATGCCCAGGCTTTCCAGCACGGCGGCGGCCAAAATGGCGGTTTTCACCGCCTGGGCCACCACATGGGGGGCAAGGAACAGCCCCTGGTAAAAAGGCTGATAGCTGGCCGCGTAGCTGCCTACCTCCAGGCCAATGCCCGGCGCGGTAAGGCGGTAGCTGATGCGCTCGACGCATTCTTTCGGCCCCACGATGTAGCCGCCGGTGGGCGCAAGCCCGCCACCGGGGTTTTTGATGAGGCTGCCCACGCACAGGTCCGCCCCGAAGTGGGTGGGCTCGGTTTCCCGCACAAATTCGCCGTAGCAGTTGTCCACCATCAGCAAAACCGTGGGAAACTCGGCTTTCAGCATCCGCGACAGGGGCGAAAGCTCCTCCGGCAAAAGCGAACGACGGCTGGCATACCCCCGGCTGCGTTGCACCGATACCACCCGGGTCTCTGGGTGGCTTTGCAGCTGGGCCCGCACCGCGGGCAAATCGATCCGCCCCTCTCCGTCCAAGTCCACCTGGCCATAAGAAACGCCCATTTCCCGCAGGGAGCCGGGGGCGCATTCGGCAATGCCGATCACCCCGTCCAAAGTATCGTAGGGCTTGCCGGTTACGGCCAGCAGCCGGTCGCCGGGCCGCAAAAGCCCAAACAGGCACAGGGAAAGCGCATGGGTGCCCGAAGCGATCTGGGGCCTGACGATGGCGGCTTCGGCCCCGAACAGCGAGGCAAAAATGCTCTCCAGGGTGTCCCGGCCTACGTCGTCATAGCCGTAGCCCGTGGTGGGCGCAAAGTGCCGCGCCGCCACCTGATGGGCGGAAAACGCGTCCAGCACTCGCTCCGTATTCAAAAGCGCAATTTGTTCGGTTCGTTCAAAGGCGGCCGCGCAGCGCTTTTCCGCCGCTGCCACCAGGGCTTTGATGTCCATCTCTCTGTCGCCCGCTTTCTTAGGCTTTGCTTTGTTCCCGCAAAAATCGGCCCGCCAGTTCCAGGCCCATGGACGTGGCTGCGGGGTCCAGCGCGTCCAGCCACTGAATTTGCTTTTCCCCCCGGAACCAGGTCCACTGCCGCTTGGCATAGTGGCGGGTGTTCTGCTTCATCCAATACACCGCGTCGCCCCTTGGCATGCGGCCTTCCAGCATGGGAATCAGCTCCTTGTAGCCAATGCCCTGCATGGCCTGGGCGTCTTTGGGCACACCCGCCGCCAGCAGAGCCTCCACCTCCCGGGGCAGGCCCGCCGCCATCATGTTTTCCACCCGGAGGTTCACCCGCTCATACAGGCGCTCCCGCTCCATCACCATGCCCAGCAAGCAAAAGGCAAAAGGCCCTTCCGGCCCTGTGATTTCCCGCTCTTCCTGGCTGCTGAACGGCGTTCCTGTCAGCCGAAACACCTCCAGCGCGCGCACCACCCGGCGCACATCGTTTGCGTGGAATTTGGCGGCGGAGGCGGCGTCCACCTCTTTCAGCATACCATGGAGACGTTCCTTGCCGCCGGGCGCGTCGGCAATTTCGTGGAGCTCCGCCCGAAGGTTTTCGTCCCCCTTGGTCACGCCCAGGGTCAGGCCGCTTTTGAGGGCCTTCAAATACAGCCCGGTGCCCCCCACCAAAACCGGAGTCTTGCCCCGGGCCCAAACATCCCGCAATGCCTCGTCCGCCAGGGCGGCGTAGTCCGACACGGTAAAGGCCCGGGTTGGGGCCACAATGTCCAGCATGTGGTGGGGAACCATGGCCTGCTCTGCCTTGGTGGGCTTGGCGGTGCCAATGTCCATGCCCTGATAAATCTGCATGGAATCCATGCAGACGATTTCTCCGTTCAGGGCCTTGGCCACCTCCAGCCCCAGCGCCGATTTTCCGGAGGCAGTGGGCCCCACCACCCCCACCACGGGGATTTTGCTTGCGATATCGCTCATCACTGTATCCTTTTGAAACGCTTTTCCATATCCCGCTGCGTTACTTCCACCACGATGGGCCTGCCATGGGGGCAGGTGGGCGGCACGCCGCTTTCCAGCATTTGGGAAAGCAGATGGTCAAGCTCCGCCTCCGACAGCTTATCCCCCGCTTTGATGGCCTTTTTGCAGGCCATTTGTATCACCTGCTTGCGCATGCGTTCCCGGGTGCTTTGGCCCCGCCCGGCCTGCCACTGGTCCAGGGCTTCGGTCAGCAGCTCCTTGGGGTTTTCGTTCCTTCCAAAAATGGTGGGAATGGCGTGCACCGAAACAGCCGTCTCGTCAAAGGGCCGCACCTCAAAGCCTGCCTCCTCCAAAAGGGGCGCAAGCTCCTCGGCCAGGGCGCATTCCTGGGCCGTTACACGCACCAGCTGGGGCGTTAAAAGCCGCTGGGAGATGTGCTCCCCCTCATACTGTTTCCAAAGCTTATCATACAAAATGCGCTCATGGGCGGCATGCTGGTCCACCCACAAAAGCCGTTCCCCGGCCTCAAACAGCCAGTAGGTTTGAAAGGCCACGCCAATCCGCCGGAAAGCCGGCGTTTCTTGGCTGAAAGCCCTCGCTGAATCCGAAGCATCCGGCGATTTGAAAAGCGTTTCCTGCTCGGGTTCCGGCTGGGCCTCCGGCGGCGTTGCCACTGGCTTTGGCGTTGCCTGTGAAACCACCCGGGCTGGGGCTTCCCAACCGGCCATTTGGGCCGCTTCCCTTCCCGGCAGCGCCGGGGGCGGCATTGGCCTTGCGTTCATGGGCGGGGCAGGCATTTCCCGAAGGGAGGGGTACAACTGCCGGGCGGGAATGACCACAGGGTCCAATTGTTTCAGTTGGCTTTCCAGGCTTTCGCCCGTGGGGGCCATTGGGGCGGGCGTTTCAGGGGGCTCCTTCGCCGCTTCCTTTTCCGCTTCCTTCTCGTCCGCCGCGCCTTCCTCTTTCAGCGGCACCACCACAAAGCTTGCTTCCGCCT
>JAVBTE010000063.1:0-9144 GCA_031556335.1 Eubacteriales bacterium | reverse complement strand
TGGAACATTTCGGCATCTCGGACATCCGGGAGCTGCCGCCCCTGCCCGACCCAGAGCCGCTCTCCAAGGACGAGATGCCTCTGGTGCCCTAAATTCCTCACCAATTTCAGGTATATCCAAAACGCGCGCGGCATATGCTATGGCATAGGACGTGTGCGTCTTTCTGTATGTCTGTATGTGAGCAAATGAGAATGACGGGGGGACAAGTGTGAAACAGGCGCTTACCATTATGGCGGTGGTGATGATTGCGCTGCTGGCGGTATCGGGCTTCATTGTGGCGGGCAGCATGCAACAATCCCAGCAACTGGCGACGAAAGCCACGCAGGTGAATGAACTGAGGACAAAGCTGACCCAATTGCAGGAACAGTACGACTTGCAAACCACGGAAATCGGCGGGCTGACCGCCGTGCTGGAAAAGCAAAAGACGGAATTGGCCGGGGTTCAGGAAAACAATACGAATCTCCAGGCCACGGTGGAGTCGTTGCAGGGCGCGGCGGAGGAATCCAGCGCGGCCCTGGCCCAGCAAATGAAGGATGGCCAAGCGGCCCAGGCGGCGCTGAAAAAAGCGCAGACCGACCACGAGACAGCCTTGGCCGAAAAGGACGCGCTACTGCAAACCGCCGGGGAACAGCTGGCCCAGGCGGAAAAGGACCGGGATGAGGCCCAGGCCAAGGTTCAGGAACTGACGGAGGCTGCCACGGCAAGCCAACAGACCCTGGAAAGCACCGAGGCTGCCCTGGCGGGGGCGGAAGGGCTGGAGGCGCGGCTTGGGGAAATGGAAACCGGCATGGCCGCCCTCACCGCCGAAAACGAGGCCGGAAAAAAGGCCTTGGAAGAAGCCCAGGCCAAGCTGACGGCGGCGCAGGAAGAAAGCCAGAAGGCCTTGGCGGAAGCCCAGGCCAAGCTGACGGCCCAGCAAGAAGAAACGCAAAAGGCGGCGGCGGGCTTCCGGGCGGAGGTGGAAGCCTATATGAAGGCCCTGAACGCCCGGCTGGGGTACGAAAAGGGCCAGGTGACGGCAGCGGAAAGCCGGGCCGCCATTCGTGAGTTTGAGGCGGTCTATCCCGTCAGCCTGCTGAAACTTCCGTAAGCGTCCGCCGCCATCCCGGGAAAATCCCCCTTTGCATGATTTTTTTGAACAGGCTGAACCGAGGCCGGAGAATGCTCTCCGGCCTCGGTTTTTCGTTATACAATCTGCATCGGCTGGGTCATCATCAGGCCCGCCGGGATTTCGGCCCCCAGGGCCCACAGGTCGTAGGCCCGCAGGTCCAGCCGGTAGGCGGCGTCCTCCATGGGGCCATGGGCCGCCTTGGCAATAACGGGAACGCGGCTTTTTTTCAGCAGGGGCAAAAGCGTTTCGCTTTCCCTACGAAACCCCAGCAGGCGCACGTACCCCGGCTCCAGGGCTTCCGCTTGCAGGCCGGCGGTGACGCCCAAAAGCGCGTGGGCGCAAAGCCGGTTCAGCCGGGTGTGGGTATACCGCCTGGTTTTCAGCCGCTCCAAAAGCTCCGTCCGGGTTGTGGCCTGCCGGCATGCCGCGAACAGGCGGTTTTCCAGGCCCTCTGTGCAGTCCGGCAAAAGGGCCAGCTGCGGGGCGGTTTGCCCGCGAAGGGCATATAAAAGCGGGGCGTCCAGCGCCTCGGGCCTGCACAGGGGAGAGGGGGGAAAGGAGTAGCCGCAGGCGGCTTCGGCCTTGGAAAAGTCGCCGCTTAAAAGCGCGGCACGCACCGCCGTGGCGGAGGGATAGCCGGCGGCCTCCAGGCTTTTTTCGTGGTAGCTGCCCTCCCGCAGAACGGGCAGGGGCTGAAGGGGGGAATGCAGGCGAAGCAGCGCCCTGAGGTAGGAGATCCCCAGGATGTTGTTGGGGGCGCCGAAGAGGCCTGCATTCGGCCCTTCCTTCCCCTGAAAAAGCGCCTGACCCAAGGCCGCGCCCTGGGCCGCCGCAAAGGAAATGCCCGAGTCCAGCGCGGCCCGGAGCGCCCGCAAAAAATCCTCCGTGGGGTGTTCCAGCATGCGGGCGGCCTGAAGCAGCGACGAAAGGTCGTCGCTTTCACAGCCGAAGCTTACATGGGTCACAAAGCCCAGCCGGTGCAAAATGGAAACCCCGCCCAGGGCAAAATGCTGGGCTTCCCGCAAAGCAAACAGCGCGGGCAGTTCCAGCACAATGTCCGCCCCCGCCGCCAGGGCGGCCCTGGCCCGGAAGGCGGGCGGGTGTAAAGCGGGCATGCCCCGCTGGGTAAAGGGCCCGCTCATTACGCAAAGGATGGCCGCTTCCGGCAATTGCTGCCGGATCAGCGCAAACTGCCGGGCATGGCCCCGGTGGAACGGGTCGTATTCACAAATGATCCCGACGATGGGCTTCATAGCACGCTTACAAAAGGGCGGCAAAATCGGAAGAAAAAGACGCCGTTTTGCGTTTTCCCCTTTCTTTTGGTATGGAATGGGTGTATAATATATTGGTTGTGAACGCTTACAGCAGAACCAGTATATCACACGAGGGAGGAAACCGCCATGTCCGCCATTGAAAAAATCAAGGCAAAGGCCAAGCAGAGCGTGAAGCACATCGTGCTGCCGGAAGGAACGGAGCCCCGCACCGTTCAGGCCAGCGCGAAGATCGTCGCCGAGGGCGTCGCCAAGGTGACGCTGCTGGGAAACGTCCAGGAGATTGAAAAGGTGGCAAAGGAAACGGGCGCCAATCTTCAGGGCGTGGGCATCATCGATCCCAAAGCCAGCGAAAAAACCGAGGCGTATATCCAGCTGCTTTTTGAGCTCCGCAAGGAAAAGGGCATGACGGAGGACCAGGCGCGGGAGTTTGTGACAGGGAACCCCCTCTATTATGGCGCGGTGATGGTAAAGGCGGGGGACGCCGACGGCATGGTGGCCGGCGCCATCAATTCCACGGGCAACGTGCTGCGCCCCGCGCTGCAAATTATCAAAACAGCCCCGGGCATCAAGGTGGTGTCCAGCTGCTTCATTATGGAAGTGGACAAGAAGGAATACGGCCAGGACGGCGTGATGATCTTCGGCGACTGCGCGGTGATTCCCAACCCCACCGCCGAGGAACTGGCAGCCATCGCCATTGCCAGCGCCGGCACCGGCAAGGCCCTGATGGATATCGACCCGAAGGTGGCCATGCTTTCCTTCTCCACTAAGGGCAGCGCCAAGGACGACCTGGTCACCAAGGTGCAGGAAGCCACCCAAATCGCCCAAAGCCTTGCGCCGGATTTGCAGCTGGACGGCGAACTGCAGGCGGACGCCGCGCTGGTGGAAAGCGTTGGCCAGCTGAAAAGCCCGGGCAGCCCGGTGGCGGGCCATGCCAATGTGTTGATTTTTCCGGACCTGCAGGCGGGCAACATCGGCTACAAGCTGGTGCAGCGGCTGGCGGGGGCCGAGGCCATCGGCCCCATCGTGCAGGGCCTTGCCAAGCCCGTCAACGACCTGAGCCGTGGCTGCTCGGTGGATGATATCGTCAGCGTGGTTGCCATTACCGCCGTCAAGGCGCAAGCATAAGGAGCAAGACAAATGAAAATTCTGATTCTCAACGCGGGTTCTTCTTCCCTGAAATATCAGCTGATCGATATGGACGGGGAAAAAATTCTGGCCAAGGGCATCTGCGAGCGCATCGGCATTGAGGGCGGCAAAATCAAGCAGAGCGTGGGCGAGAAGGTGTACGAGCTGGAATCCCACATGAAGGACCATACCGACGGCATCCAGCTGATGCTCAAGGCGTTGACCGACAGCGAAAAGGGCGCGCTGAAAAGCATGGATGAAATCGGCGCGGTGGGCCACCGGGTGCTGCACGGCGGCGAGCGCTTTACCGCCAGCGTGCTGATTAACCAGGAAGTGAAGGACGCGGTCCGGGCGAACATTCCCCTGGGCCCCCTGCACAACCCCGCCAACCTGATGGGCATTGAGGCCTGCGAAAAGGTGATGCCCGGCACCCCCAACGTGGCGGTGTTCGACACGGCCTTCCACCAAACCATGCCCAAGAAGGCCTACCTGTACGGCCTGGCCAAGGAATATTACGACCGGCTGCACATTCGCCGCTACGGCTTCCACGGCACCAGCCACCGGTATGTATCCAAACGGGTTTGCGAATTTCTGGGCGCGGACCGCAAAAAGACCAAGGTCATCACCTGCCACCTGGGCAACGGCTCCAGCCTGGCGGCGGTGGACGGCGGCAAGTGCGTGGATACCAGCATGGGCCTGACGCCTTTGGAAGGCGTCATCATGGGCACCCGCTCCGGCAGCCTGGACCCGGCGGTGGTGCAGTTTATTGCCAACAGCGACCACAAAACCGTGGATGAAGTGATCGACATCCTCAACAAAAAGTGCGGCCTTCTGGGCCTGAGCGGCAAGTCCAGCGACAGCCGCGATATTGAGGAACTGTGCGACGCGGGCAACGAGGACGCCCTCACCGCCCGGGAACTGCTGGCGTACAGCATCAAAAAGTACATCGGCGCGTACACGGCGGCCATGGGCGGCGTGGACGTGATCGTGTTCACCGCCGGCATCGGCGAAAACAACAACAACCTGCGCAAGATGATCATCGACGGGTTCGAGTACCTGGGCGCGAAAATCGACGACCAGCGCAACGCCGTTAACCGCAAGGAAACCATCATTTCCACGGACGACAGCCGGGTGAAGGTTTGCGTGATCCCCACCGACGAGGAGATCGTCATCGCCCGGGATACCCTGGCCATTGTCAGCGGCAAAGAGATCGACTGACGGAATGCTCCCGTGGGGGAAACACACCGAAAAGCCTCAAAAAATGGTTGACAAACCATTTTGTCAAACGTATAATAAGGCTTGGTCATGTTTGGGGCAGCGCCCAAGGAGGCAACCATGGAACTGGACGTTTCAAAGGCTTTTTTGACGCCGGGTACCGAGTTTCCTTTTTCCGCGCGGGGTTCCCTTCCGCCCCAGGATGTGGCCGGAGAAACCATCACCTTTGAGGACGCAACGCTTACCGGCACGTATTGCGTGCTTGACCAAAGCGTGCACCTGAAAGGCTCGCTTCAAACCAAAGCGCTGGGGCATTGCGCCCTGTGCCTGAGGGAAGCGGAGGTTCCCGTCCGGGTTGCGTTTGCCGAGGTGTTCCGCAAGGACGCCAACGAAACGGAGGACGAGGCTTTCCGGTTTGAGGGCAAGACCGTGCCTTTGGACCAAATGACGCTGACGCTTGTCATGCTGAACCTGCCCATGCGCTTCCTGTGCAAGGAAGGCTGCCAGGGCAGTAAGGAGCTTCAGGCGTGGCAAAAAGATCACTCACCGAGCTCGTGCGAAGATGGAACGCCTGCGCAGCGTCCTTTTGAAGCATTGCAGAGCTTGCTTAAGAAGGATGAGGAGGTGTAGAAATGGCTGTACCCAAGGGAAAAGTTTCCAAAGCCCGTGGCCGTAGCCGCCGCGCCAATTGGAAGCTGAGCCTGCCCGGCATCGTGGAATGCCCGCAGTGCCATCAGAAAAAGTTGTCCCATCGTGTGTGCAAGCATTGCGGTTATTATAACGGCGTGCAGGTCATCGACATGACCGAAAAGAAGGAAAACGCCTGAGTTTTCCGTGAATCGCAAGGCTGTTTGACAGGACAAGGGCTTGGCTCTTTTCGTCAGGCAGCCTTGCGGCTATCGCCCCGGGAACAGGAGGAGTACGCGCCCGCCCCGCAGAGAGAACGGCTCTTGGCTGAAATGCCGTTTGGGAGTTTGGGGCGCGGAAGGTCGCCTGGGAGGGCATGGAATGAAGGCCGCCGGAAGGGGTTCCTTTCGGCCTGGCCGCTAGTTCCGTCGGGTGCGCCCGTGATTGCGCAAAGAGGCGTCCGGCCTTTGGCCGGCGTGAAAAAAGGTGGTACCACGGAGCCGTTCCGTCCTTTGGGACAGGGCGGCTTTTGTGTTTCGCCGGATTTCAAACAAAACATACCGCGAGAGGAGGTGCCATGATGACCGTTTGGGAAAGGCTGATGAATGCGTTAAGCGTACCGGCGCTGATTCTTTTGGCGGCGGGCGTCGTGCTGATGGTTCGGGCCGCGAAGCTGTCCAGGCTGCTGTTCAGGGACAGGGGCGAGGCGTGGATCATGCCTATGAGAATAGCGGGCCTCCTACTGGTGGCCCTGGCGGTGGTCATTTTGCTGCATTTGATACCGGGGTTATAAAAAGCCCGTTACAAAAATCCCCTAAGGGGCGGAGGAAAACCCATGAGCGAACAACAAAAAAAGGGCCTTGAAAAAGTGGATGCGACCGCGGCGATGGAAAAGACGTACAGCCCCCAAACCATTGAGGATAAGCTATACAAAATGTGGGAGGAATCCGGCGCGTTTGTGGGAAGGCGGGTGGAGGGGAAAAAGCCCTTCACCATCGTGATGCCCCCGCCCAACATTACGGGGCAGCTGCACATGGGCCACGCCATGGACTGCCTGTTGCAGGACGCGCCCATCCGCTACCACCGCATGAAGGGCGACCCTACGCTGTGGTTGCCCGGCACCGATCACGCCTCCATCGCCACGGAGGTGAAGATCGTGGAGCAAATGAAAAAAGACGGGGTCACCAAAGAGGACATTGGCCGGGAGGGCTTCCTTGCCCGCGCCTGGAAATGGAAAGAGGAATACGGCGGACGCATCAACCGCCAGCAGCGCCGCCTGGGCGCCAGCTGCGACTGGAGCCGGGAGCGCTTCACCATGGACGAAGGCTGCAACCAGGCCGTGCGCGAGTTTTTCGTGAACCTGTACAACAAGGGCCTCATTTACCAGGGCGACCGCATCATCAACTGGTGCCCGGTGTGCAAAACCGCCCTTTCCGACGCGGAAGTGGAATATGAGGAGCAGGCCAGCCATT
This sequence comes from Eubacteriales bacterium, assembly GCA_031556335.1. Taxonomy (GTDB): domain Bacteria; phylum Bacillota; class Clostridia; order Christensenellales; family Aristaeellaceae; genus Limiplasma. Next base: position 2,320 of record JAVBTE010000063.1, on the reverse strand, counting down.
TGTGGCACATCCGCTACCCCGCCGCCGACGGGGGGGAGGGCGTGGTGGTGGCCACCACCCGGCCCGAAACCATGCTGGGGGACACCGGCGTGGCCGTGAACCCGGAGGATGGGCGCTATGCCGCCCTGGTGGGCAAAAAGGTGATTTTGCCCATTGTGAACAAGGAGATTCCCGTGGTGGCCGACCACTATGTGGATCGGGAGTTTGGCACCGGCTGCGTGAAGATGACCCCCGCCCATGACCCCAACGACTTTGAGGTGGCCCAGCGCCACGGCCTGGAGCTGCTTCGGGTGACCACGGACGAGGGCCTGATGAACGAGCACGCGGGCCGCTTTGAGGGCATGACCCAGCCCCAGTGCCGCAAAGCCGTGGTGAAGGAGCTGGAAGAGAAGGGCTATCTGGTCAAAATTGAGGATTACTCCCATAATGTGGGCACCTGCTACCGCTGCCACAACACCGCCGAGCCCACCCTCAGCCGCCAGTGGTTTGTGAAGATGGCGCCCCTGGCCAAGCCGGCCATTCAGGTGGCGAAGGAAGGCAAAACCAGGTTCCTGCCGGAGCGCTTCGCCAAAACCTATTACAACTGGATGGAGAACATCCGGGACTGGTGCATCAGCCGCCAACTGTGGTGGGGCCACCGCATTCCCGCCTGGTACTGCGACGATTGCGGCGAAACCATCGTGCAAAAGACCGAGCCCAAGGCCTGCCCCAAATGCGCAAGCGCCCACCTGCGCCAGGACGAGGACGTGCTGGACACCTGGTTCTCTTCCGCCCTGTGGCCCTTCTCCACCCTGGGCTGGCCCAACGAAACCGAGGATTTGAAATATTTCTATCCCACCAACATGCTGGTAACGGGGTACGACATCATCTTTTTCTGGGTGGCCCGGATGATTTTCAGCGGCATCGACCAGATGGGAGAAACGCCCTTTGACACGGTGCTGATCCACGGCCTGGTGCGGGACGAAAAGGGCCGCAAGATGTCCAAAAGCCTGGGCAACGGCGTGGACCCCCTGGAGATGATCGACCAATACGGCGCGGACGCCCTGCGCTTTTCCCTGGCCATGGGCGTCAGCCCCGGCAACGACACCCGTTTTTCCACCGAGAAGGTGGAAAGCGCCCGAAACTTTGCCAACAAGGTGTGGAACGCATCCCGCTTCGTGCTGATGAATACGGCGGAACGGGAGAGCATCACCCCCGCGGAACTGTTGCTGCCAGATGAGTGGATTTTGTCCCGGTTCCAGAAGGCGGCGGAGGAGATCGGCGGCCACATGGAGGGCGGGGACTTCGGCATGGCGGCCCAAAAGATTTACGATTTTGCCTGGAGCGAGTTTTGCGACTGGTACATTGAGCTGTCCAAAGGCCGCCTCATGGGCGAGGACGAGGCCCAAAAGCGCAATGTGCGCGCCGTGCTTTTGCATGTGCTGGAAGGCCTGCTCAAGCTGCTGCATCCCTTCATGCCCTTCCTGACGGAGGAAGTGTACCAGCACCTGCCGGGCAAAGACGGCATGCTGATTGTGGCAAAGTGGCCCACGCCGGAGCCCGCCTTTGCCTTTGAAAAGCAGGAGCAGCAAATGGAAGGCCTGATGGAGATGATCCGGGCCATTCGCAACCTGCGGGCGGAAATGAACGTGCAGCCCTCGAAACGGACCCATGTGACCCTGATCCCCGAAAGCGGCTGGGAGGACACCCTGGCCCTGGCCGAGCCCTACCTGCAACGCCTGGCGGGGGCCAGCGACGTCAGCCTGAAAAACAAGGATTTTGTCAGCGCTGAAAAGACCGTCAGCGCCGTGTGCGCCGCCGGGGAAATTCGCATTCCCCTGGGCGACCTGGTGGATTTTGCCAAGGAGGCGGAACGCCTGAAGAAGGAAGCCGCAAACCTGGAAGGCGAAATCGCCCGGGCGGAAGGCAAGCTGAACAATCCCGGCTTTATGGGCAAGGCCCCTGCCGCGCTGGTGGAGCAGGAAAAAGAAAAGCTGAAAGTAAACCAAAGCATGCTGGCCTCCCTGCGCCAGCGCATTGGGGAGTTGGGAGGACGATAGGGGCTGCCGCCCCTAACCCTGCTCAGGGCTTCGCCCTGAACCCTTCGCCGACCGCGCTGCGCGCCGGTCAGTGCATTGGGGAGTTGGGAGGACGTTCAGGGGCTGCCGCCCCTAACCCTGCTCAGGGCTTCGCCCTGAACCCTTTACTGACCGCGTTGTACGCGGTCAGTGGGAAAAATATTAGTACATTTTGTTTTCCATTTTGGCCGCGTTAGCGGCCAAAGAGGGGTCCAGGGCGACAGCCCTGGCGGGGTGCAGGGGCGGAGCCCCGGCAAGGCCCC
>JAVBTE010000029.1:0-25344 GCA_031556335.1 Eubacteriales bacterium | reverse complement strand
AAAACAACCCCTCCCCCAAGCCCCCACCAAGAAAACCACATTTGAAAATATTTTAGGACCGCGCGCAGCGCGGCCCTTATAAAGGGTCCAGGGGCATGCTCCTGGTGGGGTGCAGGGGTGAAACCCCTGCGCTTTCGTCTCTCCCCCGTCGTTCCCCGTCGTCCCCCGTCCCTTACGCCTCCCCCTGGCCGATCATGTTGATGAGCCCGCCCGCCAGGATCATCTTGCGTTGGCGGGGGGTAAGGGGCATGGCGGCGTTGACAGAAAAGCCCCGGGTCAGGTTTTTCACGGGCAGGGTTTCAGCGCCGGCGGCGACCAGCTCCCGCGCGTTTTCCAGGGCGATTTCGTCGCCCTGCTGAAAGCGGTCGTAGTCCGCCTCGTTTTCAAAGGTCAGGGGCAAAATGCCGTTGTTGATGAGGTTGGCCCGGTGGATGCGGGCAAAGCTCTTGGCCAGCACCCCGCGCACTTTCAGGTACAGGGGCACCAGCGCGGCGTGTTCCCGGCTGCTGCCCTGGCCGTAGTTGTGCCCGGCCAGCAGACATCCGCCGCCCGCCGCCTTGGCCCGGGCGGGGAAGGCGGGGTCCACGGGGGTCAGGCAATGCTCGCTGAGCTTGGGAATGTTGCTTCGGAAGGGCAGCAGGGAACTGTCGCTGGGCATGATATGGTCGGTGGTGATGTTGTCCTCCATTTTCAGCAGCACACTGCCTTGAAGGGTGGCGCTGAGGGGCTCCGCCTTGGGAAAGGGCTGGATGTTGGGGCCGCGCACCACCTGCACCTGGGGCGCGCCTTCCGGCGGGGCCGGGGGCAGGATCAGGTTGTCGTTCACCAGGAAGCGGTCCGGCATGGCCACCTCCAGGCTGGTTTCCAGCGTGCGGGGATCGGTCAAAACTCCGGCGAGGGCCGTGGCGGCGGCGGTCTCGCAGCTGACCAGGTACACCCCGGCGCTTTTGGTGCCGCTGCGGCCAAAAAAGTTGCGGTTGTTGGTACGCACGCTGACCGCGTCCGTCCGGGGGCTCTGCCCCATGCCGATGCAGGGGCCGCAGGCGGTTTCCAGAATGCGGGCCCCGGCTTCGATCATGTCGTGAAGGGCTCCGTTTTGGCTGAGCATGCTCAGCACCTGACGGCTGCCCGGGGCAATGACCAGCGATACCTGGGGGTGCACGGTTTTGCCCCGCAAAATGGCGGCCACCCGCATCATGTCCAGCAGGCTGGAGTTGGTGCAGGAGCCGATGCACACCTGGTCCACCTTCACGGGCCCGGCCTCAGCCACGGTTTTCACGTTGTCGGGCATGTGGGGCAGGGCCACCATGGGCGCAAGCGTGCCTAGGTCGATTTTGACCGTTTCCTCGTAGGCCGCGTCCGGGTCGGCGGCAAGGGGCGTGTAGTCCTTCTCCCGCCCCTGGGCGCGAAGGAACTGCCGGGTCATTTCATCACTGGGGAACACGCTGGTGGTCGCGCCCAGTTCCGCGCCCATGTTGGCGATGGTGGCCCGCTCGGGGATGGAGAGGGTCATCACGCCCTGGCCGGTGTATTCCATCACCTTGCCCACGCCGCCCTTTACCGTCAGCCGGCGCAGCAGTTCCAAAATCACGTCCTTGGCGGCCACGCCTTTTTGCAGCCTGCCCGTCAGATGCACGTTTACCACGGAGGGGCAGCTTACGTAATACGCGCCGCCCCCCATGGCCACCGCCACGTCCAGGCCGCCCGCGCCAATGGCCAGCATGCCCAGGCCGCCCGCGGTGGGGGTGTGGCTGTCGCTGCCAAGCAGGGTTTTGCCCGGCACGCCGATGCGCTCCAGCTGCACCTGATGGCAAATGCCGTTGCCCGGCTTGCTTAAATATATGCCGTGCTTTTTCGCCACCGTGGTGATGTATTCATGGTCGTCCGCGTTTTCAAACCCGGTTTGCAGCGTGTTATGGTCAATATAGGCCATGGAACGCTCGGTCTTCACCCGGGGAATGCCCATGGCTTCAAACTGCAGGTAGGCCATGGTACCGGTGGAATCCTGGGTAAGGGTCTGATCGATTTTGATGGCGATTTCCGCGCCGGGCTCCAAGGTTCCCGAAACCAGGTGGGCGGAAAGAATTTTCTGCGTTACGTTCATTCGGATGCCTCCATGTTGTTTGGCTTTGGGGTCGCAAGCGCGCGGCGCGACTTCCTTGCACAGTATACGAGAGGATGTTCGCCGTTTCAAGAGAACCGGGAGAAAAGTGCAGCATTTGTACAGCGGGCCTGCAAGCCTTCCGGCAAGGAGAAACCCGACCGGATGTGGAATATGCTTTTTTAGGAAGTTCATTTCGCGCCGGCGTGGCCCGGCATGCGAATCTCAAGGTCGGTGTGCAAAGGAGGAATCCCCATGGGAGAAGCCATTCGCGATACTTTTTTATCGGTTACAGGGGAACGGCTCGGGCGGCGGCTATGGCTGCCGGAGGGGCCGCCCAAGGCCCTGCTGCAAGTGGTGCACGGCATGGCCGAGCACATCGACCGGTATGACGAAACGGCCAAGCGGTTGAACCAGGCCGGGTTTGCCGTGGCGGGCCACAACCACCTGGGCCACGGCCCCGATGCCGCGGCGCTGGGCCACTTCGCCAGGGAAAACGGCTGGGACGCCCTCATCGACGATACCCACGCCCTGCGCCGGGACCTGGAGGCGAAATATCCGGGCACCCCCTATTTTTTGCTGGGCCACAGCATGGGCAGCTTTGTGGTGCGCGGCTATTGCCTGAAATACGAAAAGGGCCTTGCCGGCGTGCTGCTGTCCGGTCCCAACCATATGGACGCCGCCACCCTGGCGGCGGGGTCTTTGCTGGCCAACCTCCAGTGCGCCCTGGGCGGCGCCGAAAAGCCCAGCCGCCTGCTGCAAACAATCAGCTTTGCGGGGTACAACAAAAAGTATGCTCCGCCCCGCACCAATTTCGACTGGCTCACCACGGATACCGCCATCGTGGACGCTTACCTGGCCGATCCCTACTGCGGCTTCACCTTTACCGCCAGGGCCTACCGGGATCTGTTCATCGGCCTGAAGCGGGTGGCGGCCAGGAAACTCTCCGCCATGGAAAAAGACATTCCCGTGCTGCTCCTGTCCGGCGACATGGACCCCGTGGGCCTGTACGGCGACGGCGTGAAGCAAACGGCCTCTGAAATTTTGAACGCCGGCGTAAAAGACGTGCAGGTAAAGCTATACGAAGGCGGCCGTCACGAAATGTTCAACGAGAAGGACAAGGAAACCGTTTGGGCGGACGTCATCGCCTGGATGGAACGGGTGCTGGCGGGGTAACGGGATGGGCGGTGAGAGAGTGGCAGGTGGAAGGTGGCACTGGGGCGGCAGCCCCTATCGTCCCCCTATCGTCCCCCCGTTCCCATCCCCACCCCCGTCTCCGCCACGCGCCTTTCGGGCCACTGGGCCAGCACGATGCCCGCCATCATGGCGGTGCAGCCCAAAAGCTCCCGGGGGGTGAGCAGGTCGCCCAAAAGGACCCAGCCGGCCAGCACGGCAAACACGCTTTCCAAGCACATCAGCAGGGAGGCGATGGTGGGGTCGGTGTCCCGCTGGGCCAGCATTTGCAGGGTATAGCCCATGGCGCCGCTGAACACGCCGGTAAACAGGATGGGCACGACGCCCCTGGCAATGCCGGCGGCCGTGGGCTGCTCAAAAAAGGCCATGCAAAGAAGGCTCAGCGCCCCGGACACGAAAAACTGAATGCAGCTCATTTTCACGCAATCCACCTTGGGGGAAAAGTGGTCGATCACCAGGATATGCCCAGTGAAGCCCACGGCGCAAAGGAACAGGTAAACATCCCCGGCGGCGATGGTCATCTGCCCGGTGACGCACAAAAGGAACATGCCCAAAGTGCAAAAGGCCACGCCCAGCCATACCAGCGGGCGCAGGCGCTTGCCCGCGAACAGGCCGGTCAAAGGCACCAGCACAATGTACAGCGCAGTTACAAAGCCCGCCTTGCCCGCCGAGGTTTGGTCAATGCCAAACTGCTGCAAGTTGGACGCGAAAAACAGCATTCCGCCGCAGCAAACGCCGCCCAGAAGCAGGGTGCGCCGCTGCGTGCGGGCCTCCGCCGGAGTGGGCTTGACCGCCTGGGTCTCCCCTTGGGCTTGTCCCCGCTTTTTTTCCCGGCGGCCCAGCAAACGAATGCAAAGGATCAGCGCGAACCCCGCCACAATCATCCGAATGCCGTTAAAAGTAAAGGGTTGCATGGTTTTCATGGCCACATCCTGGGCCACAAAGGCAATGCCCCAAATAAAGGCCGTGGTCAGCAGCATCAGGTTGGCGCGAAGTTTCCGGTTCATGGGGGATCGTCCCTTTCTTTGGCCCGCCTCCTGGGCGTGGCGGCGCAAAGAAAATGGTAGCACGGGGGCCGCCTTGCTGTCAAGGCGGGGGACGGGGACATTGGGGACGTTGGGGACGTTTGCAGGGGTTTCACCCCTGCACCCCATCAGGGCTTTGCCCTGAACCCTTCCTTCACCGCGTTTCACGCGGTGAAAAGAAAAGGATTCGATGGCATATCACCGCAAAAACGCAAAAACCGGGGCGTTTCCGCCCCGGCCCAGAATCCTATTCGGTTGTCCTGCCTGCTCGATTCCGTAAGGTATCCTACAAACCGTTTTGCTTGTGATTGAAAACCAATCGTAAAACCAAACACCCGTTTTTGTAACCTTCCGGTTCCGGAATTTCTCCTGGTCAGGTAGAACCGTTTTCCGAGCGAAATTTGGGTCAGTCCTCCAGGGAGTCCTCTTTGTCAAAGTCCGCCTGGACAATTTCAATGAGCTTCTCGAGCAGGGCTTCGTCCTCCACGGGAACAAACTCTTCCATGTCTTCGCCGTCTTCTTCCGACTCGACAACCTTCATGATATACAGATTGACGGCATCTTCCTCGTCGTCCGCCCCATGGTCATGGCCACAATGTTCGCATTCCCCGTCGCATTCGCTATCGGTTTGGGCGTCGCCCAAGACAACGTATTCTTCACCGTTGTAAAAGAAGTAGCGCACGACTTCCAGCAGAACCTTGTTTCCTTCCTCATCGACGCCTTCGATGAGGTCTTGCTCCATTTCCTCTTCGGCGGCTATGCCGCCCATGGGCTGATCGTCGCTGTACAATGGAATCGCCCCACTTTCTTTGCTTCGGCCGCCCCATGCCTTCGGCACGTCGCAGCTTTGCCATTCGTTGCCCCCGGCAACGTCGATGGCCCGGCCTTTCAAAGCCGATGCCTTTGGCCTCGTCACCCGCCCGCCCAAGTTGCGGCTGTCGCGCGGTGGCCGCCGTGTCAACACAACCTGCGGCCCTTAGGTGCTTTGCGGTCGTGACGCGCCCGGGATTTCTTCTTTCCCTCTGGGCTCAGCCCTATTATAACCCACCTTCACAAAATCTACAACCGATTCGGCAAAGATTTTTTCCTTGATCTGCCTTTGCGGCTATGCTATACTGAAGAAGTGGCAGCGCAGTGCGCGTGCCTCTTTTTTTCTTCGGTGGCCCTTGCCTTCGCCCTTGGTTGCCTGCGGCAACCTCGCTGCCCGCCAGGGCTTCGGCCTGACCCCGCGGATATTTATTGTCCCCCTTTGTCCCCCTTTTTTTGCAGGGGCGTCAAGGTGCCGTCCGCCTCTTTGATGCGCACGCTTTCCAGCACCTGCTGCATGCTGGCCCGAAAGCCCGCGATGTATTCCGCCCGCAGGGCCGCCTGCTCCGCCTTTTCTTCGTCGGTCAGCTCCCGTTCCAGGCTCAGGCGCTTTAGTTCATTGATTCGCTGAATTTTTTCCGGCTCCATCGGCGGTTCCTCCCAGTTGTTACAGTTCTAACATCTTCCGCTCCGGCGGCGAAGAAAGGGCGTCCAAGATGATTCAAGGCAGATGGTATCCCCAGGGCAGCGACCTGACCGTGCCGCTGCGGCTTCGCCGGGCGGTGTTCGGCCTGGACCGGGACCCGCTGGACGACCTGGCCCAGCAGGTGGTGGTCTTTGACGGCGAGACGCCGGTGGGGGCGGCCCGGCTGTGGTGGGCGGAGGGCGCGTTTCGGTTGGGCGAGGTGGGGGTGGTTGCAGGCCATCGGGGCCAGGGCTTTGGCGATTTGCTCACGCGGCTGCTGATGGCCAAGGCGCTGACCCATCAGGCCACCCGGCTGACGCTTGCGTCTCCGGCGGAAACAGTTCCCTTCTTTGCCAGGTATGGCTTTGCGCCGGTCCACCCCGGCGCGGAGGAAACCATGGTGGAAATGTTCCTGTTGCCTGAAAACATCCGTCTCAGCCATTGCCAGGCCGAATGCGGCGGAAACTGTTCAAGCTGCCCAAAAGGTCAATAGTGCTTTCCTGCCCATATTTTTGACCGCGCACAGCGCGGTCAATGCAGGGTCCAGGGCGACAGCCCTGGTGGGGTGCAGGGGTGAAACCCCTGCCGTCGTCCCCCGCCCTAACCGTCCCCCTCCGTCTCCGTCCCCGGGTCCCCCCTCCAGACGAGGGGGTCCACGTAGGAGGCGAAGTAGACGATATCGCTGATGCTGCGCTCCGATTCGGTAAAGCGCTTGTTGTAGATTTCCCCGTCCAAAAGCAAAGTGGCGCTTCCCCCGCCGTCCAGGTTAAAGGCCTGCTGGCAGCCGGCGTCGGCCATGTACTGGGCCAGCACCTCCAGGGTTACGCCCTGGCTGTCGGCCTGGCGGCCGTCCACCACCACCAGCACATAGCTGAGGGGCCCCAGCTGGCCAATGGCGGCCCGGGGGTTTTTGTAGTGGGGAGCGAAGCTGTACTTTTCCGGAATCTCTTGCAGCTGGCCGTCCACCACCAGGGCTGGGCCAAAGCTGAACGCGTTTTGAATGGTGAGGGCGCCGGAGAGGTACACGTCCAGCATCTGCTGGTTGTCCCGCTTCACGATGTGAAAATCCCCGTTGGTGTCGATGAGCAGGATGTCGTACAGCTTGCTGACGTGGTCGTTCAGGGTCACCCCCTGGCGAATGGTGAGGCTTTGATCCCTCTCCTTGTCCAGGTAATAGTCGCCGTTCATGGCCACCACGGCCTGGTAATGGGCGGCCATGGCGCTGGGGTGCTCCCGCTGGCTGCCAAGGCTTTGGGCCAGGCCGGTGCGCAGCTGGCTGGGGTGTTTGATTTCTACAAAGGCGGCGTAAAACTCCGCGTCCGCCCGGCGAACGTTTACGACGCGCACGTCGATGCTTTCATCGTGGTAGCCGTCCGGGGCAAAGCCGGCGGGGTCGGGCAGGTAGCCCGGGGTGTCGTCCCAGGGAAGGGGCGAAATCTCGGTTTCCACATCCGCCAGGGCCGGGGGAAAGCAAAAGCAAAGGAGCAACGCCAGGGCCAGGGCCCTTCTTTTTTTTCTGTTCATATTCGGTATCCTCCCACAGAAAACACGATTCAGCGGCGCCGGTTCTTCCCCGAAATGGAAAAACATGGAAAATGGCGCGTCAAACAGTGACGGCAGGGGCATGGAACAAGGGCCTCAGGCCAGATCGTTTCCCCGGTTCTTGGCAAACACCCATTTTTGCTGTAATTGGAAGCTGAGCAGGAACAGGGCGATGTCCACAGGGATTTTCACGGCATTGTCGCTGAATCCGGTCCAAAGGTGCAGGGTGCTGGTGAGGATGGCGGAGAGCGCCATGATGAGGAAAAATACGCACAAATAGCGGGGAAAGGTTTGGTGGATGGCATGCTTGCTGGCAAAAACGAACCGGCGGTTCAGGAAAAAGTTGAGGGTGCCGGACACCAGCCGGGCCACCACCGTGGCCACCAGAATGCGCAGCAGCATGCGGAAGAACAGAAAATGGATTTCTTTGCCAAGGGCGGGCGCCCCCCGAAGCAGGTCGTTTAGCAGGCGGTACATGCCGTAGTCCACCAAGAAGCAGGCGAGGGAGGTGGAAATGAAACGGAGAAAGCCGCCGAAGATAACGCCGTAGATGCGGGCGCTGTCCCGCACGGCGCGGAAATGGCTGCCCTCGTTGTTGTTTTCGTATACGGTTTCGATGGGCAGGGCGCGGATGGGAATGCCGTGGGTGGCGCAGTCGATGAGCATGTTCATTTCATACTCGTACCGGTCGCCCTGGGTGGCGATCATCCGGCTGAGCAGGTTTCGGGTAAAGCCCCTGAGGCCCGTTTGGGTGTCCCTCACCCAGCGGCCGTACAAAAGGCAAAACACCACCGTGGTGATGCGGTTGCCCATGCGGCTTTTTTTCGGCACGTGGGCCTGGGCAAAATCGCGGCTGCCCAGCAAAAGGCCTTCGCCGTCCTCCCGCAGGGCGTCAAACATGCGCAGCACATCGGCCACGGTATGCTGGCCGTCGCTGTCCGCGGTAACAATGTAGCGGGCCTCCGGGCAGCTTTCCTCCAGGTATTGCATGCCGCGCTTGAGGGCCACGCCCTTGCCCCCGTTGGGGGTATAGTGGATGACATGCACCCCCTCGCCCTGGGGGATGGCGTCAAAGATGGCGCGGTAGTTTTCGCCGCTGCCGTCGTCCACCACAACGATTTGGGCCACGCCCGCCTGGCGCAGGGCCTCAATGTAGGGCGGCAGCCGGTGGTCCGGCTTGTAGCTGGGGATCAGCACCGCCGTATCTTCGGTTTTGAATTGCTGCATGCTGGTACTTCCTCTCGCTTTGGTATCCTCTTGGGAACGGGCCCTCAGTTGGCCAGGTAGGTGTCCAGATAATCCACCATGAGGGGGGACCAGTCCTCACCGGAAAATTCCTTCAATCGCCGCTCAAAATCTTCCCGGGTGGCGCGGCGAAACCGGTACTCATCATAATAGGATTTCAAAAAATCGTCAAGAGCGCCGTTCATGGCCCGGTCCAGGGCGCAGAGCATGGCCGCCCCCCGGCGGTACACCACCAAGCCGTACTCGCCCATGTCCCCAAAGTAGGAGACGGGGCTGCCCGGGGTCACCCCCCGGGGAATCGTCACCCGCATGGCGGTTTCAATGCGGCGGAACTCCACATCCTGCCGGGCCTGCCGCCCGTGGAAGTCCTCCACATAATCCAGCAGGCTGTATTCCGCCAGGGCCTCGTCCTGCCAGGCCTGGTTCACCTGGTCGCTGCCCACCACGCCGTACCACCACTGGTGGGCGGTTTCGTGGGCCACCAGCCATTCAAAGTCCTCGTCGGCCTGCCCCATGGGGGCCGACCCCAGCATGACCAGGCCGGGGTACTCCATGCCCCCAAAGGGAAAGTCCACCTCGGCCAGGGTGAAGGCGGGATAGGGGTAGGGGCCAAAGCGCTTTGAAAAGCAGCGCAGGGCCTGGCTGGCGTAGCGGAGGGTGGGGCCAAGCTGCCGCTTGTTTTTGCCATAGACCGTTACCAGGACGTTTCCCTCCATGGCCTGGGCCGCTTGGTATTCTTCGGACAGACACAGGGCAAAATCCCGCACCCCATAGGCGGAAAAAGACCAGAGGTTCCGGCCCTCCGCGGTTTGGGCCACCTGGGGCCAGGCGCTGCCCGCTACGGTGTAGGCGCTGGGGGCTTCCAGGTCAACGGTGAAATTGGCGCAGTCGCTGACAAAAGGGTCGCCGATGGGGGAGTAGGGGTCGGTGCGGTAGGCGCCGTCCTCGTAGGGCGCGGGGAGCAAAAAAGCGTTGCCCAAGGCCCACAGGCCGTTGTTTTCGCCAAAGCGATAGGCGGCCTTGGGCACCTGCAGGGTATAGACGGCCTCCAGCGTAAGGGTGGCCCCGGGCTGCCAGGGCGTGGGCAGCGCAATGTTCAGCAGGGTTTGGGCCTTGTCCTGATCGTGAAAGGAAGCGGGGGCCAGGGGCTTGCCGTCCATGCCCAGGGAAAGGGAGCTGACAGACAAAAAGCCGGGGGAAAAGCCGCCGGGGTAGCAGCGGTCGTACACCTCCTCCGTGGCGATGGGGCTGGTTTCCTCGGAGGCAAAGGCGTTGGGGTAGGCCCGAAGCAAGGCCGCGTTCCGGGCATCCGGGCCCCGGTTTGTAAGGGTCAGCCGCTGGGTGACCTCCAGGCGGGAGGTTTCCGGTACAAACACGGCCTGGATGGCGATCTCGTCCAGGCCCCGGGTGCTTTGAAGCAGCTCCGGGCTGGGGGCCGGGGCGGAAAGGGGCGGCCGAAGGAGGGGCAGCAGCCCGAACACAAGCAGTGCCGTCAGCGCCAAACCGCCAAGGGAGCCAAGAATTGCCCAGGTCGCCGCACGCTTTTTCCCGGCCATGATCCGCCCTCCATTTTGGCGCCGCCGGGCATGGCCTAACCGGGAAACGCTGTTTGCCGGCCAAAAACCAAGCCGCCCATGGGGCAACCTTAGCGTAATGATACCATAGTTCCCCCTGGGTGTCGAGAAGAACGCCTGTGGGGCTTGTAAATTGTGGGGGGAAACATCGCCATGGAAGAAATTCCCGGGCGACGGGCGTTAGGGGCCCTCCAGGCCAAGCAGGGCGGTGGGCGGCCCCTTGCTTACAATCCGCAGTCGGTGCAGGGGGCGGGTGCACAGCACATACAGCAGCTTGGCGGTAAAAGCGTCGTCTGGATAGATGTCCGCTTCCCCGTCGGCAACCAGCACGCAGTCAAACTCCAGCCCTTTCACCAGGCTGGCCCCCATCACCAGCACGCCCCCCTCAAAGGCCGCGTCCCCCCGGGTTACCAGCCGGGCTTCCGGCAGCAGCCGCGCCAGGGCCTGGTGCAGCTTTTTCGCCCCAGCCTCGGTTTTGGCCAGCACAGCCATGGAAAAGAAGCCCTCCTGCTGCCAGGCCCGCAGGGCGCGAACCGTTTGGGAAAGTCGTTCCGCCTCGCTGGCGACGGTGACCACCGCCGGGGTTTCGCCATGGCGCAGCACGGGCCTGGCCGCCAAAACGCCCTCCCCCGGGTGCCGGGCCATCACCCGGAAGGCCAGCGCCATAATTTCCACCGTGCTTCGGTAGCTGGTGGACAGGGCGCAAAGCGCGGGGGGCTTTTCAAAAATGCCCAGGCACAGATCCTCCCAGCTTCGGATGCCCTCGTCGCCGTAGATGCCCTGCCACAAATCCCCCACCAGCGTAAAAGCGTCGTGGCCAAAAAACCGCCGCAGCATTTTCACCTGCAGGGGGGAGGCATCCTGGGCTTCGTCGATCACCACATGCCGCACGTCCATGCGTTTGAGGCCGTACAGCCGCTCCCCCAGCCACAAAAGGGCGGGCAGATCCTCGGGGGCGGCCTGCTTTTTTTGCAGGCAGGGGGCGGTCATGTCCCTTGCCGGGGCATAGGCCGGTTCATCCTCAGCCAATGCTTGCCAAAACTGGCCGTATACGGTCAGCAGCTCCATGGAGGGCCAGGTTTTATCGTAGGCTTTCAAAAATTGCTTTTGCGCCTCTTTCAGCTGGGCCCTGCGCTGATCCCGGCTGGCCAGCAGCCGGGCCACCCGCTCCCGGCGATCCTCCCCGTCGGGCAGGGCCCGCAGCAGCGCATCCAGCTTTTCTTCCGTGGCCTTGGCAAGGGCATGAAGCAGCTCCTCGGCAAGCCTCCCAACCCGGGCGGCCACCACCTTGCGCACCTCCCCCACCCGGGGCAGAAAGGGAAAATGCCGCAGCTGGGTCAGCCACAGGTTCTCAAGCTCCGGGGCGGAGACCAGCACCCGGCTGCCAAACAGCACGTCCCCCCTGGGAAAGGCCTGGTTTTCAAAGCGTTCCAAAAACCGGTCCAGCTTTTCCCCCAGGGACAGGGCCCCTTTCCGCCCAAGGGCCTCGTCCAGGGCGTTCCGCCCGGCCGGGTCCATGGAAAGCCGCTGATCCAGCCGGGGGCTTGCCGACAGCTTGGGCATTTGCTTGCCCAAAAGCCGCCCGCACAGGCCCTGGAAGGTGGTTTGCCGCACCTCGTTCACGCCCAGATCGGGCAGCACCCGGCTGATGTAGTTAAGAAACAGCGGGTTGGGCGCCAAAATCATCAATTGGGCGGGGGAGACCGTTTTTTGCAGGTGGTACAAAATCCAGGCGATGCGGTGCAGCGCGATGGTGGTTTTGCCGCTGCCGGCCACCCCCTGCACCAGCAGGGGAGAGAAGGGATCGTGGCGGATGACCACGTTTTGCTCCGCCTGGATGGTGGTAACCACTTCCCGAAGCCTGGCCGTGGTCACCTGGGACAGCGCGTCGGTCAAAAACTTCTCCTGACCCACCAGGCCCGTGTCCTGCATGGCCAAAAGCCGCCCGTCCTCCACGGTGAACATGCGCTTGAGGCTGAGCTCCCCCTCCACCGCCCCGTCGGGCACCTGGTAGCGCACCGGCCCGATCTGGCCGGAATAGTACAGGTTGGCCACCGGGCTGCGCCAGTCCGCCACCTTCACCTGGTACCGCGGGGTTTCCACCACGCCCCAGCGCCCCAGGTAGACGGAGGTTTTTTCCCCGGCCCGCATGCCGGACAAAAGGGGCACCGTTTGCCGAGGCCCGGGGGTAAAATCCAGCCGGGCAAAGTAGGGCGACCGTTCCGACAGGCGAAGCTGGTGCAAATTGCGCAGCTTCATGCGCAGCACAAACTGCTGCACCAGGGCGTCGTCGCTGCCGTCGTCTATCACCTGGAGAAAGCGGTCATCGCCGTTTTCAATGCCCAGTTCGGCCTCGGCTTTTTGTTTTTCACTTTTGACAATGGCAAGGGTGGCGGCAAAGTGGCGCTGTTCCTCATCATAGGCTGGGGTTGGCATGAAGGGCTCCTTTCGGGACGAAGCGTAAAATTTCGGGGCCCGGGGCGATGGCCCCGAACCCCGGAATCGGCAGGGAGAACGCTCCCGCAATTATCCAATCACCGCTTTGATCCTTCTGACCCCGGCGGAAGAGCTTTCTTCCTTCTGAATTTTGAACCGCACCAGGTCCCCGGTGTTCTCGGCATGGGGGCCGCCGCAGATTTCCTTGCTGAACCCGCCCATGGAATACACCTTCACCAGTTCGCCGTACTTGCTTTCAAACAGGCCGATGGCGCCCTGTTCCTTGGCTTCGGGCACGGTCATCTCCTGGCAGGTGACGGGGGCCTTGGCGTCGATGGCCTCGTTCACCAGCCGCTCCACTTCCTGAATTTCTTCCGGGGTCATTTTGCGGCCAAAGGAGAAGTCAAACCGCAACCGCTCGGCGGTGATGTTGGAACCCTTCTGGGCCACCTCGGGGCCCAGCACCTTGCGGAGGGCCGCGTGCATCAGATGGGTGGCGGTGTGCAGCCTGGCGGTTTCGTCGCTGTGGTCCGAAAGTCCGCCCTTAAAGCGTTGCTCGGCCCCGGCCTGGGAGGTGAGCTGATGCTTTTTGAAACACTCCTGGAAGCCGTCTAGGTCCACGGTAAGGCCCGCGTCCTTGGCCAGCTCAAGTGTCATTTCCACGGGGAAGCCGTAGGTGTCGTACAGGTGGAAGGCGCTTTCGCCGTCGATCACCTTGCCTTCCACCCGGCTTGCCAGCTTTTCAAACTCGCGGTTGCCCTGCTTCAGGGTTTTGGCGAAGCGGGTCTCTTCCAGGGCCAGCTGCTCCAGCACGAACTTTGCGTTCCGGGTCAGTTCCGGGTATGCGTCTTTGTACTGGTCGATGATCACCTTGGCCACCTGCCCGGTGAAGCCGTCCCCCATGCCCAGGCCCATGCCGTAGCGCACGGCCCGGCGAATGAGGCGGCGCAGCACATAGCCCTGGTCCACATTGGAGGGGGACACGCCCCGGTCGTCGCCCAGAATGAAGGTGGAGGTGCGCATGTGGTCGGCCACGATGCGGAAAGCCTTGGTGGTTTCCGGGTCGTCGCCGTACTTTTTGCCGGACAGCTCCGCAATCTTCCCCAGGATGTTTTCAAACAGGTCGGTTTCGTACACGCTCTTTTTGCCGTTCAAAACGCAGATGGTGCGCTCCAGGCCCATGCCCGTGTCCACATTTTTTTGGGAAAGAGGAATGAAGCTGCCGTCGGCCTGCTTGTTATACTGCATGAACACGTCGTTCCAGATTTCCAGGTACCGGCCGCAGGAACAGGCGGGGGAGCAATCCGGGCCGCAGGGTTCCTTGTCGGTGATAATGAACATTTCGCTGTCCGGGCCGCAGGGGCCGGTAAGCCCGGCGGGGCCCCACCAGTTGTTTTCCTTGGGCAGGTAAAAAATGCGGTCGTCGGCCACGCCCTGCGCCCGCCACAAATCGGCGCTTTCGTCGTCCCGGGGGCAGTCGCTGTCCCCGGCGAACACCGAGAAGGCCAGCCGTTCCTTGGGCAGGCCCAAATACTCCGGGCTGGTCAAAAATTCCCAGCTCCAGGGAATCATCTTTTCTTTGAAATAATCGCCCAAAGACCAGTTGCCCAGCATTTCGAAAAAGGTAAGGTGGCTGAAATCCCCCACGTCGTCGATGTCCCCGGTGCGGATGCACTTTTGCACGTCGCACAGGCGCACCCCCGCGGGATGCTTGGCCCCCATCAGGTAGGGCACCAGGGGATGCATGCCCGCCGTGGTGAACAGCACGGTGGGGTCGTTTTCGGGGATGATGGAGGCGCTAGAGATCACCGCGTGGCCCTTGTCCTGAAAGAATTTCAAAAACAGGGACCGCAACTGGGAGGAGGTGAGAGATTTCATGTGGTTGATTCCTTTCTGCGCACAATGCTCTATGATGAATGGTGGAAAAACGGCCGTGGCCGCCTTCCCGAAGGGCCTGAAAATGCCCAATCATTATACGGGATGGCGGCCACGAATGTCAATGAAAAGGATGTTTTCCTGGAGAGGGTCTGAGGGAACCCTCTTTTGCAAAAGAAGGTTCCCAAGAGTTCCTTTCCCTTACCCCGCCTTCTCGTCGGCGTTCTTCAGCTTGGTAAAAATCATCCGGCCCGCGCTGGTTTGCAGCACGGTGGTCACCACCACGCTTGCGGTTTCGCCCACGTAGCGGCGGCCGTTGTCCACCACGATCATGGTGCCGTCGTCCAGATAGGCCACGCCCTGGCCGGGCTCCTTGCCCTCCCGCACGATCTGCACGTTCAGCTCCTCGCCGGCCATCAGCATGGGCTTCACGGCGTTGGCCAGGTCGTTGATGTTCAGCACCTTGATGCCCGTCACCCCGGCCACCTTGTTGAGGTTGTAATCGTTGGTCACCACAATGCCGCCCCTGTCCCGGCATAGGCGAAGAAGCTTCACGTCCACCTCGGCGATGTCATCGTAGTCCGTCTCGTCCACAATGATGGGGTTTTTCAGTTCCTTTTGCAGCTTGTTCAAAACGTCCAGGCCCCGGCGGCCCCGGGCCCGGCGCAGGCTGTCGCCGCTGTCGGCGATGTGGCGAAGCTCCGCCAGCACGAATTGGGGAATGACGATGTCGCCTTCCAAAAAGCCGGTTTTGACGATGTCCAGCACCCGGCCGTCAATGATGACAGAGGTATCCAGAAACTTTTTGGGCAGGGCCCCGTCCCCCAGGTCCTGGCCCAGGGCGCCGTCCTCCTCGTCGTCCGGGAAAAGGGCGTCGTCCTCCAAAAGGCCGCTGTCGCCCCCGGCCCGCATGCGGCGGCGCATGCGCCGGGCCAGCTTGTTGCCCTCCCGGTAGCGGCGGGAGCCGATTTGCATGCCGATCATACCCAAAATAAGATACACCAGCGCGCTAAAGCTGATGGTCAGAAGCGACGCCCCGGCGGAAAGCACCAGCTGGGTGGCCAAAAACGCCACCAGCAGGCCCAAAATCAGGCCGGTGGTGCCCATCAAAATCTGCTGGACGGGCATGCGGTCCCAGCGGCGTTCCACAGAGCTGACCAGCTGCATGGTGCGCTGGATGAGAAAGCTTGAAATGAGGAAAAAGAAGAGGGCCCCCAAAAAACACAGGCCGCCGTATACCGCAAGCAGCGCGTAGGCCTGTTTCATAAAGCCGGGATAAGCCTGGCGCAAAATGGGGGTGATGAGGGCGGCGACGCCGGCGGCCGCCCCCGCGCCGAGCAGCGTGATGCAAAGGCGCATCAGGCGCTCCATGGTTTTGCTTTTGATCATATCCAAGTCCTTCTTTCATTCACAAATGGTCTGCCCATGCAGCGCCGGGGCCCGCTTACGCGTCCGACACCACGGCCAGGGCCTGCATCAGGGTGTCCACCCCGGTGAGGCGCACGCCCTCCAGGGGACGGATGCCTTTCATGCTCTGCTTGGGCAGCAAAATCTCGGTGAAGCCAAGGCGCACGCACTCCTGCACCCTGCGCTCGGCCTGGGCCACGGGGCGCACCTCGCCGCAAAGCCCCACCTCGCCCATGACGCAAAGGGATGGGGACAGGGGGAAATTGCTGAGGCTGGAGGCCACCGCCACGCACACCGCCAGGTCGGCGGCAGGGTCGTCCAGTTCCAGGCCACCGGCCACGTTCACATACACGTCCTGGTCAAACAGCTTCCGGCCCGCCCGTTTTTCCATTACGGCCAACAGCAGGGCGACCCGGCTGGAATCGATGCCGCCCACGGTGCGGCGGGGCACGGAATAGAAGGAATGGGCCGCCAGGGCCTGCAGATCGCACAGAATGGGCCGGCTGCCGTTTAAGGCGCAGAACACCACGCTGCCGCTGGCCCCCCGGGCCCGCTGGCTCAGCAGGGTTTCGCTTGGGTTTTGTACGGGCATCATGCCCCCCTGCCGCATTTCAAACACGCCCAACTCGTTGATGGACCCGAAGCGGTTTTTCACCGCCCGAAGCAGCCGGTATTCGTGCTGGCGGTCGCCTTCAAAGTAGAGGACCGTATCCACCATGTGCTCCAGAATGCGGGGGCCCGCCAGGCTGCCTTCCTTGGTGACGTGGCCCACCAAAAACACCGCCGCGCCGCTGGTTTTGGCGTAGCGCAACAGCGCGCCCGCGCTTTGCCGCACCTGGCTGACGCTGCCCGGGGCCGAGCCGCTTTCCTCGCTGACCATGGTCTGGATGGAGTCGATGACGAGGGTATCGGGCTGCATGGTTTCGCAGGTTTCCAGAATGCTTTCCACGTGGTTTTCCGCCAGCACAAACAGGCTTTCCTGGGGCACGCCGATGCGGGACGCCCGCATTTTGATCTGACGGGCGCTTTCCTCGCCGCTTACGTACAGCACGCGGCTGCGGACGGAAAGGCTCCCGGCCACCTGCAAAAGCAGCGTGCTTTTGCCGATGCCCGGGTCGCCGCCCAGCAGCGTGACGCTGCCGGCCACAAGGCCGCCCCCCAGCACCCGGTCCAGTTCCTCGTTGCCGGTGGAGGCGCGCAGTTCTTCCGTTTCCTGTACCTTACTAAGGGGCAAAGCCTGGGCGCTTTGGCCGCTGTGAAAGCGGGCCGCTTTCGCGGCTGTTTTGTTTGGTTGCAGGGGCGCCGATTTGCGCTCCTCAAAGGTGTTCCACTCGCCGCAATCCGGGCAGCAGCCCAGCCACCGGGCGGTTTCAAACCCGCAGGAACCGCAAACGAAGCAGGTTTTTTCCTTGGCCAAAGGGTGCTCCTGTTCTTGGCCGCAAGGGCCAGCCGGTTGGGCTGTCTGGCGGCTTGTCCCTATCATACTGCATGAAATGACGGTTCGCCATGACAACCTTGGGGGATTCCTGTCGACGGCGGCGAAATCGTTCGCCTTTTCTCGACAGATGATAACAGAAAGTATACAAAATCAGTATAGCACAAAACCCTGGAAGTTCCAGTGCCAAGGATGAATGAATCGTAAACATTGAAGAATTTCCGCTTCAAAAAGCAGGAAAACAATGCCAAAGGAAGGAATATGGCCGGTTCATTGCGCTGCCGTAATGGAGTTTACACAAACGGGGCGAACATTCACGAGTTGTGTAACAATTTGCTCATCAATTCGTAAGTTGACTTGCAGGCATAGCTATCCTATGATGGAAATACAATATATTGGGGGTGAAGAGCATGGCACGGAGGAAAAATACCTATATCTTTGCCCCTGAGCGGAAAAGGCGGAAGGGCCCGGGTTGCCTGATCCTTTTTTTGTCCGCCCTGCTTACGGTGGTGGGGCTGACGCTGATTTCCAACCACGCAATGAACAGCAAGCTGACCCTGGAAACGGCCAAGGTTCCGGTTATGAGCCTGGACAAGGCCTATGAAAACTTTACGGTGCTTCACATCAGCGACCTGCACGGGGCCGCGGTGGGCACGGATGCGGACGTTTGGCGTTCCCTGCTGTACGGCAAGCGCTTTTCAGCCGTGGTCATGACCGGCGACATGGTGGGCACATCCGGCGATTTTCAGCCGCTGGTGGCGCTCATCGGCATTTTGAAGCAGATCAACGAGGCCGCGCCTATTTATCTTTGCGCGGGGGACGACGACCCCCCGCCGGTGGTGTCCACCTACCGGGGCACCCCGGAGGTGCTGGCCGATTGGGTTTTGGAAGCCAAAAAGGCCGGGGCTGTCTACCTGGACGTGCCCGACAGCGTGGCCGTTGGGAAAACCAAGGTGTGGTTCTCCCCGGAATACCTGTACAGCGTGGACATGGCCGGCATGGCCCAAAGCCTTTTAAACCAAAAGACGGACATGGAGCAGCGGGGCGTGCAATATGAGGCCGAAGGCGGCGCCGGTTACCGCGCCCTGTGCTACCGGCTGGACGCCATGGAAAGATCCCTGGAAGCCGTGAAGAATGTAACCGAAAAGGACCTGCAGATTGCCGTGACCCACGTGCCGCTGGACGTGGAGTATGTGCGCACCGCCGTGGAATGGGCCGACCAGAAAGCGCCTTTCAACTTCCGCAACGTGTCCCTGGTGCTGGCGGGGCACTTTGTGGGCGGCCAGTGGCGGCTGCCCGGCACGGGCCCCGTGTACGTGCCGGAGCGGGGCTGGTTCCCCGGCGATACCGGCCTGAAAGGCATGGAGCGCATCAACAGCGTCAACCAGTACGTAACCGGCGGCATCGGCGCCAGCGCCTTTTACCCCATGCCCGGGCGGCTGTTTAACACCCCCGGCGTAGCGCTGCTTACGTTTACGGCCAAGATCGAGTAGGAGGACGGGGGAACGGGGGACGATGCAGGGGCCCTGCCCCTGCACCCCGCCAGGGCGATTCCCTGGACCCTTCATGGACCGCGCTGCGCGCGGTCCAAATCAATGTCATGATCATTCGGTTTTTCTTGGGGGAGCGCGCGAGAGGGGAGTTCTTTTTGCAAAAAGAACCCCCCTCTCGCAATGCCAGGCAATATTTCGCGCCTATACCATATACGCCAAAGGGAACGCCGCGTAGAAAAAGCAGCTGAGAACCGCGAAAATGCCTGTTGCCAGCGCTGTGAAGCGAGCGGGGCGGGAGGGCGTTTGGCCCGCGAAAGCAAAGGCCAGCCCTAGGGCGCAGGGCAGCACAATGGGCAGGATGTACCGGAAATTGAAGGTGCTGATATAGGGATACTGAACGCAAAAAAGGAGATAGCTGCCCGCCAGCAGGGCGGCGTACAGGCCGAAAAACAGCTTCAGCGCAGGGGGAAGCAGGTCGCTTTTTTTGAAAAGGGCGCGAAGGAACAAGGCCAGGCAAAGGAGCAGGGTCAGCGTGAACAGGGCCAGCAGCACATAGCCCAGGCAGGACATGGCCGGGTCCCCCGCAAAGGTGCGGAACTCGTCAAACGCGCCGGTTTTTAGGGTTTGCAGCCACACATTGAAGCGCAGGCCCCGGTCCGCCAGCTGGAAGGGCGACGCAAGCAGCTCCGGCACGGGCAGGCCGAAACGCAGCGCCGCCGAAAGGTCGCCCACGAAAAACTCCGGCCCCGGGGTGGGCACATAGCTGAAAGGCATCTGAAACCGCAGGGCATGGTAAACGGGCCACGCGGTGCCAAGGGGCACGCTGACCAGCAGGAACACAAGGAACTGGGGGCAAAAGGCCTTCCAGCCTTGCTTGGCCTGTTCGGGCAGGGTGGGCTGCATGCCTGGAAAGTACAGGCTTTGCCAAAACCGGATCAGGAACAAAAGGCCGATGGGCACGGCGACGATGGCGGTGGAAAGCTTGGTGGCCATGCCCAGGCCCAGCGCCAGGGCAACCCCCAGAATGGAACCCATGGAAGGCCGTTGGTACCATTTCACCGCGTAGAAGATGGCCAGGAACACGAAATAGATGGAAGCGATGTCGTTATTCAGCGTGCTGCCCAGCAGGAAAAGCAGGGGCTGGAAGGCCACAAAAAGCAGCCCCAGGGCGGCGGCCCGGTCCGGCAGGCCCAGCAGCCTTACAACGCGCAGGGTAAGCGCCACGCACTGCAAAGAGAAAAACAGGGTGACGATTTGCAGGTTTTCCAGGCAGACCTCAAAGGGAAGCCCGAGTTGCAGGTTCAGCCGCAAAAAAAGGGACTGGAGGATGTGGTAGGCGGGGGGATGATAAAAGATGCTGCTGGACCCTGCCGCCAGCGGGCTTTCGATGGGCAGGCGGCCAAACTTTACCAGATAGGTGATGTACCCCAGGTGGCCCCCGGTCAAGGTTTGGGTGTCCACATTGGGGGTCGGCCCCAGGTCGTGGGCCGAAAAGTTATACGGAACGCAAAGCGCCACCACCAGGCCCATCACAAAGCTGCCGGCCAGCATCAGGGGAATGGCGGCGTCCCTCAGGGCCTTTCCCCGGAAGGAAAAGTGCAGGGCATAGGCGGCCAGGGCCACAAACAGCCCCAGGCAAACCGCCAGCTTCACCCCGGCCTCCGCCCCGCACACCAAAGCGTTCACGGGCCAGGCGGCAAGGCACCCAAGCCCCAGCCACAGGCTGCACACCCGCGTCGAAATCCATTTTTTCATTGGGAAAATCCTTTCCTGCGGCACGCATTCCAAAGGGAATGGTTTCACGTCGCATTATACCAAAACCGCCGGCCCGGGTCAAACCGGGGCCCGCCGGGCTTCTTGCGCCGGGCTGGGCTTTGCCGTATACTGTTCACAACCAATGAATGTTTTCACTTTCAAAGGGGGAAAACCGACATGCGGTCCTATCGCAACCTGAGCGGGAACTCCGGCGTAACGGCCTTTCAGCGGGGAAGAACCTACATCCGCGTGGAATTCTCCGGCGAAAGCGTATACCGCTACACCCACCAAAGCGCGGGACGGAACAATATTGATGAAATGAAACGCCTGGCGCGGCAGGGGGAAGGCCTGAACAGCTTCATCAATTGTGAGGTGCGAACGCTGTACGAGGAACGGGAAGCTTGAATCCCCCGCACAAAAGGAGGCCGTCCATGAAATTCATCCATCTTTCCGACCTTCACCTGGGAAAGCGGGTCAACGAGTTTTCCATGCTGGAGGATCAGGCCTATATTTTGCGGGCCATTCTGGATATGATTCAAGCCGAGGGGCCCCAGGCTGTGCTCATTGCCGGGGACGTGTACGACAAAACCGTGCCCCCGGCGGAGGCGGTGCAGCTGCTGGACGGTTTTCTGTCCGAATTGCAAAGGCTGGGCCCCCAGGTGTTTTTGATCAGCGGCAACCACGATTCCCCGGAGCGGCTGGCCTTTGGGGCACGGCTGATGGGCCAAAGCGGGGTGCACCTGTCCCCGGTGTATGACGGGCAGGTGCCGCCGGCGACCCTTGCGGACGAGTGGGGTCCGGTGGATGTGTTCATGCTGCCCTTTGTAAAGCCCGTGCAGGTGCGCCGCTTTTTTTCGGAGGAGAACACCGAAAGCTATACCCAGGCCGTGGCCACGGCCATCCGCCATATGGACGTAGACCCCGCCCGGCGCAGCGTGCTTTTGACCCATCAGTTTGTGACCGGGGCGCTTCGGTGCGAATCGGAGGAAATTTCCGTGGGCGGGGCGGACAACGTGGACGCGGCCGTTTTCGCGCCCTTTGACTATGTGGCCCTTGGGCATTTGCACGGCCCCCAGAACGCGGCGGGAGAGCGGGTGCGCTACTGCGGCTCGCCGCTGAAATACTCCTTTTCCGAGGCCCGGCAGCAAAAATCCGTCACGGTGGTGGAGCTGGGCCAAAAGGGCGACCTGGCCCTGCGCACCCTGCCCCTTGCCCCCCTCCGGGACATGCTGGAAATCAAGGGCCGATACCTGGACGTGGCCGCTCGCAGCTTTTATCAGGACCTGGACGTGAACGCCTATGTCCGCGTCACCCTGACCGACGAGGAGGACGTGCCCGACGCCATTGGCAAACTGCGGACCATTTATCCAAACATCATGCGGCTGGACTATGACAACAGGCGTACCCGGGAGGGCGGGGCGCTGCCCCAGGGGGAAGCCATGGAGGCCAAAACCCCGCTGGAGCTGTTTGAAGCGTTGTACGAACAACAAAATCCAAAGCCCATGTCCCAGCGGCAAACCGCCTACATGGCCCGGCTGATGGAAAAGATTTGGGGGAAAGACGCATGAGGCCGCTAACGCTGACCCTTTCCGCCTTCGGCCCCTATGCCGGAACGGAAACCATCCCCATGGCCCGGCTGGGGGCAAAGGGCCTGTACCTGATTACCGGGGACACCGGCGCGGGAAAAACCACGCTTTTTGACGCCATCACCTATGCCCTCTACGGGGAGGCCAGCGGAGAATACCGCAAGGAAAGCATGTTTCGCAGCAAGCATGCCGCCAAGGACACGCCCACCTATGTGGAGCTGACCTTCGCCTATGGGGGCAAGGAATACCGGGTGAAACGGAACCCGGCCTACGAACGGCCCATGCGGCGGGGGGAGGGCGTAACGCTGGAACCCGCGGGGGCGGAGCTATGGTACCCGGACGGCCGGGTGGAAAGCAAAACCAAAGAGGTGGACCAGGCCATCCGGGACGTGATGGGCATTGACCGGGACCAGTTCCGGCAGATCGCCATGCTGGCCCAGGGCGATTTTTTGCGTCTGTTGGTGGCTTCCACCACGGACCGGCAGAAGATTTTCCGGCACCTGTTCCAAACCCAGCCCTATGTGGCCGTGCAGGACCGTCTGCGGGAGGAGCAGCGGCGGCTGGAGGGAGAATGCAAGGCGGTGAAGGCCAGCAGCCAGCAGTATTTGGCCGGCGTCGCCTGGAAGCAGGACGACCTGGCCCTGGAGGTGGAAAAGGCCCGGGCCGGGCAATGCCCGGCTGAGGAAGCGCTTTTGTTGCTGGAGGGGCTCACCCGCCTGGACGAGCAGCAGCAGCGCGGGCTTTCGGCGGAACTGGCCGCCCTGGACAAGGCGCTGGAGCAGGGAAGCGCCTTGCTGGGCAAGGGGGAAGAACGGGACAGGCAAAAGCTGTCCCTGGCTTCGGCCAGGGAAGACCTGGCCCGGCTGGAACCCGCTTTGGCCCGGGCGGCCCTCCAACTGGAGGCGGAAAAGGCCCGCCAGCCCGAGGCGGAGGCCCTGGCCGCCGCCATCGTAAAGCAGCGGGAGCAGCTTCCCCGGTATGAAGAGCTGGACGGCAGGCAAAAGGAGCTGGCCGAAAAAACAGCGGAGCGGGCCAGGGTGTCCCAGAGGCATGAAACCGCGCAGAGGCTGCTTTCGCGGCTGGAAAAAGAACTGACAGAAGCCCGGGCGGAGCTTTCCGCCCTTCAGGAGGCCGGGGCGGAAAAGGAACGGCTGCGGGGGGAACTGCGGGGCCTTCAGGAGCGGAAAGAGGCCTTTCGCAGGCTGGCGGAGGGCCTGAAGGCCCACGGGCAGCTGGTGAAAGCAAGGGACGAGGCCCAGGCGGGCTATATGGCCGCCGCCCGGCAGGCCCAGGATCGGCAAGCGGAATATGCCGCCCAAAACAAAGCCTTTTTGGACCAGCAGGCGGGCGTTTTGGCCGCCGAACTGGCCGAGGGCGTGCCCTGCCGGGTGTGCGGGTCCCTGTCCCATCCGGCACCGGCGGCGCTGCCGGAAGGCGCGCCTTCAAAAGAAGCGCTGGACCGGGCCGAGGCGGCCTTGCGGGCGGCGGGGGAGGAGGCCTCCCGGCAGAGCGTTCAGGCCGGACAGTTGGCGGGGCAGGCCCAAACCAAGCAGGAGGAATTGCTGGCCCAGGGGCAGGCCCTGCTAGGGCCTTGCGCTTTTGACCAGCTTCATGCCGAAATGATGGGGGCAGCCCACCGGCTGGCCGCCGACGCCCAGGCGCTGGAGGCCCGGGTGGCTTTGGCGGAAGCCCGGGACAAACGGGCCGCGGACCTGCGGCGGGACATTCCCGCCAAGGAAGCCGCCCTGAAAGAGGCCCAGGAAAGCCTGACCCAAACCGGGGCGCTGCTGGCGCGGCTGGAGGGGGACGTTCACAACCTGACCGGGGCGGCGGAGGCCCTGCGGGCGTTGCTTCCCTATGAAAGCAAAGAAAAGGCGCTGGAGGCCGTCCGGGCGCTGGAGGCCCGGCACAGCGCGTTTGCAGGTGCGCTGCAAAGCGCCCTCAAGGCCCACGAGGGCTGCAAAAGCAGGCAGGACGAACTGAACGGCACCGTCCGGGCCCTGGCCGCGTCCCTGGAAGCGGGGGAAGAACTGGACATGACGGACATCCGGGCCCGGCAACAGCGGTTGACAGCGGAAAAGGCCGGGCAATCGGAGGCGCTGATGGCCCTTTCCGCCCGGCTGGAGGGCAACCGAAAGGCCCTGGAGGGCCTGCGCCGCAACGCGGACAGGCAGACCGCCCTGGAAGAAGAGCTGACCTTTGTCAGGGCCCTGGCGGACACCGCCAACGGCGCCCTCAGCGGCAAAGAAAAGCTGATGCTGGAAACCTATGTGCAGATGACCTATTTTGACCGCATCCTGGCCCGGGCCAACACCCGCCTTATGGTGATGAGCGGGGGCCGGTACGAGCTGAAACGGGCGGCGGAGGCCGAGGACGGCCGCAGCCAAACCGGCCTTGGCATCGACGTGATCGACCACTACAACGGCACCGAACGCAGCGTCAAAACCCTGTCCGGCGGCGAAAGCTTCAAGGCTTCGCTGTCGTTGGCCCTGGGCCTGTCCGACGAGATCCAGTCCTCCGCCGGGGGCATCCGGCTGGACACCATGTTCGTGGACGAGGGCTTTGGTTCGCTGGACGAGGAATCTTTGCGCCAGGCCCTTCGCGCGCTGTCCGACCTGACGGAAAGCAACCGCCTGGTGGGGATCATTTCCCATGTGGGGGAACTGAAAGAACGGATCGACAAGCAGATCGTTATTGTGCGGGACGGGCAGGGCGGGAGCCGCGCCCAGGTGGTGGGCGTGTGAGGCGCGGGGAAACGGGGAAAAAGGTTGCCGCAAAGGTTTGGTTAGGGGCTGCCGCCCCTAAAACCCTGCTCAGGGCTGCGCCCTGAACCCTTCATTGACCGCGCCGCGCGGTCAAAAATAAAGGTCAGAAGGGGTTGCGGAAAAGGGTTTTTGAACAATTTGAGGCTGCCGCAACCTGCGGCAGCCTCTTTGCAATCTGAGGTTCAATCCCCATTCAACCCCGCTTACGCCTTCCCGTTGCACCCCAGCACGTTCACAATCTTGTGCCGCACCATGTCCCGCAGGGCGTCCCGGGCGTCGGACAGATACTGGCGAGGGTCAAAGTGATCCGGATGCTCGGCGAAGTGCTTGCGCACCAGGGCGGTGAAGGCCAGGCGCAGATCGCTGTCGATGTTGATTTTGCACACGGCCATGGAAGCGGCCTGGCGCAGCATGTTTTC
>JAVBTE010000130.1:0-5822 GCA_031556335.1 Eubacteriales bacterium | reverse complement strand
AGGGCTGCGCCCTGGACCCATCACGAACCGCATTTCATGCGGTCAGAAAATCGTTTTGGGAGGGAGGGTGCGGGAGGGGCCCTTTTTTGAAAAAGGGCCCCACCCGCAAAAAACTTCGCAAAACCCCCGTACCCCGTCACCCTTCGGCCCGGTATTCCAGAATATCGCCGGGCTGGCAATCCAGGGCCTCGCAAATTTTTTCCAGGGTGGAAAAGCGGATGGCCTTGGCCTTGCCGTTTTTCAGGATGGAGATGTTGGCCAGGGTAATGCCCACTTTGCCGGCCAGCTCGGTCACGTTCATCTTCCGCTTGGCCAGCATCACGTCCACATTCACAATCAGCATGGAATCACCTCACACGGTCAGGTCCACTTCCTGCTTGAGCTCCGCGGCCTGGGACACCAGCTTGGCCAAAGCGAAGCAAACAATGGAAGCGGAAAGCCCGACCAGCCCCAGCCCCAGGGTCAAAAACAGGAAAAAAGGGCTAAGAAGATAGGAAAGCCTGAGGCGCATAAACAGGAAAAACGCCAGCACCATGATCACGTCCGCAAGGGCCAGCAGGGAGGCCGTCCGAAGACGGCTGACGTTTTCGGGGCAAAAAGCGTTGTCCCGCCCCACGGTGGTAAACACCCGCCAGGCCATGAACAGGCAAAGATACACGGGCACGAAAGACAGGTTGATGTAAAGCAGAACCCCGCGAAGCAGCGGGCCGATGTGGGGCAGATATCGCTGCAAAAACCGCAGGTAGGACGGCACCAGATAGGCCCCCGCAAACACAAGAACCAGAAACAGCAGCGCAGTGACCGCTTTGAGCAGGTACGAAATCACTTTTTTGTCCATGGGGCATACTCCTTTGCCGGGATGTGGCGCGGCCTTCCGGAAGAAGGCTGCTTTGATGATACCACAAAAACATCAAATATCAATAGGGTTTTGATGGGTTTCGATGGATATTTATTGATTATCGATAAAAAATAGTTGAAATTCAGGAAACGATGTGCTATGATGGCACCATCGAGGCCCAAACATCAACGGTCGGGAGGTTCTCTTATGCAAGAGCAACATGTGGAGCAAAAGCAGCAGGAGCTGGAAACACGGCAGGCGCAGGCCGGGCCGCAAGCAAAGGCAACGCCGGGACAAAAGGGCAAGGCCACGCGGGAATGGGCGCTTCTGATTGGGTTTTTTGTGTGGGGTTATCTGTTTGTGGCAAACCCGCCCATGATTT
Organism: Eubacteriales bacterium; assembly: GCA_031556335.1. Classification (GTDB taxonomy): domain Bacteria; phylum Bacillota; class Clostridia; order Christensenellales; family Aristaeellaceae; genus Limiplasma. The sequence continues at coordinate 4,602 of JAVBTE010000130.1, read as the reverse complement.
ACCTGGGCATTGGCCTGGCCTGCCTGGGGCTTGCGGTGACGGCCATCGCCTATGGGTATCTGCGGGCCAGCGGCGTAAAACCCTCCAAGGCAAGCTATCTGTACCTGGGCTTTTTTGTGCTGCTCAGCCTGAGCTTCGCGTTTTTTGAAAACAGCCTGCTGTGCGGCGGGCTGTTCCTGCTGCTGTTTCCCGCGTATGCCTTTTGGCTGTCCCAGGCGGCCAGGGCCAGAACCCTGTCCCCACGGGACGCGCTGGAAACCCTGGGGCTTTTGATGCTGAGACCCTTTCAAAAGCTGGGGGAAAAGTTTGGCACGCTGGCCCTGGGTAGCAAGGGCAGCAAGCACACGCGGAATGTTCTCATCGGCCTGGCGGTGACGCTGCCGGTGCTGGCCATTGCCACAAACCTGCTGATGGAGGCGGACAGCGCGTTTGAAAACATCCTGATGGGTTTTGGCAACAGCTTTTTTGAAAGCTTTGGCACCGTCGCGTTCCGGGCCGTGGCCGCCGCCGTCATTGGGGGCTATCTGTTTTCCATGCTGCTTGGGGCGCTCAGGACAAAGGACCCGGACAAAGAGTGGCGCCTGCCGCAAATCAGCCCCACCATCATGGGGATCATGGTATCGGCGCTGTGCATTTTGTATGTGGCGTTTTTGGGCGTGCAGCTCACCCACCTGCCCCAGGCCCTGGCCACCCGCAACCCCGACGCTTCTTTTTACAGCGAGTACGCCCGGGACGGATTCTTCCAGCTGTGCCTGGTGGCGCTGCTGAACCTGGCGGTGTTTTTGGTGGCCCACGCCTGCCGCAGGGAACAGGGAAAACCCCTGTGCGTTCTTTTGACGGCTTTGGGCGGGCTGACACAGCTGATCATTGTGACGGCGCTGATCAAAATGGGGCTGTACATGGGCGCGTATGGGCTGACCCTGCTTCGGGTGCACACCACCTGGTTTATGGCCCTGCTGTTTTTGGCCTTTGGGGTGCTGATGGCCCTGCAATGGAAGCGGTTTTCCGGAATCAAGTGGATCGGGGCGCTGTGCGCCACGGTGGTGTTGCTGGCCGCCTACGCAAACATCGGCGGCCTGGTGGCCCGGGTAAATGTGAACCGCTATTTGCAGGGAACCCTGGCGCGTTTTGATATGCAGCAGTATTACAGTTTTCCGGGCGAGGCGATTCCGGAGATCATCCGGCTGTATCAAGCCACGGATCATGAAACTGTCCTGAAAGACGCGGAAGAGTTCCTGTCCTCCTGTGACATCTACGAAAGCCCGTACCCGCTGGAACAAAGCGTGCAGGAGATGATGGCGCGGGAACAGCTGCGGCAGTTGCGGGAAAGCACGAGGACCCAATTTTTGCAAAGCTGGCAGGACGGCACGGCAAACCCCAGGATGGACTAATTCCGCAGCACCACGCGGCCTGCGGCGCCCGCCCCCGCATAAGCGCCGTCCCGCACCGCCGTTTGGCCGTTCACCAGCACCTGCCGCACCCCCAGGGGCGGCAGTTCTTCCGGAATGCGGCTTTTCAGGCTGGCGGGGTCGATCACCACCAGGTCGGCAAAGGCGCCGGGGCGGATTTCGCCCCGGTCTTTCAGCCCAAACCGCCGGGCGGTGAGGCCCGTCATTTTGGCCACGGCCTGCTCCACAGGAAAGCCCGTTTCCATCGCCTGCTCCAAAAACATGGGGAAGGCCCCATAGACGCCGCCGTTTTGCTTGCCCCTTGGGGTGACCCAGGCGTCGGTCATGTACAGGGACTGGGGATGGCGCATCAGCCTGCGGACAATGTCCAGGTTTTGGTAGCCGCTTTGCAGTACCCCTGCCTCAAACCCGCTTTCCTCGCAGGCCCGCAAATACGCGGCAAAATCGCCGCAGCCCCACATTTGGGCCAGCTGGGGAATGGTTTTGCCGATCCACTCCGGATGGGTTTCCCCGGCGTAGGAGATGGTGATGTCCGGAAAGCCAAAGCCGAGTAGCCGCGTGGTGACGGTGATCATGGCCCGCAATTTCAGCCGGGTAAAGGGCGCCAGCCGCTGCTTGGGCGGCAGCTTCATGTACCATTCCGGCAGCACCACGGTAATGACAGAAGCGCCGTAGTTTAAGGGGTACATGTCAAACCCGACGTCAAAGCCCTCCCGTCGCAGCTGTTCAAACACCCCCAGGGCCTCCGCCTCGTCGGGCCAGGTGCGGCGGCCCACAAAGATCAGGTGGCTGTACTCAAACCGCACGCCGGTTTCCCGCACGATGTCCGCCAATTCCAATAGGGCCCGCAGCAAATGGCTTTTGCCCAGCAGCGGATAGGACAACGACACGTTGCTTTCCGCCTTGGGGTGCACAGTGAGGATGCGGTCGTATTTCTTCACCAGCCGGGCCACGTCCAGCAGTTCCTCTTTGGGGGCGAAGATGCCCGGCTCGTACATCAGCCCCAGGGAGATTCCCAGCGCGCCTTCCCCAAGGGCCTTTTCCAGCTGCGCCATCATTTGGGCCCGGCGTTCCTCCGTCAAAGGCGCGCCGCCCTTGCCGTTTTCCCCGATGCGGGCGGAGCCGTGGCCCGCCAGGGGCGCGATGTTGGCGGGAATGCGCCCGTCCGCGGCCTTGACCCAGGCGGCGAAATCGCCATGGCGTCTGGCTTCCTCGTCCAGGCTGAAAATGCCGCCGCCGATTTGGGCAACATAGGGGGAGGCGGGGTCGTACCCGCTGGCGGAAAACCCGCAGTTGCCCACCACAAAGGTGGTGATGCCCTGCTCCAGAAAGGGACGGAAATAGTCCTCCCGCTGGGGGCTGAGGGCAAAGAAATCGTTATGGGAATGGGCGTCGATCAGTCCGGGCAAAATCCACTGACCGGCGCAGTCCACCACAGTGTCCGCGCTTTGCGGGGCTTCGGCTTCGCCCAAAACGCTCCCGATGCGGTCATCCTCCACCAGCACGCCGCCCTGCCTGGGGGCCTCGCCCATGCCGTCAAACACCAGCCCGTTTTTAAAATAGGTACGCATGAGAACCTCCTGAAAGCGGTTGAGATTTGTTTGAAGTTCAAAGGGGTTTCTTTGCAAAGTATAGCACAAAACGCCGCAAATGCCAACCGTCCGGAGCTGACCCTGGATTTTGGGTTCCGGCTTGCAAATTTTCAGGTCCCGTGCTATAATGCGTTCAACTTTAAGGCAAGGCCTTGAAGCCATAGGCCGAAAGGCCTTGCGATGACGAAGACCAACGCCCGGCAAACAAGCTTCGGCAAGAGAAGGCGGCGCGCGGCGACGCGGGCTGGAAGCCGCCAACGAAGGTTGCGGGAAATTCGCTTCCGAGCATTTGCTTTGAAAACCATTGGGCGAAAGGGCCCAAAAGGATGAGTAGGAGCGGACGGTTCAGCCCCGTTACAGGCGCAGAGATCATCGGCGGCCCGGAAATTTTCGGCGCGCCCGTGGTAAAGTTGGGTGGTAACACGTGGCATTCGCCTTCGTCCCATGCATGGGGCGGAGGCTTTTTTGTACCCGGCGCCAGGGCGTTCGGCAGAATCGCCGCCGCAAGGCGGGCCTACGGAATAAGGAGGAAAACCCATGTCCATTGAAAACACCTTGGAGGAAATCAAGCGAAAGGCATCGGAAGAACTGGCCGCACTGGAACGGTCGGAGGCGTTGGAAGCCCTGCGGGTGCGGGTGCTGGGCAAAAAAGGCGAGCTGACGGCCCTGCTGAAGGGCCTGGGCCAGCTGTCCGCCGAGGACCGGCCCGCTGCGGGCGCCCGCATCAACGAGGCGCGCCGCTGGCTGGAACAGCTGATGGAGGAACGGCAAAGCCGCCTGCAGGGCCTGGAACTGGAGGCGGCCCTGGCCAGCGAAACCATCGACGTGACCGAGCCCCATCCCCTGCCCACCGTGGGCAGCGCCCACCCCATCACCCTGGTGATGAACGAGCTGATCGAATGCTTTACCGGCATGGGGTTTGAGGTGATGGAAGGCCCCGAGGTGGAGCTGGACCATTACAACTTTGAACTGATGAACCTGCCTAAGAACCATCCCGCCCGGGATGCCCAGGATACCTTTTACATGGACGACAACATCGTGCTGCGCACCCATACCAGCCCCATGCAGGCCCGGGCCATGCTCAGCCGAAAGCCGCCCATCCGCATCATCTGCCCCGGCCGGGTCTACCGGGCCGACGAGGTGGACGCCACCCACAGCCCCGTGTTCCACCAAATGGAGGGCCTGGTGGTGGATGAGCACGTGTCCATGGCCAACCTGCGGGGCACCCTGGAGACCTTCGCCAAAAAACTGTACGGCGAGGACATCACCACCCGCTTCCGCCCCAGCTTCTTCCCCTTCACCGAGCCCAGCGCCGAAGTGGACCTCACCTGCGTGAACTGCCGGGGCAAGGGCTGCCGCATCTGCAAGGGCACCGGCTGGATCGAGGTGCTGGGCAGCGGCATGGTCAACCCCAAGGTGCTGGAAATGTGCGGCATCGACAGCAGCAAATACAGCGGCTTTGCCTTCGGCATCGGCCTGGAGCGCATCGCCATGCAGCGCTACGGCATCCGCGACCTGCGCCTTCTCTACGAGGGCGACGCCCGGCTGCTTTCACAACTGCGGTAGGGGACGAGGGATGAAGGGGCTGCCGCCCCTAGCCC
>JAVBTE010000180.1:0-9558 GCA_031556335.1 Eubacteriales bacterium | reverse complement strand
TGGGCTTTCGGGTCCATGGGCGGCGCATAGGGCACGTATTGGCCCGTGGCGGGATCAAGCTGCATGGTCATTTGCTTTTGCACATACTGGCCGGTGGTGGGGTCCAGCACCAGCACGCTTTGCTGCACGGCTTGCGCGGCGGGGGCGGCGGCCTGCACCGGAGCGGCCTGGGCAGCCACGGGCGACATGGTATCGATCTGCTTTTGCACGTATTGTCCCGTGGCGGGATCGAATACCATAAAGGCCTGGGCCGGAGCGGCGGCCTGCTGGGGCGCGGCCACGGGGGCCGCCGCCATGGGAATGGGGGCGGGCTGCGCGGCAGGGGCCAGCGGCTTGCCCAGGTTCATGGTGCCCGCCAGGTATTCATAGGCGCTTTGGCGGTCAATGGTCTGTTCATACACGCCGTGGAAGGGGCTGGTTTGGATAAACGTGTTCCGCAGGCCGGAATCAATGGCGCCCATAAAGCTTTGGGGCGGCAGGATGAGGGAACGGGTCACCACGCTGGGCGCGCCGCCGGCATCCAGGAAGGAGATCAGGGCTTCGCCGGTTTGCAGCTGGGTGATGGCCTCTTCGGTATCAAAGGCCGGATTGGCGCGGAAGGTTTGCGCGGCCACCTTCACCGCCTTCTGGTCCAGGGGCGTGAAGGCCCGCAGGGCATGCTGCACCCGGTTGCCCAGCTGGCTTAAAACGGTCATGGGCACGTCGGTGGGGTTTTGGGTGATGAAGTATACGCCCACGCCCTTGGAGCGGATCAGGCGCACCACCTGCTCGATTTTGTCCATCAGCTGCTTGCTGCAATCGTTGAACAAAAGGTGCGCCTCGTCAAAGAAGAACACCATGCGGGGCTTGTCCAGGTCGCCTTGCTCCGGCAGGGTTTCGTAAAGTTCGCTCAGCATCCACAACAGGAAGGTAGAATACATCAGGGGGTGCAGGAACAGCTTGTCGCAGGCCAGAATGTTGATGTTGCCGCGGCCGCTTTCGTCCACCTGCATCCAGTCGGCAATGTTCAGCGCGGGTTCCCCGAAGAACTTGTCGCCGCCCTGGTCTTCCAGCACCGCAATGGCCCGCTGGATGGTGCCGATGGTTTGCTTGCTGACATTGCCATAGTTCAGCGTATATTTGCTGGCATTTTCGCCCACATAGGCCAGCATGGCCTTTACGTCTTTGATGTCCAGCAGCAGCATTTTTTCGTCGTCCGCCACCCGGAATAAAATGTTCAACACGCCGATCTGGGTCTCGTTCAGGTTCAGCATGCGGCCCAGCAGCAGCGGGCCCATCTCGCTGATGGTGCAGCGGACGGGATGGCCCTGTTCGCCGTATACATCCCAGAAAACGGAGGGATAGGACTGGTATTTAAACTCCGATACCCCCACGGCCATAAGGCGGGAGGCCATTTTGTCGTTGTTTTCACCGGGCTTTACCATGCCGCTGAGATCGCCTTTGATGTCGCTGAGAAAAACGGGAACGCCCATGTCGGAAAAGCCCTCGGCCAGCACTTTCAAGGTGACGGTTTTGCCCGTGCCGGTGGCGCCGGCAATCAGGCCGTGGCGGTTTGCCATATTCGGAAGCAGGCAAACCGGCTGATTGTCGCTGGTTCCCACCCAGATGGTTCCATTATATAACATGTTTGAATCCTCCTTGATGATATTATGTTTATGATACAACGCTTTGCCAGATTTTTCAATTCTTTTGTGCAAAAAAGGCGGTTTCTTTCTATACCAACAGAAAAGGCAGTTTGGTCTTTACAGAACAGCACCAGGGTGTTACAATAAACTATAACTTTTTCAGTGGTGCTGATTTTTTTTTAGGACGAGGAGAGGGAACAATGAAACAAGTCATCCACACGGAAACCGCGCCCAAGGCGATTGGGCCCTATTCCCAGGCGATTGCCAGCGACAATCTGCTTTTCACCTCCGGGCAGCTGGGCATTGACGTTGAGACAGGCAAGCTTGCGGAAGGCGTAGAGGCGCAGGCCCATGCGGCTATGAAAAACCTTGGCGAGATTTTGAAGAAAAACGGCATGGGGTACGCAAACGTTTTGAAAACCACCATTTTTGTGCAAAGCCTGGGGGATTTTGGCACGGTGAACCAGGTGTACCAAAGCTATTTCTCCGGCGATTTCCCTGCGCGCAGCTGCGTGCAGGTGGCGGCCCTGCCCTTGGGCGGGCTGGTGGAGATTGAGTGCGTCGCCGCGCGCTGATGAATCATGAAAAAACGCGCCGGAAGGCGAACGCCGGCGCGCAATGCCGCAAGGAAAGGGAAAGCGTATGTTTGAGATTCTGGAAAAGCGTTCCTTGAACCCAACCGTATCCAAAATGGTGGTGCGCGCGCCCATGGTGGCCCGAAAGGCCGAGCCCGGGCAGTTCATCATCCTGCGCGCCAAGGCGGAAAGCGAGCGCATTCCGCTGACCATTGCCGATTTTGACCGGGAGGCGGGCAGCGTCACCATCATTTACCAGATCGTGGGCGCGGGCACCATGGAGCTGGATACGCTGAAGCAGGGCGAAGGCATTCAGGACTTTGTGGGCCCCCTTGGCACCCCCAGCCATACCGACGGCCTGAAAAAGGTGTGCGTGGTGGGCGGCGGCGTGGGCTGCGCCATTGCCTACCCCGTGGCGAAAAAGCTGCACCAGCAGGGCGCGACAGTGCACTGCGTGGTGGGCTTTCGCACCAAAGACCTGGTGATTTTGGAAGAGGAGTTTTCCTCCATCAGCGATGAAATGCGCATAATGACCGACGATGGCAGCTATGGCGAAAAGGGCCTGGTCACAAACGCGCTGGAAGAGCTGATCAACGCGGGGAACGAGTATGACGAGGTCATCGCTATCGGGCCCCTGATCATGATGAAATTCGTGTGCAAGGTGACGGAAAAATACCACGTCAAGACCATGGTGAGCATGAATCCCGTCATGATTGACGGCACCGGCATGTGCGGCGGTTGCCGCCTGACCGTGGGCGGGGAGACGAAGTTTGCCTGCGTGGACGGCCCGGATTTTGACGGGCATCAGGTGGACTTTGACGAGGCCATGGCCCGGGGCCGGATGTACGCGGAATTTGAAGCCGGCGCCAGGGAAAAAGCCTGCCGGCTGCTGGATGAAAAAAGCGCGAACGAAAAGGAGGGCGGCTGAGATGGCGGATCGCAACATGAGCCCGCAAAAGACCCCGATGCCCGCCCAGGAGCCCCAGGTGCGCAACGGAAATTTTCAGGAGGTTGCGCTGGGCTATACAATGGACATGGCCGTGTCGGAAGCGAAGCGCTGCCTGAACTGCAAAAACAAGCCCTGCGTGGCGGATTGCCCGGTTTTGATTGACATTCCGGCATTCATTGACCGGGTGGCGAACCAGGACATGGAAGGCGCTTACCAGATTTTGAGCGAATCCTCCTCCTTGACCGCCGTTTGCTGCCGGGTCTGTGCAGAGTTAACCCAGTGCGAAGGGAAGTGCGTTCGGGGCATCAAAGGGGAAAGCGTGGGCATTGGCCGTCTGGAACGCTTTGTGGCCGACTGGCACCGGGAGCATAGCCAGGATACGCCCAAGAAGGCCGCGCCCAACGGGCACAAGGTCGCCATTATCGGCTCCGGGCCCAGCGGCCTCACCTGCGCGGGGGAATTGGCCAAGCTTGGCTACGCGGTGACCGTGTTTGAGGCCCTGCACCTGGCCGGCGGCGTGCTGGTGTACGGCATTCCGGAGTTCCGCCTGCCCAAGGCCAGTGTGCGCCACGAGATCGACGGCCTCAAAGACCTGGGGGTGGAAATTGAAACCAATCAGGTCATCGGAAAAACCCTCACGGTGGACGAATTGTTTGAAATGGGCTACGAAGCCCTGTACATTGCCAGCGGCGCGGGCCTGCCCAGGTTTATGAACATCCCCGGGGAAAGCCTGAAAGGCGTTTACAGCGCCAACGAATACCTGACCCGCATCAATCTGATGAAGGCCTATCAACCGGGCAGCGCCACGCCCATCCAAAAAAGCCGCCGGGTGGCGGTGATGGGCGGGGGAAACGTGGCCATGGACGCGGCCCGGTGCGCCAAGCGCCTGGGCGCCGAAACCGTCTATATCGTATACCGCCGGGGCATGGACGAGTTGCCCGCCCGGCACGAGGAAGTCGAGCACGCCCAGGAAGAGGGCATTATTTTCCGCACCCTGGTGAACCCGGTGGAGATCCTTGGCGACGCAGACGGCTGCGTGCGGGGCATGCGCTGCGTGGAAATGGAGCTGGGCGCGCCGGATGCCAGCGGACGGCCCAGGCCCGTTGAAAAAAAGGACAGCGAGTTTGAAATGGAAGTGGATACCGCCATCATCGCCATTGGCACCAGCCCTAATCCATTGCTGCGGACCACCACCCCCGGCCTGGAGACCAACCGGCACGGCTGCATCATTACCAACGGCGACGACGGCCTCACCAGCCGGGAAGGCGTGTACGCGGGCGGAGACGCTGTTTCCGGCGCGGCCACAGTCATTTTGGCCATGGGCGCGGGCAAGCAGGCCGCGGCCGCCATGGACAGGTATGTAATTGGGAAGTGACGACGTGGGGGGACGGCAGGGGTTTCACCCCTGCACCCCACCAGGGGCAAAGCCCCTGAACCCATTACTGACCGCGTTTCACGCGGTCAGAGGAAGAACATCAAAAGGCTGTGCTTACATGTAGCACAGCCTTTTATCATTATTTTGTTCTATGCGGTTTTCTTGGAGGGGGTTCGGGGGGACCTTCTTTTGCAAAAAGAAGGTCCCCCCGCAATCGTCCTTCGTCCTTCGTCCGTCCCCGTCCCCACCCCGCCCCGCGTTACTGCGGAAGTTTCGGGTCCAGGTACTTGGCCATCATGAATCCGTTTATGCCGTCCACTTCCACGTGATACCAGGTGGGGCCGATGCCCAGCACGGTGACGGAGGTGCCGTTCGTGTAGCGCCCCAGGGAAGCGGCGGATTCGCTGGGAAGCTTCCGCAGGTTTAGGTGCTGGGTGGAAATGGGATTTTTCACCTGCACCACGGGGCAGGCGGATTTTACCTTTTTTTGGGCGGCGTCGTTGGTCGCCAGGTAGTTTACGTCCATATAGCCGGTAACGCTGCCAATTTGCACCTTGGCCCAGCGGTTGTCCCCAGCGTAACCGAGGATGGTTACCTTTACGCCGGAGTAATACTTGCCGATGGAAGCGGCATTTTTACTGGCGCTGGTCCGCAGGTTCAGGCGGTCGGAAGGGTTCGTATTGGATACGGTGGCAGTTTGGGGCTTTTTGAATTGGGGAGAGTTGGCCGGAACAAAGCCCGTCACGCTGCCGTCCGCAAAGCGGATGTGCCACCATTCGTTGGAAAAGCCCATCAGTTCCACTTCGATGCCATTGCCGTAGGTATTGAAGAGCTTTTTGTCAAGGAAATACCCGCCGTTTCCGTCTATGCCAATGGAAGAGTACAATTTCCAGGAAGAGGAGGTGGACACATACCGGGGCATCCTGTTGGTGACGGCGTCCCCCGCCTTGCCGGAGGCCAGGTATTGCTTTTTCATATAGCAGCCGTAAATGCCCATGCCGCCGTCCATGCCATAGCTTCCCACGCTGACTTTGTACCAGCCGTTCCCGACGTCCTCCAGCAGTTCCACCTGGGTGCCGTTGTAGTACTTGCCCAGGGAAGTGGCGTTTTCATCCGGCTTAGCCCGCAAGTGCAGGCGGTCGGCGGGGTTGGGGTTGTTCACCACAAAACATTCGAGGGAGTCGACCGCCAAGGCGGACAAAGGAAGCAGAGACGCAAGCAGAAGCAGGCAAAGCAGGCAGGGCAAAACCTTTTTCATGGGGACCCCTCATTTCTTTGGCATTTGAGATGGATGAGCCTGGGCAGAAACGCCGTTGCCATTACAACGCAAGAGAGAGGGTTTTTCTTCCATGTGCTCCTAAATTACCCCAAAATTCGGCCCAAAAACTCCCGGGTTCTGGCTTGCTTGGGGTTGGTAAAGATTTCGGAGGGCGGCGCGTCCTCGGCGATGACGCCCGCGTCCATAAAGATGACCCGGCTGCACACGTCCTTGGCAAAGGCCATTTCGTGGGTCACCACCAGCATGGTAAGGCCGGTTTCGGCCAGGGTGCGGATCACGGTCAGCACCTCGCCGACCATTTCCGGGTCCAGGGCGCTGGTGGGTTCGTCAAACAGCAGCACTTCCGGGTTCATGGCCAGGGCCCGGGCGATGGCCACGCGCTGCTTTTGGCCGCCGGAAAGCTGTGCCGGGCGGGCGTCCCGGTAAGGGGCCATGCCCACCTTTTCCAGGTAGAGCAGGGCGTTTTCCCGGGCTTCCTGCTTGCCGCGCTTTAAAACCCGTTGCTGCCCGGCCATGCAGTTGGCCAAAACGCTCATGTTGTTGAACAGGTTGAAAGACTGGAACACCATGCCCACCTTGGCGTGGTATTCCGCGCGGCTCCACTGGGTTTCGGCGTTTTTGCCGTGGAACAGGATGGTGCCGGCGGTGGGGGTTTCCAGGTAGTTGATGCAGCGCAACAGCGTGCTTTTGCCGGAACCGGAGGAGCCGATGATGCAAGTGATATCGCCTTCCTGAACGGAAAAGGAGATGTCCTTGAGCACCTCGTTGTCGCCAAAGCTTTTTTGCAGATGCTGGATATCCAAAACCGGGGCAGGCGCTTTATCTTGCATGGCGGGCGCCTCCTTTCGGCGGGGTGATGGCGCTTTTGGAATGGGTTTGGGAGCCGTGGATGGTGTAGGTGGCGCTGCCGTCCATTTTCTTTTCAATCAGGCGCAAAATGCGGGTGATTGAGTAGGTCAGGAACAGGTAAACGGCGGCGGTGATGGCGAACACCTCAAAGTAGCGCATGTAGGTGCCGGCGGCGGACTTGCTCATAAAAAACAGCTCGCTGACGGAAATCACGTTCAGCACGCTGGAGTCTTTGATGTTCACCACAAACTCGTTGCCGATGGAGGGCATAATGTTGCGCACCGCCTGGGGCAGCACCACGTTGACCATGGTTTGCCAGTGGGTCATGCCAATGGCCTCGGAGGCCTCGGTCTGCCCCTTGTCCACGCTGATGATGCCGCCGCGGATGATTTCCGCCATATACGCGCCGGTATTGATGGAAACAATGAAAATGGCCGCCACCATCACGTCCATCCGAAGCTGCAGGTATTGCAGCGCGCCATAGTAGATGACCATGGCCTGAACGATCATGGGCGTGCCGCGAAACACCTCGATGTAGACCCCCAGCAGAAAGGAAAGGCATTTGACGGGGGCTTTTTTCAAAAGCGTGTCTTTGGGGCGCAGGGGAATGGTGCGCAGTATGGCCACCAAAAGCCCGATGAAAAAGCCGATGATGGTGCCGGAAAGGGCCACGATCAGCGTGTTCCGGGCGCCCAGCAAAAACAGGGAACCGTACTTGTCCAGAATAAACTGAACCCAACCGAAAAACGTGGAGGGCATGAACGTCACTCCTTGCAGGGAAGGTTAGAAAAACGCGATGGGGAACGCGGGCAAAGGCGTGCCTTCCCCGGCGTTCCCCATGAACAGGACAGAAGAATGCCTCTGCCCGGCTTCTTTTTACTCCGCGTTCAGCGGCTGGCGGGCCGTGGCGTCCAGCATCATCTGGAGCCGGGTGTCGTGGTCCAGTTCGGCCAGCACTTTGTTGATGTCGGCGGTCAGCGGGCTTCCCTTCATCAGGCCCACGGCGATGGAAACATCGTCCTCGGAAGCCTGGAAGCCTTTGCCTTCGTCAAAAAGCACATAGGTCAGGTCCGGGTTGGCCTTGGTGTCGGCTTCCGCGCCGGGCCGCTCCGCCACATAGCCGTCGATGGCGCCGCTTTGCAGGGCCACGATCATGGCGGGGAAGGTTTCCATGGCGGTGGCCTGATCCACGCCGGGGATCTGGCCGATGACGGAATAGTGGAAGGTGTTCAGCTGGCCGGTGATTTTCGCGCCGGAGAGCGCGTCCAGGCTTTTGGCGGCGGCAAAAGCGCCGTCCTTCTTCACCACCACCACCAGGTCGCTGGTGTAGTAGGCGTCGGAAAAATCCAGGGTGGCTTTGCGCTCGGCGGTGGGGCTCATGCCGGCGATGATGGCGTCGAACATGCCGCTGGTAACGCCCATGGGCAGGCCGTCCCATTCGGTTTTCACAATCACCAGCTCTTTGCCAAGGCCTTCGGCAATCTTCCGGGCAATTTGCACGTCGTAGCCGTCGGCATAACCGGCGCCGCCCTCAATGGGCACGGTAAACTCGCCGGGCTCCGCCTGGGTCCAGTTGAAGGGGGCATAGTTGCACTCCATACCTACCCGGAAGGCGCCCTCCGCCAAAGCGGCCGTAAGGGACAGGGACATGACCAGAACAAGCAACATCGCAAGCAGTTTCCGCATCGTAATTTCCTCCTCCGTATTGCAGCAAAAACAGTGAAAGCGTCATGGACGCCTTCACTGCTTCTATCTGCTGATAAAAACGAATAGCGCCCCACGGCAAGCCGTGACAGTCAACGAAATGTTCTTTCGTTGCCCAACAAAAGGAGTTCAACGGGTCCTTTTATTTCGGCGAATATCCCTTTCGCCCTGCATCAACGCCTGTTGAAGGCTCCGCAAGGGTACTTTTGATGATCCGCGCCTCTATTCAGCCGGAACGCGTGGCAAGCCACTGTCCGGTTTCCCCTATATTGTACAATAGTTATTGGGGCTGTCAAGGGTGTTTTTCTGAAAAACAGGGATAGTACAAAAAATCAATACGCGAAAGCGTCCATCATTTTCATGAGGGCGCCCTTGTTTTGGGTGGCGTTTACCCGGGGAAGCCCGTTGGGGTTATAGCTGACGCGGGCGTTCAGGTACAGCAGCACCGTTCCGTTGGCGGACAGCTTTTTCAGGTCGTACCACTTGCCCATGATGATGTTTTTGGAAATGGCGGACCGGGATACGTCGCTGATTTCGCCAAACTTGTGGTAGATGCCCACCCGGATGTCCGAGAACTGGAAGTTGTGGTCTGTAACGGCGTGGGAATGCAAGTGCTCGTCCAGGTCGTACTCGTCGGTTTCCTGGGTGACGGGGTTCATCTCGTCATAGTCCATCAGCTGGAACATGATTTGGTCCCCGTCCCGGTGAATGATGAGCTGGCCGATGAGGTACATGTTGCTGCCCACCAGGTCGAGGGCGTGGCCCTCCCGGGCGGCGTGCAGGTCGATGGGACGGAAGGTGAACCACTTGTCCGTTTTGTCCTTGCTGATGTCCCGGAAGCGAACGCCCCGCAGGCAGGCGGTGTTCCCCGCCAGGTTCAGCAGCATGCGGTGGATATCGGCGGTTTTTACCAAAGTGCCGTCGACGAGCAGGTCGATCCGGTAGGGCGCGATGCCGGAGCCGGTGAAATCCAGAAAAATTTCAGGAGAGGTATACTGGCCGGAGACTTTTTTGGCGGTTTTTTTGAAAATGGTCTTGTCCTTGGCGTTGGGCTTGTGGTCGTCGTCCAGCACCACTTGCAGGGTAACGTCGTGGGTGCCGTCGATGGTGGCGGTCACCTGAATCCAGCGGGCCTGAAAGAAGGAGTTTTCTTCAAAGCCGGGGGTTCCGGCCTCGTCCATGTTCAGCACGATCAGTTCTTC
>JAVBTE010000143.1:0-24873 GCA_031556335.1 Eubacteriales bacterium | reverse complement strand
CGCCGGTGCTGATCGCCTTCTCGGCCGCGCGGTCGGCCTCCGTGGCGAACGACCGAATCTCACCGAAGCAAATGCTGCCCCCCGCAACTACGTAGGCGCGGTAAAAGTACGTGGTTGCGGGCGCAAGCAGAGACAGCGCCGCGTCAAAAGAAGATCCCGCCGGCGCGGTTTCCATCCGGCTTCCTTCCAGGGAGGGCAACCTGCCGTATTCCACGCCCACTTGGGTCACCGCCGCGCTCCCCGGCACGATCCGGTTGTCCACGATCAGCGCGGAAGAGGACGCTGCGCCTACGGCGGTTCCGGTGAGCGGAGCCTGGCACCTGGCCTGCGGAGGCGGCGGGCATGGGGCGCAGGGCGGAGCGGGTTGGCAGGGCTGCCATGGGCACAGGGGGCCCCGGGGTGGACAAAGGCTTTGCCGGCAGCCCCGCAGGCAGTTTCCTTCGCAAGCCGAAGCGCCCCCAAAGCACGAATGTTTGTGAACCATACATACGGGACGTTGCATCCTGACCCCTCCATGCTGCGACAAAGATCGCCAACACTACACTCTATGCGCCCGGCTTTCAAGGGTGTCGCCCTGCGCCCCGGTCCCTGTTCTTACCTTTTTTCTCTGCGCATACCCTTCCCCGGAGGGATGAACATGAAACGCGGATGCCTGCCCCAGTTTCTTTGCCTGGCCCTTTTCTTCCTCATCCTGGTCTGGCGCATGATCGGCGCGCCCATCACAAGCGAAGATTGGAGCGGCCTTCACACGTCCTTTGGGCAAGCCCGGGCCCTGCTTCCGGCCCGCATGGCCCGCATGGCCATGCTATGGCCGCTGACAGGGGCTGTGCGCATGGAGCCTGCCTCCGGGGCCCCTTCGCTGCTTAACAGCGACACAGACCCGGAGGACGCCCTGCTGAAGAAGCTGGTACAGCAGAGCGCGCCGGAATCCCCGCAAATGACCCTGGCGGTGTTTGACGCCCAAACAGGCCAAATCGTGCCCATGCCCATGGAAAGCTATGTTTGCTCGGTGGTGGCGGCGGAAATGCCCGCCAGCTACCACCTGGAGGCCCTCAAGGCCCAGGCGGTGGCCGCCCGCACCCGGGTGTACGCCCAAAGCCTGGCCATGGGCGGCGGAGGGTGTTCCCAGCACCCCAACGCGGACGTATGCACCGACAGCGCCCACTGCCAGGGCTATGCGTCCGTAGCCGACTGCCGCGAAAAATGGAGCGGCGAATATGAGGTGTACCGCCAGCGGGTGGCCCAGGCCGTCACGGAAACCCAGGGGCAGATCATCACCTACCAGGGCCGGCCCATTGAGGTGTTTTACCATGCCATCAGCGGCGGAACCACGGAGGACGTGCAGTCCGTCTTTTCCGAAAGCCTCCCCTATCTGGTCAGCGTGGACAGCAAAGGCGAGGAAGGCATGCGGGGCTATTCCACCGACGCCAGCTTCACCTTCGAGCAAGCGGCGGAGCTGCTTGGGAAGGCGTTCCCAAAAGACGAGCTGACCGCGCAGGTGCTTCGGGACAGCTTTACCATTGGCAGCTACACCCCCACCGGGCGCGTGGACACGCTGTTTTTGGGAAACCATGAGGTCAAGGCGGCGGAAATTCGCAAAGCGCTGAATTTGCGAAGCACCTGGTTCACCGTTTCCATGGACCCGGACCGCATCACCTTTCACCAGCGGGGCTACGGCCACGGCGTGGGCATGAGCCAGGCCGGCGCCAACGCCATGGCTGCCGACGGAAGCGCGTACCCGGCCATTCTGGCCCATTATTATCAAGGCACGGAAGTTGCTTTCATCACAAGGTAAAAGCACATACTCCGCGCCCTTTGCGGCAACCCTATGGGCGGAGGGATGCCAATGAACAAACACGCTTTTTCGGGCATGGGCGCCCGGCTGAAACGGGCCTACCGAACCTACGACCATTTCATGGAAAAGCAAGGCTTTTACGTGGTGCTGTGCATTTGCGTGCTGGTGATTGTCTTTTCAGCCGTTTACACCTTCCGCATGCGGCAGGAGCTGGAAAACCCCGTGCTTCCGGAAGAACAGCAGCAGGCCGTGCAAAGCGTGGGCAGTTCCCAGGGCGCGCAAACCCTGCGGGAGGCGCAGGCCATCATCGCCAGCAAAAGCGCTGTGGAAACGGACCCGGTCCAGATTCCAAAAAACCAGTCCTTTTCTTTTGCCCAGCCGGTTTCTGGCTTTGTGGGCCGCTCCTTTTCCCTGACCGAGCCCCAATATTTTGCCCAAAGCAGCGCGTGGCAAATACATCCCGGCCTGGATTTGGAAGCGGACTACGGCGCGGTGGTATCCGCCTGCGCTGCGGGGCAGGTAACGACGGTGGAAACCAGCAGCCTGCTGGGCCTGACCGTCGTCATTCGCCACGAAAACGGCTATGAAAGCCTGTACGCGGGCCTCAGCGACGCCACCTATGTACGGGCCGGCGACCCCGTGGCCGCCGGGCAAACCATTGGCCATGTGGGCAATGGCGTGCTTTACGAAGCGGACCAAAAGCCCCATTTGCACCTGGAGGTGCGCAAAAGTGATG
This sequence comes from Eubacteriales bacterium, assembly GCA_031556335.1. Classification (GTDB taxonomy): domain Bacteria; phylum Bacillota; class Clostridia; order Christensenellales; family Aristaeellaceae; genus Limiplasma. Next base: position 22,342 of record JAVBTE010000143.1, on the reverse strand, counting down.
AGCTCATCGATCCGCTCCCCCTGTTTTTGGGGGTTGAAAAATAAAATACATTAAGATACAATATAATACATTATAAAACGTTATGGAGGGGTTCTATGTGCGGAATCGTCGGATACATCGGCCATCGCGAGGCTTCCCCCATTTTGATGGAAGGCCTTTCCCGCCTTTCCTATCGCGGGTATGACAGCGCCGGGGTGGCCATCGTGGACGCAAGCGGAAAGATCAACGTTCGCAAGGCCAAGGGCCGCCTTGAAAACCTGGAAAAGCTGCTGGAAGAAAGCCCGCTTTCGGGCCACGTGGGCATTGGCCACACCCGCTGGGCCACCCACGGCGAGCCCAGCGACCTGAACGCCCACCCCCACACGGACGTAAAGGGCGGCATCGCGGTGGTTCATAACGGCATCATCGAAAATCACGAGCCCTTGCGCCGCTACCTGGAAGGCGTGGGGCTTCGCTTTGTCTCCCAAACCGACACCGAGGTGGTGGCCCACCTGCTGCACCACCTGTATGACGGCGACATGAAGGCCGCGCTGCTCAAGGCCATGAGCATGCTGGAGGGCAGCTATGCCCTGGGAATTATGAGCGACCAGGAACCCGGCGTGCTCTATTGCGCCCGCAACGACAGCCCGCTGGTGATTGGCGCAAAAAAAGACGAGGCCTTCATTGCGTCGGACATTCCCGCCCTTTTGCGCCACACCCGGGACGTGATCTTTTTGGAGGACAAGGAAATCGCCATTCTGGACCACCGGGGCGTCAGCGTTTTTGATATTTACGGCCATTATCAGGAGCATGCCGTTTTTCATGTGGACTGGGACCTCAGCAGCGCGGAAAAGGGCGGCTACGCCCACTATATGCTCAAGGAGATCCACGAGCAGCCCACGGCCCTGCAAAACACCTTCACCCCCCGCTTTTCCCCCGAGGCCCCAGACTATGCCTGGCTTCCCATTTCCCCAGACGAGGCCAGGGCCCTTGAAAAAATCAGCATTGTGGCCTGCGGCACGGCCTACCACGCCGGAGTATTTGGCAAATACGCCATGGAAAAGCTGGCCCGGGTGCCCGTGGAGGCGGACATCGCCAGCGAGTACCGCTACCGGGACCCCATCATCGGCAAAAACGAGCTGTTCATTGCCGTATCCCAAAGCGGCGAAACCGCCGATACCCTGGCCGCCCTTCGGGAGGCCAAGCGGCGGGGCGCCAAAGTTTTGGCCATTTGCAACGTGGTGGGCTCCACCATCGCCCGGGAAGCCGGGGAGAAAAACACCCTGTATACCTACGCGGGCCCCGAAATCGCCGTGGCCAGCACCAAAGCCTACATGACCCAGGCGGAAATGATGCTGCTGCTTGCCATTGCCCTTGGGCACATGCGCGGGCAGCTCTCCGGGGAAGAAGCCCAGGCCCTGCTTGGGGAACTTTCAAAGCTTCCCGAAAAGGCCGCCAAAGCCCTCCTGACCGAGGAGCAGCTCCAGCGCCTGTCCAGCGCCTCCAGCCAAAAAAAGCATGTGTTCTTCGTGGGCCGGGGCATGGACTATGCCCTGTCCATGGAGGCGGCCCTCAAGCTGAAAGAGGTCAGCTATATTTTCAGCGAAGCCTACGCCGCCGGAGAGCTGAAGCACGGCCCCATTGCCCTGCTGAAGGAAGGGCGGCTGGTGGTGGCCACCATCACCCAGCCCGCCCTCATCGACAAAATGATGAGCAACCTGCGGGAGGTAAAGGCCCGCAATGCCCAGGTGGTGGTCATCTGCCGGGAAAGCCTGGCGGAAAAGGTGGCAAGCCAGGTAGACGAGGTCATCGCCATTCCCGACGCCGGGGACCTGTTTTCGCCCCTTCTGGCGGTGATCCCCTTGCAGCTTTTTGCCTATTCCATGGCCGTCGCTCGCGGCTGCGACGTGGATAAGCCAAGAAATTTGGCCAAGAGCGTAACGGTGGAGTAAGAGGACGGGGACGGGACGGGGACGGGGGACGTTAGGGGCTGCCGCCCCTAAACCCCGCCCAGGGCTTTGCCCTGGACCCTTCATTTCGCCGCGCTGCACGCGGTGAAATGAAAAATTTAGCATAAGAGCCGAACGTCGCAAATTTCCGCTTGACATTCGGCTCTTTTTTTCATATCATACATATGAACAATTGCTCATATGAAGGAGTGATGGATTGTGAGCTTGCCGCGATGCGCCCCGGATTGCGATTTCATGCACGTGCATCCCGAAATTCTGGACAAAGTCACCTCGGAAATGCCCAAGGAGGAAATGCTTTTTGACCTGAGCGAGCTGTTCAAGATCTTCGGGGATTCCACCCGCATCAAGATCCTGTTTTGCCTGTTTGAAAGCGAAATGTGCGTATGCGACATCGCCACCCTCCTTTCCATGACCCAAAGCGCCATTTCCCACCAGCTGAGCGTGCTGAAAAAAAGCAAGCTGGTCAAATACCGGCGGGCGGGCAAAACCGTGTTCTATTCCCTGGCCGACGGCCATGTGCGCACCATTCTGGGCCAGGGCATGGATCACTTGACCGAATAACGCGATGAAAGAGGCGATTCCCATGAAAAAGGTTTACAGGCTGAAAGACTTGGACTGCGCCAACTGCGCGGCGAAGATGGAAGCGGCCATCCAAAAAATGGCCGGGGTTCAAAGCGCCGCCGTCAACTTTATGGCCCAAAAGCTGACGTTGGAGGCAGAGGAAGCGGACCTGCCCCGGGTGCTGGAACAGGCCCAGGCCGCCATCTCCAAAATCGAATCCCGCTGCAAAATCATACTGCCCTGATTCATTCTTATTACAAAAGGAGGTTCCCCCATGAACCGCGACCAAAAAACCGTCCTCTTTCGCATTGTGCTCAGCGGCGTTTTGCTGCTTTCCGCCTTCGTGCTCGTGCCGGAAGGCCTGGCGCGCACCCTTGTGCTTTTGGCGGCCTACCTTACGGTGGGCTTTGACGTGTTGAAGGAGGCCGCGGAAGGCATTGTCCACGGGCAAGTGTTTGATGAAAACTTCCTGATGTCTTTGGCCACGTTGGGGGCCATCGCTGTTGGGGAATACCCTGAGGCCGTAGCCGTGATGTTTCTGTACCAAATCGGCGAGCTGTTCCAAAGCTATGCCGTCAACAAGTCCCGCAAATCCATTTCCGACCTCATGAACATCCGGCCGGACCAGGCCAATGTGGAACGGAACGGCCAGGTTGTTACCCTCTCCCCGGAGGAGGTGGCGGTGGACGAGGTTCTCGTTGTCAAGCCCGGCGAGCGGGTTCCCCTGGACGGCGTGGTGCTGGAAGGCCGCTCCACCCTGGATACCGCCGCCCTCACCGGCGAAAGCCTGCCCAGGGACGTTACCGTGGGCAGCGAGGTGATCAGCGGCTGCATCAACCAAACCGGCGTTCTGCGGGTCAAAGCCACCAAGCCCTATGGCGAGTCCACCGTTGCCAAAATCCTGGACCTGGTGGAAAACGCCAGCGAAAAAAAAGCCCGGGCCGAAAGCTTCATCACCCGCTTCGCCCGGGTCTACACCCCCGCCGTTGTGGTGGCGGCGCTGCTTTTGTTCCTTCTGCCTCCCCTGTTTTTGGGCGGCGGCTGGGCGGATTGGGGCATGCGGGCCCTCAGCTTTCTGGTGGTGTCCTGCCCCTGCGCGCTGGTCATTTCCGTTCCCCTGTCTTTCTTCGGGGGCATTGGCGGCGCGTCCAAAAAGGGCATTCTGGTCAAGGGCCGCAACTCTTTGGAAGCCCTGGCCAAGGCGGATATCGTGGTGTTTGACAAAACAGGCACCCTCACCCAGGGCATTTTTCAGGTAACGGTCATCCATCCGGACGACGTCAGCGAAGAAGAACTGGTGCGCCTGGCCGCCACCGTGGAAAGCTATTCCGAACATCCCATCAGCCGCTCCATTCGGGAGTATTACCACGGTCCCGTGGATGCAGACGCCCTTTCGGACATGCGGGAGATTGCCGGGCAGGGCGTGTGCGCCCGCTACCACGGCCATATGGTGTACGCCGGAAACGACAAGCTGATGGCCGCCATCGGCGTTTCCTTCCCAAACTGCCCTCACGCGGGCACCGTAGTGCACGTGGCCCGGGACGATGACTATCTGGGCCATATCGTGATCTCCGACGAAATCAAGCAGGGTTCCGCCGCCGCCATTGCCGCGCTGAAACGCGAGGGCGTTCGCAAAACCGTTATGCTGACCGGCGACAGCCAGGCCGTTGCCGACGAGGTGGGCGGGCTGCTTCACCTGGACGAAGTGCATGCCCAGCTGCTGCCGGACCAGAAGGTATCCCATGTGGAAACCCTGCTTTTACAAAAAGCCGCCAAGGGGCAGCTTCTGTTTGTGGGCGACGGCATCAACGACGCCCCGGTGCTGACCCGGGCCGACGTGGGCATTGCCATGGGCGCCCTGGGCAGCGACGCCGCCGTGGAGGCCGCCGACGTGGTGCTGATGGACGACAACCCGGAAAAGGTGGCCCTGGCTGTGCGCATTGGCCGGAAAACCGTGCAAATTGCCCGGCAAAACATACTCTTTGCCCTGGCGGTGAAGGGGCTTACCCTGGCGCTGGTGGCCCTGGGCCTGGCCAACATGTGGATGGCCGTGTTCGCCGACGTGGGCGTGTGCTTCATCGCCATTTTGAACGCCATGCGGGCGCTGAAGGCGGAGTAGGGTTTTGTGAAAACGAAAGATGGGGGACGATTTTTTGGGGGACCTTCTTTTTACAAAAGAAGGTCCCCCAAACCCCTCCAAGAAAACTGGAAGAATAATTTATTTTTTGGAATCCTTTGAAACAGGCTTAGGTGAAGCTTCCTTCCCACACGCCTCCTTGACGGGCGCGTCCATCCCCGCGTCCTCTTCCCCGCCGCCCGCCGCACGGATGTCGTCCGAGGTCAGCAGCATCAGCTCGTCACGGGTCACCGTGGGCAATGTGGCCAACCGGTTGGCCTGGGCGCTCACCGCCCGCTCAAACAGGTTCCGCACGCCCCGGGCATTGCCAAAGCCCTTCTGGTCCAGGCTGAACAGGGCCAGCAGGCTCCGCAGCAAATCCTTCGCGTCCTCGGCCAGGCAATACCCGCTTTTTTCGCAACGCATGGCAAAAATGTCCATCATTTCCTGCACGGTGTAGTCCGGGAAAAACAGGAACCGATTAAACCGGCTTTCCAGGCCGGGGTTGGAGTGCACAAACTCCTCCATCAGCTCCGTATACCCCGCCACAATCACGACCAGGTCGTCCCGGTGGTCCTCCATGGCCTTCAGCAGCGTATCCACCGCCTCCTGGCCGTAGTCGTTCCCACCCCGGCTGGTCAGGGCGTAGGCTTCATCAATAAACAGCACGCCCCCCATGGCCTTTTGGATGACCTCGCTGGTTTTGATGGCCGTTTGCCCCACATACCCGGCCACCAGGCCGCTGCGGTCCACCTCCACCAGCTGCCCCTTGGACAAAATGCCCAGGCTTTTGTAAATCCGGGCCATCAGCCGGGCGATCATGGTTTTGCCCGTGCCGGGGTTGCCGGAAAACACCATGTGCAGCGACAGGTCGTCGCTGACGGGCAAATCGTTTTGCTTGCGCAGGTTTTGCACCGAAACCAGATTGATCAGGCTTTCCACCTCTTTTTTCACGGTGGTCAGGCCGATGTACTCCTGCAGTTCCTTTTTCAAATCGTCCATGTTCTCGGGCGGAGCCTCGGCTTCGGTTTGCCGCTCGCCCTCGGCCGCGCTTTGGCCGACAGCCGCGCCGGCTGTCTCAGGCGCTTTGGTGGCCGGTTCCCCGGGGGCGGGCTCCGCCAAAGGGCCGGCCTGGCCATCGGGCACGTCCCCGTTTTCTTTTCCGGCCTTGCTTTCCATCTCCAGCGCAGGCAGGCCCCACAGGTCGTCCCCCAGACGGCGCAGGTTGTTCTGCGTCATCTGATGGATGATATCCATTTGCAGCTTGATGATTTCTTCTTTGCGGTCCATGCCCTTGCTCCTTTGGTGCGCCTGCCACTTGGGAATATTTCCCGGTGGGGCGGTTATTCCGCCATCAGGCTGGTTTGAAGAATGAACACCCGGCAGGGCTCGTCTTTGAGCGCCGTCTCCACATACGCCCACTCGCCCATGAACGCCAGCAGCTTCACTGTGTCGCCCTTTTTCAGCGTGGTCAGCTTGGTTTTGCCATACAGCGGGTCGTCGGTGGCGTTGGCGTCCTTGGTCAGCGGCATGTCGATTCCGACAAAGCTCAGCATCGCCACCTGATCCGCGTCCTTCAGGGTGGCGGCTTCAATGTAGCCCATCCGGCCCTTGGTGCCGTTGCCGATTTGATAGCTGACCAGCACCCAGCCGTTTTCCACGCCGTAGATGCCGACGCTTTCATCCGTGGTAACCTGCCACTTGCTTTCCCGGTAGCCCTTCTCGGATGGGGTCAGGTACACGGGCATGGTTTTCATTTTGTCAAAGCTGGCCGCGTCTCCCAGGGCTTTCAGCGTGGGCGCCTGCTGCTTGGCCTCCTCGTAAGGCGACAGCGTGGGCGTGGGTTCCGGCGTGGGCTCCGGTGTAGGCGTCGCGGTGGGCTCCGGCGTGGGCGTGGGCACCGGGGTGGGCGACGGGGTCACCAAATCGGCGGGCGCCACGGCATCCCCCGCCCGGTTCAGCACATAGCCGGTTTTGCTTTCGCCGCTTACCAGCGTAAAGGCCGTATCGCCACCCGGCAGCACCTGGCCGCTCAAGCTTTCGCTCATCAGCGTGCCATCCTCCAGGGTGTAGTCCTCCACGTTCACCACCAGCAGCTTTCCGTCCGGCGTGAACTGGTAATAGGTGCCGCCGTCGGTGCCCATCTGCTTCCAAAGCCCCCGGGTCAGCAGGTCCAGCACGTTCACATCCCCGCCGGAAACCGGCATGGGCGTGGGCGTGGCCACCTCCGGCATGACAAAGTCCTCGTTCACCTGGGCCATGGCGGGAACCGCGTCCTGCCGGTTTCCGTCCGCAGGCTCCGGGTTCTGGTCCTCTTGCTGCTGCGCGGCGTTCTGGCCGGGGTTGTCCGACAGTTCCGTATCCGTGGCATCCCCATCCCCGGCGGATTCGCTTTCCTGCCCGCCCTGCTCCTCAGGGGCGGCAGCGCCCCCGGTCAGCGCGGCGGACCGAAGCAGCGCCAGCTGTTCCCAGGGAATGTCGATCACCGTGTTTTCCTGAGATACGGTGCCCGCCGCAAAAATGCAGCGAAACACGGCTGTGCTCAAAAAGACGGAATTGGGCGCGGGCACCTGGGAAGCGTCAGCAATGTGGGGCGAAATCTTCCCCTCCTGCTGGCCCACGGCGTACACCGCCTGCCGGATGGCCTCGTCCACGTCCCCGGCTTCACCATCAAACAGGTCGTAAACCGTCAGCTCTTTTTTCGCCGCCAAGTCGATGATCTTGTACATAAACTGGGTTTCCCGCACCGTTTGGCCCGCCGCCCGGTTGGACATGGACAGCTCCATGGACAAAATGCCCTCAAAGTCCAGGGAGGCGGTATAGCCGCCCCGGATAAAATCTTTGCTGCCGTCCGCATAGACGTCGTCCTGCGCCATCTGGCCCAGCTTGCGCAGGGCCAAAAACGGCGTGGTGATGGCGTCCGTCAAATACTGAACCAGCGAGGCGTCCTCCCCCTCAAAGGTGGGGTAATTCACGCCAAGCTTTTGCTTGTCGCCTTCCTCCACCTGCTTGTTCAGCATAACCGTAATGCCGCTTCCCTGAATATCTACGCTTTTTTCCACTTCCCCGTATGCCGGAAACCGGAAAAGAAGCATCAACAGCGCCGCGAGCGCCGCACCAAACCGTTTCATCATGCCATCCTCCTCGCTTTTTCCCAGTCAGTTTTCCAGCGCGATGGGATACACGCTGCGGGTGGACACGGCCACCAACTCCTGGGCGCCGTCCTTTTGCAGCGTAAAGTAATGGGACAGGGGCTGGGGATACGCGGCCTTCGTCACCGCCAGCACCTTGAACCGAGGGTCCCCGGTCTGCTTCCACTGAATATCGCACTCCACCGGCGCAATGCGGTCATAGGCGAAGTCGTAATGCTGTTCCCCGTCCACAAACAGGCCGTACTTGCCGGTGGCCTGGTCCTTCACCACCACGGCCTCGCAGTCCGCGTACACGGCTACGTCGTCTGTAACGCAAATGGGCTTTGACAGGTCCTTCAGGTCGTACAGCTCTCCGGTGTTCAGGTAGGCCATGCCGCAGGCCGACCCCACCACGTCCTGAGCATCCGCGCCCTGCCGCCACTTTTCCATCTCTCCGCTTTCCGACAGCGCGTACAGCGTGTACCGCTCGGCCCCTGCGGTCAAATTGCCCGTATCCACATAACCCACCGTGCGCTCCCCCGTAAAGGGGAATGCCTTGCAAAACCAAAGGGTGCTAAGCAGCTGCCCGTCCTGGTTGATAAAATTGATCTCCTGCTCCGCCTCGTCCCGCAACATGGCCCAGCCGTTCATCATGGGCTCCAGCACGGCGTTTTTCAGGTATTGGTTGCTTTGGTCAATCAGCGGCTTGCCCTGGCCGGTGAGCAGGTAAGGCTGCTGCCGCACATAGAAGCGGTCGCCCTGCTGCACCAGAAAATCCCCGTCGGCCAGCCCTTCGTAGTAGCCCAGCAGCTGGCCGTCCGCCGCCGCGAACAGGTAATAATCGTACAGGCCCGGCCCGGTCTGGGTTCGGCCTACCACGTTGCCGGTGGTAACGGCATAGGTTTCCATCTTCAAGGTGCCGCTGACGGCGGCAATGCCCAGCTGCGCCTTTTCGTTCATATGAACCGCCGTCGCCGGGTCATACCCCTTGCTTTGGGCCGCCACCTGGGTCATGTCCACAGCGTCCGTGCCCACGGTTTGGGTTGCGCCGGTCAGGGGTTTCAGCTGCTTGGCGATCCAGTCCCGGCTTAGATAAGCGCCCGCGCCCAGCACCGCAAGGCCGCACAGCGCGACCACAAAGCGCTTGAGCAGCTTCTTTTTCCTGCGTCTTTTCCGGGGAGCGCGGCTTTCCCCCTCCACCTGATAAGAAGTTCTTTGCTGGGCCAGGCTTTCCCGCCTGGCGGTCTCCGCCCAGGTGGCTGCCCTTGTCTGGTACACATTGGCCTGGGGCTTGGCAAAATCGCCCTCCTGGTCCTCTCCGGGGCCTTTTGGCTGAAAATCGTAAGCCCGATAGGGCTGGTATTCAAATTTGGGCGGGGGCGCAAAGGCGGTGGCCGCTTCTCCGGCGGCCTCCTGGGGCCACTCGTCGCCAAAATCCCGCCGGTAATAGGCGTCCCTTTGCAAATCGCCCCATTCCGCGGCTTCCTCGCCGGCGCTTTCCATTTCAGCGGGCATGGCCTCAAAGCCAAAGCTGTCCAGGGGAGCCGGTTCCGGCTTCCCCGCCGGAAAGGCGGAGGGCTTGCTGAGCTCGTTGGGCGTGTAGGCCGGCTCCGCCGGCTCGTTGGGCGCAAAGCCCCGGGCATGATCCAGGGGCGGCAGCTCCGTCTTGTCCAGCCACTGAGGCGCGGGCGTCAAAGGACGGGCCGTATACAAATGTTCCGCGCTCTCCTCCGCAGTGCGGCGCGGTCCGGGTTCCAGGTCCCAGCCCTTCCCGGTGCCAAAATCACTCATGCCATCCCACCTCGCAAAATCCGTCGTGCCATTTTCCACCGCCTGTTAATGTACCATGAAATGCCTATTCCGTCAAGATTTGCGACCTTTTGCATCTGTAAAAAAGACACAAGGGCCGCCGCGCCGGTCGGCGCGACAGCCCTTCAACGTGGCGGTCTTTTCAGTTCTGGGGAATTTCTCCCGGCCAGACCGTTTCGTGCAGCTTGTTGATGGCTTCGATCTCCGCGATTCTGCGGGGCGGGATGCAGTAGGGGCACATGTCCAGCTTTTTGTATTTCTCGTTCTCCAGCTCCCCATAGGTGAAGGTGCCGGTGAGGGGCAAATACTCGTCCCGCACGCCGTTGCAATTGGGGGTGGAATGGTAGCTGCTGCCCCCGTTGACGTTGTAATAAAGGGGCGTGGCAGGATCGGGAAGGTCCATCTGCCGCCCCGCGTAGTCCTCCCAAATGGCAAGCTTCGTACCCAGGGAAACGTTGTTCCAGATCCAGGTCATGTTGATGCCGTCGGCGTTGCGCAGGCGCTGGGTGCGAATGCAGCCGTGGCTGGCCCGGGTGCCCAGCTTGTATTCGGTTTTTTTATAGTTCATGGTGCCGTCGGCGTTTTTCACGTGGGGCACCTCGTGGAGCAGGTCGCCGGAATTGAAGCGGATGGCCATGGAGCAAAACATGTTGTCCGACCGGAACTCGCCCACCCGGGACACGAACAGGAACTCTCCGGCGCGGGTTTCGTTGTAGGGCTGCAATTTTTTCGCGTCCGGGTCATACGCGCCGGTGGAAATCAGCAGCCTGGAGAACAGATGCCCTTCCTTGAACAGATACAGCTCCTGGGTCAGCTTGTCGATGACGATGCCGTATTCCTGGGAGGGGGTTTTTTTGCGAAGGCGGCTGGTGGGCACATAGCCCGTCACAAAGGCGTTCCATGCCTTCACCTTGGAATCGTGGAAGGAACTGGAAACCGTCTCGATCAGCGTCCAGCCGTTGCCCGCGTCCTCCAGCACATGCACGCTTTGGGAGGTGCAGGTGACCACGCCCACGCCCTCGGAAGAATCGCTGGCCTCCTTGCGAACCACCACCTGCTCCTTCTGGTCCCCTTCCAAAATGGTGACCGGGGCGGTGAGCATGGCCCAGACCGCCGCCTCATCGTGGATGTTCATGGGGGTGCACCAGTAGCAGGCCTCGTGCTTTTTTTCCAGATGATAGGCGCTGTAATACGCGGGGGTCATTTCGCTTCCGGCGCTTTGGGGCTGCGACGCAACAGGGGCCTCGGTTTCCTCCGCCGGGGGTTCCTCTTCGGCCGCCGCGTTATCCGCCGCCGGGGCCGCTTTTCCATCCCCTGGCAGCAGGGTCACGTCCATGTCCATGCTCATGTCGTCCATGGTCAGCACAAGGCGGTACGGGCCGGCGGGCAGGGCCTTCCCCTCCGCCATGCCGTCCCAGCTCAGTTCGTTGGGCCCTGCGCTCACCTTTTGCTTGTCCAAAATGATCGCCGCTTTTTTGCCATTCTGGTTCACGGCCACCAAGTCCACATTTCCATCCTGCGAAACGGTAAAACCTACATGGATGGAGCTTCCCGCCACAAACTGGTGGGAACTGACGGACAGGGTCAGCTGCAAATCGGCCACCGCCGACGTCACAAAAAGCAGCGTCAAAACAAGCAAAAACACGAAGAATCTACGAAGCATATCGGGCCTCCTCTGGGTATTTTCTGCAATTTTCAGATATTCGACAACAGGCTCTCAAATCCCTTGGGAAGCATGTGTAAATTTCTTCCAGCAACGGCCTCCCCGCTGGCGTCCTGGCTATTGACAAAACCTTCAATTGGGCTTATGATCAGCGTATCAATGTAAGAGCTTACATTCAACGGTCAAAACAAAAGGAGGCCTTTCTGATGACGGATATCCGGCAACGCTACTCCCGCACAGACCGCCCCATTCGGGTGCTGCAGTTTGGCGAAGGCAATTTTTTGCGGGCTTTTGTGGACGATATGATCGACATTGCCAACGAAAAGGGTCTTTTGGGCGGGAACATCGTGCTTGTCAAGCCCATTTCCTTCGGCTCCCTGCAAACGTTCCACGATCAGGACTGCCTGTATACGGTCAGCCTGCGGGGACGGCAAAACGGGCAAAAGACCGTGGAAAACCGCGTGGTTACCTCTGTGGCCGACGCGGTGGACCCTTATGCCGAATATGGCAAGTACGCTGCCTTCGCCAAGCTGGATACCCTGCGCTTTATCGTGTCCAACACCACGGAGGCGGGCATCGTGTACAGCGAAACCGACGAGCTCTCCATGAACCCGCCGGCCTCCTACCCCGGCAAGCTGACCAAGTTCCTTTACGAGCGGGCCGAGCACTTTGATTATTCCGCCGACAGGGGGCTGGTCGTTCTGCCTGTGGAGCTGATAGACGACAACGGCATCCGTCTGAAAGAATGCGTGGTCAAGCTGGCCACGCGCTGGCAGCTGGGCCACCGCTTTTTCGCCTGGCTTGAGGAAGCCTGCGTGTTTGCCTCCACCCTGGTGGACCGCATCGTAACGGGCTACCCCAAGGACGAGGCGGAGGCCCTGTGGGCTGAATGGGGCTACCAGGACCGGCTGATGGTGACCGGGGAACCCTTTGCCCTCTGGGTGATTGAAAGCGGCAAGGACATCTCCGGCGAGCTGCCCCTTCCCAAAGCCGGGCTGCCCGTCATTTTCACCGACAACCAAAAGCCCTATAAGCAGCGCAAGGTGCGCATTTTAAACGGCGCCCACACCTCCTTCGTGCCGGCCAGCTACCTGTGCGGTCACGATACGGTGCTGGAATCCATGCAGGACCCGCTCATTCTTTCTTTTATCAAGGAAACCATCTGGGACGAGGTCATCCCCACCCTCACCTTGCCCCGGGAGGATCTGGATTCTTTCGCCCATTCCGTGCTGGAACGCTTCTCCAATCCCTTTGTAAAGCATTTGCTGCTGTCCATCTCCCTGAACTCCGTCAGCAAATGGCGGGCCCGCTGCATGCCAAGCCTGCTGGACGCCATAGGGGCCACGGGCAGGGTGCCCGGGCACCTGGCCTTCTCCCTGGCTGCCCTCATGGCCTTTTACAGCGGCGAGCGCATGGAGGAAGGCGCGCTGATCGCCACCCGCGGCGGCCAACCCTACCGGGTGATGGACGACCCGCCTGTGCTGGAATTTTTCCTGGCCAATGCCAAACAGGACCCCCGGGAGCTGACCCGGCGGTTCCTTTCCAACGAAGCCTTTTTCGGCCAGGATTTGACCCGGGAGCCGGGCCTTTGCGACTTTGTTTCCGGCTCGCTGGCCGATATCCGCGCTCTGGGCATGCGGGCGGCGCTTCAAAAGCGCTTTGGCCCGACGGAAGGAGCCGCCAAATGAGCCAAAACGTCCTTCGCATCCATCCGACGGACACGGTGGCCGTCGCCCTGGAGGCGCTTGAAAAAGGCAGCCTCACCCGGGGACTTTCCGAGGAGCTTGCCCTGGCGGAGGATATTCCCCAGGGCCACAAACTGGCGCTTTTTCCCATGGCCCCCGGCGAGGAGGTCATCAAATACGGCTGCCCCATCGGCCGCGCCACCAAGGCCATTCGCCCCGGGCAACATGTGCATGTGCACAACCTGCAAACCGGCCTTCGGGACATGCTGACCTATGCATACCATCCGAAGGTCGCCGCGCTGCCCGCCGTGCCCGCCGGTACCTTCCAGGGCTTCGCCCGGAAGGACGGAGGCGTGGGCGTGCGCAACGACATCTGGATTTTGCCCACCGTGGGCTGCGTCAACGGCATCGCCCAGCAGCTGATGAAGCTGGCCCAGCCCTTTGCCCATGGCAGTGTGGAACGGGTCATCGCCTTCCCCCATCCCTACGGCTGCTCGCAAATGGGCGAGGATCAGGAAGCCACCCGGGCCATTTTGGCCGATCTGGCGGCGCATCCCAATGCCGGGGGCGTGCTGCTGTTGGGCCTTGGCTGCGAAAACAGCGGCATCCCGCAGATTGCGCCCCTGATGGGTCGCTTTGACCCGGAGCGCGTCCGGTTTCTGGTTTGCCAGGACACCGAGGATGAGCTACGGGACGGCCTGCGCCTTCTTCGGGAGCTGATCGACCAGGCCGCTTCCCTGCAGCGGGAACCCATCCCTGCCAGCCGGCTTACGGTGGGCCTCAAATGCGGCGGCAGCGACGGGTTCAGCGGCATAACGGCCAACCCGGTCATCGGCGCTTTTTCCGACCGGCTGGTGGCCGGGGGCGGCGCCGCCATCCTGACCGAGGTGCCGGAGATGTTCGGCGCGGAAACCCTGCTGATGGACCGCTGCCAAAGCGAAGGGGTCTTTGCAAAGACCGTCGCCCTCATCAACGATTTCAAGCAATACTACGAGGACAACCACCAGCCCATTTACGAAAACCCCTCCCCCGGCAACAAGGCGGGGGGCATCTCCACCTTGGAGGACAAGGCCCTGGGCTGCACCCAGAAAAGCGGTTCCGCCCCTGTAACGGATGTGCTGGCCTACGGGGAAAAGGTGAAATGCCCCGGCCTGAACCTGTTAAGCGCGCCGGGAAACGACCTGGTGGCCTCCACCGCCCTGGCGGCGGCGGGCGCCCACATCGTGCTGTTTTCCACCGGCCGGGGCACGCCCTTTGCCAGCCCTGTTCCCACCGTCAAAATCAGCAGCAACACCGGCCTTTCTGAGCGCAAATCCGGCTGGATCGACTTTGACGCGGGCCGGGTGGTGAGCCGGGGGCTTTCCATTCAGGCTTTGGGCGACGAACTTTACGCCTTTGTGCTGGCCGTGGCCTCCGGCCAAACCATTTTGCACGAAAAGGCGGGCATCCACGACATGGCCATCTTCAAGCGCGGGGTAACGCTGTAACCGTTGGGCCGCCGCTTCCCCTCCATCGCGCCGGCAGGGCCATGTCTGCCGGCGCGACGCCTATTTCTCGGCTTTGGTTGCTTTTTGACGCGGTTTTTGCTACAATATGTTGAAACATCTGCCAATTTTCATCCATTCAATTTGTTCTTCCTTGCGATTTTTCCATAGCGAATGATGACTTGGAAGGGGTGCGATCTTATCAAATTCAAAAGCATCACTTCCCGGATCGTCGTATCCGTGATACCCATCATTGCGCTTTCCACGCTTTTGTTTACGGCGATCACCTACATCGTCACCTATCGGCAGACCGAGAACCAGATGAACGAAAAGATGATCGAAAGCGTGCGGGTGGCCCGGCTGGACATGCAAATTGAACTGATGCAAAACGCCAGCGTTACCCGGCACATGGCCCGCTTTGCCGAAAACGCCGACGACGCCATGCTGCTGACCGACAAGTTTACCTCCTATGTGCGCCAAAGCATTTCCGGCAACGAAAACACCGTGGGCGGCGGCATCTGGTTTGAGCCCTTTACGCCGTTTCCGGATATCCGGGATTTCAGCGTCTACGCCTATCAGCGCGGCGATGAAACCCTGGTGACCCGGGATTATGGCCAGGAGGTGGACTTTCACCAGGAGATCTGGTATCTGGACGGAAAGCGCTCTCTGGGCGAAATCGTCTGGTCCGACGTCTACTATGACCCTGTGGCCGGCGTTACCATGATCACCTCTACCCAACCGTTTTTTGGGGCGGACGGAAAAATGCTGGGCGTTACCACGGCGGACATGGCCCTGACAAAGATCGAGGAAATCGTAGGCAAGCTTTCGGTGGGCAAAACGGGGGTCGCCTTTGTGCTGGGCAACGACGGGGAGTTCATCACCTATCCGGATGGGTCCCGGGGCATTCGGGAGCATATCCAGGACGATTCCGACCCGCAGCTGGTGGCCCTGGGCCGGGAAATGGCCACCGCCGCCTCCGGCGAAACCCGCATCCGGCTGGGCGGCGAGGACAAGAACGTATATTACGGCACCCTCAGCGAAACCGGCTGGAAGCTGGTGATTTTGGTGGACGCGGCGGAAATCCGCTCCACCACGCTGGATGTTTTGTTCATCATGGTCGTGCCCATCATCGGCATGATTCTGGCCATTTTCAGCATCATGCGGGTGGCCGCCCATCTGCGCAAAATCGTGGGCAAGGTGAACCGTTTCGCGGACCGGGCCGCCTCCGGCGATTGGTCGGAACGGATCGCCATTTTGGAATATGACGAGTTTGGCGTAATGGAAGACCGGCTGAACCAGATGATTGAAAACATGGGCGAAATGAGCCGAAAAACCGAGGAAATGCTCCATGTGGCCCAAAGCGCCAATCAGGCCAAAAGCGAGTTTCTCTCCCGCATGAGCCACGAACTGCGCACGCCCATGAACGCCATTCTGGGCATGACCCAGATCGCCCTCCGGTCCGGCGACATGGACAAAATCAAGGAATGCCTGCGTAAAACCGATTTTGCCTCCAAGCATTTGCTGTCACTGATCAACGACGTGCTGGACCTGTCCAAGATCGAATCAAACCGGCTTACCTTAAGCGAAGAGGAATTTGACCTGCGCCATGCCCTTGGCGGCGTTCATGACCTGATTGAGTTCCGGGCCCGGGAAAAGAAGCAGCTTCTTTTCGTGGACATCGCCAAGGATGTGCCTGCCTACGTCATTGGGGACGCCATGCGCTACTCCCAGGTGGTGATGAACCTCCTCAGCAACGCGGTGAAATTTACGCCGCCAGAGGGAAAAATCACCCTCACCGTTCGCAAGGGCCCCGAAACGGCGGATACCGTCACTGTCGTTTCCGCCGTGGCCGATACGGGCATCGGCATTTCCCAAGAGAACCTGAGCCGGCTTTTTGATTCCTTCGAGCAGGCGGACGGCGGCTCCGCCCGCATGTACGGCGGCAGCGGCCTGGGGCTGTCCATCAGCCGCAGCCTGGCCCACCTGATGGACGGAGACATCAGCGTCGTCAGCCAGATGGGCGAAGGCAGCACCTTCACCTTTACCGCCGTCATGAAGAAAAACCCCCTCCTGCCGGCAAATTCCGTCCGTCTTGCCCGCCCCGCCCCGGAATCGCCCCGGGATTTTAGGGACAAAACCATTCTGCTGGCGGAGGATTTGGAAATCAACCGTGAAATCGTCAAGGCGCTTTTGGAGGACACCAAGGTCCAGATCGTCACCGCCGCGAATGGCTTGGAGGCCGTGAAAGCCTTTCAGGAAAACCCTTTCCGGTTCGACCTTATCCTGATGGATATCCAAATGCCCCAAATGGACGGCCTGGAGGCCACCAAGGCCATCCGCGCCCTTCGGGAGGGCATTGCGGTGCCCATTATCGCCCTGACGGCCAACGCCTTTGATACCGACGTGGAAAAGGCGCTGGAAGCGGGCATGGACGACCACCTGGCCAAGCCCATCAGCATAGAGCTGCTTCACCGCAAGCTGCACGAATACCTGGACTGACTGCCTTTTGCGCCACGGGGCGCGACCCACTCCACCCTTCATGGCATTGAGGTGCAACACAATGGACAAGCCCGCAAATCCCCTTTCCCTCCCTCCCCGGTCCCTGGAGTTTTTTGCCATTGACGCGGACCTGAAAGGCGTTCTGGCCGCCATGGCCGAGGCGCTCCTTCGGGAAACGGACGCCGCCTGCGTTTACATGGCCGACCTTTCCGAAAACGCCCAGTGTTTGATGTGCCCTGCGGGCCCGGAAACCCTGAAAAACGACGCCGCTTTGGCTTTGGCAAAGCGCGTTGTGCACGCCGCGCCCCTTGCGGGCCGGGCTTTTTTGGATCTGTTGCCGCTTCAGGAGCAGGCGGTTTTGGGCCTGCGCCATCCTTTCCTGCTGCCCGCCGTGGCCGGGGGCCAGACCTATGGCTGCCTCCTTTGCGATTTTTCCTCGCCGCCCCCGCCTTCGGCGCAGGCCCGCATGGAGGACATGGCCGACGCGCTGGCCGTCATCCTTCGCAACGCGTCCCTGTTCCAGTCCGACAACAATGAGAAAACCGCGCTGCTGCGTATTCTGGAAAACATCGACGTCTGCATTTACGTCAACCGCCTCACCACCCACGAGCTTTTGTTCATCAACAAAAAAATGCGGGATGAGTTTGGCCTGTCGGCGGACTATGTGGGCCGCCGCTGTTGGGAGGTGTTCCAGGACGGCTTTACGGGGCCTTGCCCCTTTTGCCCCTACGAGCACCTGCTGGCCCACCCCGACGAACCCTATGCCTGGGAGAAACGCAACACCGTCACAGGCCGCTATTACCGCAACACGGACAGCGTCATCACCTGGCTGGACGGCACGCTGGTGCATTTGCAGCAATCGGTAAACGTTTCCGAGGAGAAGCGGGCCCACGAGGGCCTTTTGGAGGCCAAGCTGCAAGCGGAGCAGGCCAACAACGCCAAAAGCGATTTTCTCTCCCGCATGAGCCACGAAATCCGCACGCCCATCAACGCCATCATGGGCCTTACCCGCATCGCCAAGTCCGCCGATACCCTGGAGGGCGTGCGCCAGAATCTGGAGCGCATCGACTCGGCCAGCCAGCAGCTGCTTGGCATCATCAACGACATTCTGGACATGTCCAAAATCAGCGCCAACAAAATGGCGCTCTCCCCCGAGCGGTTCGACTTGGAAAAGATGCTGATCGACATTTCCAACACCGTTTCCGTCCGTGCCAGCGAAAAGAAGCAAAAGCTGCATATCCGCATGCACATGGACATGCCCCGGTTTTATAACGGCGACGCCCTTCGGCTGTCCCAGGTCATCACCAACCTTTTGTCCAATGCCGTCAAGTTTACCCCGGACAAGGGCAAAATCGTGGTGGACGTAAATGAAAAATCCCGGATGGGCGACCTTTCCACCGTGGAGGTCTCCGTCACCGACAGCGGCATCGGCATCTCCCGGGAGGGACAAAAGCTTTTGTTCACCTCCTTCCAGCAGGCGGATGGCGGCATTGCCCGCAAGTTTGGCGGCACCGGCCTGGGCCTGGCCATTTGCAAAAGCATCGTGGAAATGATGGGCGGCCAGATTTCCGTGAAAAGCGCGGAGGGCAAGGGAAGCACCTTCACGTTCACGGTGCAGATGCAGGTGCTGCCGGACGACCAGGCCGCCGCCCCCACGCTGGATAAAAACCTGGACCGCCGGAAAATCAACACCCTGTTGATCGACGACGAGCCGGAGACCCGGGAATACTTTACCCGGTGCATGCGGGATTTGAACATCGGCGTACAGACCGCCGTCAACGGCCCCGAAGGCCTGGACATGATCCGCAAGGCCCAGCAGGCGGGCAACGCGTTCAGCGTGGTGTTTGTGGACTGGCACATGCCCGAAATTGACGGCATCGATACCCTGCGCATGATCAAGGAATCCTTCAAAAGCTGCATCGTGGTGCTGGTTTCCGTGGGGGAAATGAGCGGCATCGAGGACGAGGCCCGGGCCGCCGGCGCTTCCCGGCTTATTTCCAAGCCGCTGTTCCCGTCCATGATCATCGATACCATCAACGAACTGCTGGGCATTACCCACCGCATTGAAGGCACCCCCCACAGCAAGCGGCACTCCTTCTCCGGGGCCCATGTGCTGCTGGCGGAGGACATTGAAATCAACAAGGACATCCTCTTCCAGGACCTTGCCAATACCAAGATCCAGCTGGACTGGGCCATGACCGGCAAACAGGCCTTGGAGATGTTTGAGGCCGCGCCGGATAAGTACGACCTGATCCTGATGGACGTGCACATGCCAGAAATGGACGGCCTGACCGCCACGGAAAAGATTCGCGCCCTGAAGGTGAAAAGCGCCGCCACCATTCCCATCATCGCCATGACCGCCAACGTCTTTACCGAGGACGTGCAAAAATGCCTGGACAGCGGCATGAACGACCATCTGGCTAAGCCTGTGGATGTAGACAAGCTGTTTGACACCCTCACCTACTACTTGTCCCGGTACGAGGAGGCGCCCTCCCCCGCCGATCCGCCCCCCATGGCCGCCCCGCCCCAGGCCCCGGCGTCTTCCGGCCTTTCCATGGATACCAGCCGCTACATCAACGTGGACGAGGCCATGAACCGGCTGAAGGGCAACCGCGGCATTTACGTTACGCTTTTGAAAAGCTTCCTGAAAAACAACTACTGGGAGCAACTGAAGGCGGAAATGGACGCCCGGGACGGCGCGGCGGCGGAAAAAACCGCCCACACCATCAAGGGCATTGCCGGAAACCTGTCCCTGACGGAGTTGTACAACGCTTCGGCGCTGCTCAACGCCCAGCTCAAGGGCGGCATGGACGGGGCGGACAGCTTTGCGCAGCTCAACGGAATCATGGCAATGACGCTGAAAGCCATAGAAGCTTTCCTCCAAAACACTTAAGAACATTTTTGAACAGGTGGTTGAAACGCAAATGAAGGACAAAGTTTTGATCGTGGACGATGTGGAGATCAACCGGGTCATCCTGCGGGAAATGCTGCAAAAGGACTACGACATCATGGAAGCGGAAAGCGGCATTGAGGCGGTGCAGATGGTTTTTGATGAAAAAACCAGGCCCAACGTGGTGCTGCTGGACATCATGATGCCGGAAATGGACGGCTTTGAAGTTTTGCAGGTGATGAAATCCACACCCATGACCGATAAAATCCCCGTGCTGTTCATTACAGCGGCGGACGCCAGCGTCAACGAAACCCGTGGCCTTCGGGAGGGCGCTGTGGACTACATTTCCAAGCCCTTTAACCCGGATGTGGTTTCCGCCCGGCTGGCCAACCACATCCAGCTGATGCGCTACCGCCACGAGCTGGAAGAACTGGTGGCGCAAAAAACCGCGGACCTCCTGAAAACCCACGAGCAAATGCTGGAAACCATGGCGACCATCATCGAGTACCGCAGCCTGGAATCGGGCATGCACATTCGCCGCACCCGGGAGCTTACCAAGCTGCTGGTGAAGCAGATGCTGAAAAAGCCCATCTTCTACCAGGAGCTGATGGACCTGAACTTCGACCTGATCATCAAGGCTGTGGCCATGCACGACATTGGCAAGGTAGGCATTCCGGACAGCATTCTTTTGAAGCCCGGCCGCCTGACCCCCGAAGAGTTTGAAATCATCAAGACCCACACCACCATCGGCAGCAGCATCATCGACACCATCTCCGCATCCCTCAGCGAGGACGCCATCTATTTGCAACGCTGCCGGGAAATTTGCCGTCACCATCACGAGCGCTGGGACGGCAAGGGATACCCGGACGCCCTTGCCGGGGCGGACATTCCCCTGTCCGCCCGCATCCTTTCCGTGGTGGACGTTTACGAAGCGCTGGTATCCGAGCGTTGCTACAAGGCCCCCATCCCCCACGTAAAGGCGGTGGAGATGATCGTGGAGGGCCGCGGCACCCAGTTCTGCCCGGACATTGTGGATATCTTTTTGGAAGTGGAAAGTGAGTTTGCGGCGCTGTAACGCGCAAAAAGCGCCTTTGGCTCATTTTCTCTGAAAGGATTCAGCGTATGAATGGCTTTTCCAATAAAAACAAGCTTTGGGTATTTATTGTCTTTCTTGTTTTTTGCGCCGCTTTGATGATGATCGTCTCTTTCATGACCGTGAAAAATTCGCAGGACTCCCAGCAGATTTTGCAGGAAAGCGTCTGCGAAAAGCTTGTGACCATGGCGGTCGCCGCCCAGGGCGCTGTCGATCCCGCCAAGGTGGCGAAGTACGAAAGTCTGGCGGACATCCTGGCGGACCCCGAATATCCCGCCGACCTGGAACGCCTCCGGGCCCTGACCCTGAAATTGCGCGCCAAGTATATCTACGTGCTGCGGCAGTTGGGGGACCAAACCTATTTTGTGTATGACACCGACCCGGAAAACCCGGCGAACGAACGGTTTTTGCAATACGATCCGCTGCCCGTGCACCTGCGGGCCTTTGCGGGGGAATACGCCAGCGAAGCCTATAACAACCTGGATGCCTACGGCCGCTTTAGCATTGGCGCCGCGCCGCTGATGGACGGGGACGCCCAGGTGGGCATTGTTGTGGTGGACCTGGACGACGCTTTGCCCGAGCAGCACCGGGCCATGCTGCGGGTGAACATGGTTTCTCTGCTTGTGCTGCTCGCCCTTTGCCTGGCAGTGATGGGCACGCTCTTTTTCCTGCTTTTGCGCCGCATCAAAGCGGTCCAGGATACGCTGTACCACCAGTCCCACTACGACAAGCTGACCGACCTCCCCAACCGCCAGCTTTTGTTTGAACAACTCACCGTTCTTACCCAGCGCCAACAGAAGTTTTCTCTGTTCTTTATCGACCTGGACAACTTCAAGCTGGTCAACGACATCGCGGGCCACGACGCGGGGGATGAGCTATTGGTGCAAATTGGCCAATATCTAAGCTCCGCCCACCAGTCGACCCAAGTATTCCGTCCCTCTTCCGGGGCCCTGAACGTGGCGGCCCGCATTGGCGGCGACGAGTTCATTTTGGTCGCCCCAGACCTTACCGCCCAGGAAAGCCAGGATTTTGCCAAGGAATTGATCGATCAGCTCAACTCCCACATCAAGCTGAAATACGTGGAAAAATTCCACATTGGCTTTTGCATCGGCATCGCCATGTACCCCGAGCATTCCACCAATTACCAGGTGCTGATGAAATACGCCGACATCGCTATGTATCACGCCAAAAACTCCGGCAAGAACGCCTGCCTGCTCTACAACGACGACATGCGCCCCAAGGACGAAAAGTAGGGACGGGGTGGGGCGGAGACGTTAGGGGACGGGGGACGTTAGGGGTTGCACCCCTAAAACCCTGCCCAGGGCTTCGCCCTGGACCCTTTATTGACCGCGCTGTGCGCGGTCAAGGGCACAGATAAGATAACAAAAGTGGCGCGGTTTGCGCCACTTTTGCTTACTTTTTGATTTGACCGCGTGAAACGCGGTCAAAGATGGGGTCTGGG
>JAVBTE010000002.1:0-6322 GCA_031556335.1 Eubacteriales bacterium | reverse complement strand
CGGCCCAAAAGCTGATGGATGAGCTGAATCTGGATGTTTCTCCCAGGGACATGGTGGAGGACATCACGCCCGCCCAAAAGCAAATGCTTCTGATTGCCAAGGCTCTCCAGCGAAAAGCAAAGATCATCATCATGGACGAACCCACCGCGTCGCTGGGCGAGAGCGAGTCCCAAACGCTGATGCACACGGTGAAATCACTGGCGAAAAAAGGAATGGGCATCATTTATATCTCCCATTACCTTGAAGAAATATTTGAACTGGCGGATACCATTTCCGTGATCAAGGACGGCAACCTGGTGGGCTGCTACGAAGCCTCCCGGGTAACGCGGGAAGAGATCGTGGCCGCCATGGTGGGCCGCGAAAGCTCTCTTTTTTACGAGCGCGAGCGTTTCGAGCTTGGGGAAGAGATTCTACGGGTGGAAAACATGGTGAACCTGCCCATGGTGAACGGCGTCAGTTTCAGCCTTCGCAAGGGAGAAATTCTGGGCATTGGCGGGCTGGTGGGTTCCGGTCGCACAGAATTGATGCGCTTGCTCTACGGCGTGGATAAGAAGCAAAGCGGCCGCGTCTTTTTGCGGGGCGCGGAAGTGACCATCAATTCGCCCCGGAACGCCATTTCCTGCGGCATTTGCATGCTGGGGGAGGACCGCAAAGGCGACGGCATGTTTTTAAGCCGCAGCGTGCTGGAAAACGTCTGCGTGGTGCGCAACGAGTCCAAAACGTGGATCAGCACCAAGGCCGACAAAAACGCCACGGAGCAAATGGTGAAGCGGCTGAACCTGAAACTGCAAAGCGTGGACCAGGAAATTGAACGGCTTTCCGGCGGGAACCAGCAAAAGAGCATCGTGGCCCGCTGGATGCTAAGCTCCTGCGATATCATTATTTTCGACGAACCCACCAAAGGCGTTGACATCGGCGCGAGAGAAGAGATCTATAAACTGATGGTGAACATGGCCAAAGCTGGCAAAGCCATCATCATGGTATCCTCCGATATGCCCGAGATCCTTTCCATCAGCGACCGCATATGCATCTTGCGGGAAGGAAGGCTGGTGCACACCACAACCCCGGATGACTTAACGGAAGAAAAATTGATGAGCCTGTATCTTGGGATAGCTTAGGAGGAACGGACATGCGCAAACTGCTGCAACTGCCCTACATGAAGAAGATCGTTACTTCGCAATCGTTTTATCTCATCTCCATCATTATTGTGCTGGGCATTGTGACCCAATCCATCAACCCCAGGTTTTTGTCCATCGAAAACATCAAGGGCGTGTTATCGCAAATTTCCACCCTTGGGCTGGTTTCCGCCGGCATGACCGTGCTGATCATTTCCGGAAACTTCGATATCTCCGTCGGTTCCATTATCGGGTTTGCCGGAACCATGGCCTGCCTGGCGCTGAAACGCTGGGAACCGGACATCATCGGCATTCTGGTGGCGATTGCCGTGGCCACGGCCTGCTCGGCGTTCAACGGCATTCTTTCCGTGCTGTTCAAGGCCCCGTCTTTTATCATCACCCTGGCCACCACCAGCATCTATACCGGCCTGTGCCTGACCATTACGGGAGGCGGCAACGCAACCATCTTTGATCAGATGGAATACTTTGCCGGCACCTATGTGTTCAACACCATTCCGCTTTTGTTTGTGGTCAGTGTGGTGGGCTATGCGGCCATTTCCATTTTGCTGAAATACACGCAGTTTGGGCGGCGGGTATTCGCCATTGGCAACAACCAGAAGGCGGCTTTCCTGGCGGGCATCCGGGTCAATTGGAACAAAATCATGTTCTTTGTCACCAGCGGCGTGATGATCGGCATCGCGGTGGTGATGCTGGTTTCCCGTCTGGGCGCGTCCCAGGCGTCCACGGGCTCGGGCATGGAGCTGCAAGCCATTGGCGCTGTTATCATTGGCGGCGCGCCCATCAACGGCGGCAAGGGCAACATGCTGGGTACCTTCTGCGGCGTGCTGCTGACCGGCGTTATCTTTAACGCGCTGAACCTGCTGAAGGTCAGCCCGTATTTGCAGCAGATTTCCTTCGGGGTTTTGATTCTGTTTTCCATCGCCATCAGCTCCATGCGGTTGCACGTTGAAAAGTGAGGAGGGTCTGCCATGAAACTGTCGCGGTTAGAGGAGCTCAACCAAAGCATCAAGTATCGTTTTGACCAACTGAAAGCCGAGCACCCGGAACGGCTAAAACGAAGGATGGATATGTCTTTCAGCACATGGGTATTTGGCCTGGAAACGCTGGAAGAAGCCTGCGACAGGCTGAAAAGGCACAACGTAGGCTATATTGAGCTGGGCGGAGATTACGGCGGGAAAGACGTGGGCTTTCAGGCGGACCTAAGCGGGACCAAAAAAATTCTGGACAAGTACGGCATCCAGGTTTCCGGCATTTGCGGCTTTTTCACCCACGCCAACGCGCTTTCCACCAACAACAATTTTGCCCGCCAGACAGCGCGGGAATATATGATTGAAGAAACGCGGTTTTGCAAAAGCGTTGGGGGCAAGTACATGCTGACGGTTCCTGGGGTTGTGGGCACCGCCAGCCCCTACGACAGCTCGGACTATGCCCGCAGCGTGGCGACCCTCCGCTCTGTGGCGGATGTGTTTGTGGAAACGGGCGTGAAGTGCGCCATTGAACCCATCAACAGCGCCGAATGCAACCTGTGCCATACCATTGAGACCGCGCAGCAGTACATTCGGGATGTGGACCACCCGGGGGTGGGGCACATCAACGGCGATATTTTTCATATGCTCTGCGGCGAAAGGCACATCGGCGAAGCCATCCTCAGCGCGGGGGACGCGCTGGTGAACCTGCATGTGGAGGATTCCAACCGCCTGCCCCTTGGCAATGGCATGATGGACATTGACACGGTGATCCGCGCCCTGTACCTGATTGGCTACAACCAGGAGGGCCGCTTTGTGACCGGCGAACCCCTGGGGCCGGGGCGCGACGCGTATGCCATTATGTATGGCCAGCACCCGGCGGCGCTGAAGGACAGCCTGGTCGCCGAAACGCTCTACTTCCGCGAGCGGGAGGAAGAGCTGCTGAAATAGGGGAAAGCGGGATCAACAAAAAAAGCAGGCCGCTGATCAGCTGTGGCTAATCAGCGGCAGCTGTAAGGTTCATGCAGGGAGACTGCATGAACCTTTTGCTAACCCTTAAGGAATGGTTATGGTTTTGACCGCGTGAAACGCGGTCAAATGAGGGGCCCTGGGCAGGGTTTTAGGGGCAGCAGCCCCTAAAAGGGCTTGAAGGGCTTTGGCGGCCCAGCCGCTCACCAAAACCGCTGGGTGGCTTTGCGCTGCTCCCGTACATACCAGGCAAAGAAGGCCAACGGAAGGAAGATGGTTACCAGGGTCAGCCAGGGGCTGCCAGTGCCCACAAAATGGTCCAGCAGAAACAGCCCGCCAAACAGCACCAGTACCACGCCAAGAAGCAGCACCCGGGGCAGGATGAAGGAGATAAACGCCTCGGGCTTGCGGCATCGGGCCGGGTCGCAATCGCGGGGATAGAGGATTTTATTGGCGACCAGAACCTTTCTTTTTCGCAGGAGGAAATAAGAAGAAAGGCAGTACACGCCAAAGCAAAAATATGTGATGGCGACCATCATGTCCATCATATCGGGCATGGCCATGGAATTCGGTGTTTGGTTCGGCGCTGTTTGCATTGGCAAGCCCCTCAACTATTTTGAAATAGGCGGGAAGGAAAGGCCGCGTTACGCCTTCTTCCGGGTCTTGATCATATCCATGGCCACGGCAAAGATAATCAGCACGCCGGTGGTCACGTCCAGAATGTAGGGGTCAATCTGGAAGGCGGTGCCCGCGTTGGTGATGAGCACCATCAGCACCGTTCCCAGCAGCGTGCCGGTTACCGCGCCCCGGCCGCCGGCCAGGGAAGCGCCGCCAATGACAGCGGCCGCAATGGCGCTCATGTCGTATCCCTCGCCGGTTCCCGGTTGCGCCATGCCCACCCGGGCCGCCAGCATGATTGCCGCAATGCCGTACAAAAGCCCGGCAAAGGAATAGACCATATAATACATTTTGCGGACCTTGATGCCGCTGAGCTTCGCCACATTGATGCCGGAGCCGACCACGTACAGGTTGCGGCCGAAAATGGTGTAGCGCAGAATGATGATGACGATCACCGCCACCGTTAGCCAGATAAGCGCCAGGTAGGGGATGAAGCCAAACAGCTTTCCGGTGCCGATGTCCAGGATGCGGGCGTCGGTGTAGGTCACGTTCAGGCCCCCGCAAAGCAGTTTCACAATGCCGCGAATCACGGTCTGGGTTCCCAGGGTCGCGATCATGGCGGGCACGTTCAGGTCGAAGATGATGATGCCGTTGAGGAATCCGCAAAGCACGGTGACCGCCAGGCAGGCCACAAGGGTCAGCGCAAAGGGCGTGTCAGTCCGGGTTTGCAAAAGAGCCATGGTCATGCAGCCCAAACCGGCCACCGCGCCGCCGGAAATATCAATGCCGCCCGCAATGATCACCACGGTTTGCGCCACGGCCATCACGCCGACGATGGAGCCCTGTTTGGTAAGGTTGGTAAGGTTATAGGCGCTGGTGAAGTTTTTGGTAAAGATGCCGGCCAGTGCAAACAGCGCTATGATGAT
Source organism: Eubacteriales bacterium (assembly GCA_031556335.1). Lineage (GTDB taxonomy): Bacteria > Bacillota > Clostridia > Christensenellales > Aristaeellaceae > Limiplasma. Next base: position 1,708 of record JAVBTE010000002.1, on the reverse strand, counting down.
GATGCCCAGCGTGAACTCGGTTCTTTTGAAAACCTGGTTCAGCGGCCCCTGCGGCAATCTGCGGTTCGTTGTCATGGCTTTCTCTCCTTATTGTTCGATAGACGCTTTGCGGAGGATTTCCTCTTCGGTCAGCGTCTTCAATTCCTCTTTTCCAAATTCGGCTGTGATTCCGCCCTGGGCCATCACGATCAGGCGGTCGGAAAGGCCCATCACTTCCGGTAGATAGGAAGAAATCAGGATGATTCCCCGGCCTTGCTGGGTCAGGCGTTCGATCAGCTTGAAAATTTCCTGCTTGGCGCCCACGTCAATGCCCACCGTGGGTTCGTCAAAAATCAGGATATCGGGGGCGCGGCAGAGCAGTTTGGCAATGACCACCTTCTGCTGGTTGCCGCCGGAGAGATTGCCCACAAGCTGCTCAATGGAGGGCGTTTTCACATTGACGTTTTTGGAAAACTCCTCGGCGCGCTTTGTTTCCTTGTGAAGGTTGATAAAACCCAGCTTGCTGATCATGTCCAAAGAACTCATGTTGATGTTGTTCTTGATGGAAAGCACCAGCGCGCACCCGTCCGCCCGGCGGTCCTCCGTCAGGAAGCCGATGCCATGCGAAAGCGCGTCCGTTGGGTTTTTGATGCTCGCCTTTTCGCCGGAAAGGTACACGTCGCCGGTCAGCCGCTTTTCCACGCCGATCAGGGCGCGCATGATTTCGCTGCGCCCAGCGCCCACCAGGCCCACAAACCCCAGAATTTCGCCCCGGTGAAGCGTAAAATTGATGTCGTGAAAATGCTTGCTGTCGGAAAAGTTTTCAACCCGCAGCAGTTCTTCGCCCGGTTCAAAGTGCTCGATGTTGTAGATGTCGGTCATTTCCCGGCCCACCATCAGGGCGATGAGCCGGTCCTTGCTCACCTGGGAAACAGGCAGCGTGTCCACATAGGTGCCGTCTTTGAGGATCGTCACCGAATCGCAAATCTCCATGATCTCCTCAAGCCGGTGAGAGATATAGATGACGCTGACGCCGCGCTCTTTTAATTCGCGCACGAAGCGGAACAATATTTCCACCTTGTCATTTTCAAGCAGCGCGGTGGGCTCGTCCAGAATGACAAGTTTGATGTCTTTGTTGATGGAGATTTTGCTGATGGTGACCATGGCCTGCATGGCAATGGACAGCTCGCAGATTTTGGCGTTGGGGTCCACGTTCATCTCGAATTTGTCGATGACCTTCTGGCTCTCTTCGGTCATCTTGCGCCAGTCCACAAACAGGCCCCTGGTGGGCTGGCACCCCAGGAAATAGTTTTCGGCGATGCTCAGGTCCGGCGCGATCGTAACGCTTTGGTAATTTGCGAAAACCCCGCGGTTTTGCGCTTCCATGGCGTTTGCGTTCACAACCCACTGGCCGCCATAATTCATGGTGATGCTGCCCTTGTCCTGCCGCTCTACCCCCATGATGCACTTGATCAGGGTGGACTTTCCCGCGCCGTTTTCGCCGCATATGGCGCGCACTTCTCCCTGCTTGATTTCAAAGCTTACATCATTCAGCGCGGTAACGCCAGGGTAGAATTTGCTGACATGTTCGATTTTCAAAATGCTATCCTGCAAAATTTCACCCTCGTTTCATATTTCTGTTCCCCCGCAAAGAGAAAGGGTGTACGGGTTCGGTTCTGGCGGCATGAAGCCGCCAGAACCCAAAGCCACCGTTGCGTTTTGACGCGTC
>JAVBTE010000159.1:0-2896 GCA_031556335.1 Eubacteriales bacterium | reverse complement strand
TGACCGCGTTTCACGCGGTCAGAAAAAGAAAAACACTTGATTATCTCTTTTCGCCGCGTGAAACGCGGTGAAAAATGGGTTCAGGGCGTAGCCCTGACCGGGGCGCCGTCAGTGAGCGTGGGCCCTGTGGGCCCTTCGGCGAAGCCGAAAGCGAGCGAGAGGTGGGGCTTGAGGCGAGCCCAGGCCACGGGAGTGGCCTGGGCGACGACCGAAAGGCCGGAAGGGGCGGGAGCCCCTCACTCGTCCCCCCCACCCGTTCCTCACTCATCCCTGCCCTTGTCCCCACCCCCGCACGTGCCCGCGCCCGGGCAGCCCGAGCACCCGCAGCCGCAAGGGGATTTCTTTCGGTCTTTCAGCATTTTCCGGGCGGCAAAAAGCACGCACAGAAGCACCACCAGGCCAACGATTGCTGTTGTCATTACAATTGCACCTGCCTTTGCATTGTTTTGGAAGTGGGTGTGGCATAGGGATTTTTCCGCACCACCAGGTAAACAAGCGCGGCCAGAAGGGCCACCGCGATCCAGGTTCCGGCGGTGGGGCCCACGGTGACGGCCATGCCCAGCTGGTACACCAGGAAGGCCATCACATAGGCGAACACGCACAGATACGCAATGGCGAACCATGTCCACTTGGCGCTGTTCATTTCCCGCTTGATGGCGCCCATGGCCGCGAAGCAAGGCGCGCACAGCAGGTTGAACATCATGAAGGAGAAAGCGGACAGGGCGGTAAAGTGGGTGGCCATGGAGGAAAGCCCGGCAAAGTCGGCCGCGTCCAGCAGTTCAAAGGCATCCCCGGCTACGCCGTACAGCACACCGAACACGCCCACCACTTCCTCCTTGGCCACAAGGCCCATCACCGTGGCCACGGTAGACTGCCAGGTGCCAAAGCCAAGGGGCGCAAAGATGGGGGCCAACATTCCGCCAAGGGCGGCCAGCACGCTGTGGTCCATGTCCTCCACCATCTGGAAGGAGCCGTCCACAATGCCGAAGGATTTCAGGAACCAAATCAGCACGCTGGCGCAAAGAATGACGGTGCCCGCCCGTTTCACGAAGCTGCTGGCCCGCTCCCAGGTGCTGCGCAGCACGTTTTTCATGGAGGGGATGTGGTAGCCGGGAAGCTCCAGCACAAAGGGCGCGGGGTCGCCGGCAAAGGCCTTGGTCTTTTTCAGCAGCACGCCGCTGAACAGCACCGACCCTACGCCGATGAAGTACGCCGAGGGGGCCACCCACCACGCGCCGCCGAAGATGGCGCCGCTGATAAGCGCGATGATGGGCATTTTCGCGCCACAGGGAATGAAGGATGTGGTCATGATGGTCATGCGGCGGTCCTTTTCGCTTTCAATGGTGCGGGAGGCCATAATGCCCGGTACCGAGCAGCCGCTGCCAATCAGCATGGGAATAAAGCTTTTGCCAGACAGGCCAAATTTGCGGAAAATGCGGTCCATCAGGAAGGCCACCCGGGCCATGTAGCCAACGTCCTCCAGAATGGAAAGCAAGAAAAAGAGCACCGCCATTTGCGGCACAAAGCCGATCACGGCCCCGACGCCGCCCACGATACCGTCGCACAAAAGGCCTGTCAGCCAGTCCGCGCAGCCAATGGAGGGCAGCCAGGCGGACAGGGGGGCCAAAATCCACTCCCCAACCAGGGTGTCGTTGGTAAAATCCGTCACGATGCTGCCAATGGTGGTGACGGAGAGGTAATACACCAAGAACATCACCAGGGCGAAGATGGGCAGGCCCAATGCCCGGCTGGTGACCACACGGTCGATTTTGTCGGAAACGCTGAGGGAACCCCGGGGGCGTCCTTTTTTCACGCAGGTGGTCATCAGCTTGCTGATGTAAGCATAACGCTGGTTGGTGATGATGGATTCCGCGTCGTCGTCCATTTCGCCTTCGCAGGCCGCGATGGTTTCCTCCACGCCTTTCAGCACGCCGTCGGGCAAAGATAGCTCCGCCATCACCTTTTCGTCCCGCTCAAACAGCTTGATGGCAACCCAGCGGGTCAGGTGTTTGTCCACAATTTCGCCGCTGTGGACGCTGCCGTCGCTGTGGTGGTGGTGAACCGCTTCCTGGCCGCTTTCATCATGCCTTGCGTGGGTGATCAGGTCCTCGATGTGGGCCAGGGCGTGCTCCACGCTGCCGGCAAACACATGGGGCGGTTCAAAGGTTTGTCCCGCCTTGGCAAGCTCCAGGGCCTTCTCCGCCACAGCCTTGGAGCCGATCCCCTTCAGCGCGGAGGTTTCCATCACCTCGCAGCCCAGCTCTTTGCCCAGCTTTTGCAGCTGAATCACATCCCCGTTTTTTCGGGTCACGTCGATCATGTTCAGGGCGATGACCATGGGAATGCCCAGCTCCGCCAGCTGGGTGGTGAGGTACAGATTGCGCTCGATGTTGGTGGCGTCCACAATGTTGATCATGGCGTCCGGCTTGTCGCCCGCCAGATAGTTTCGGGCCACCACTTCCTCGGGCGTGTAGGGCGAAAGGCTGTAAATGCCGGGCAGGTCCTGAATCACCACGCCCTCATGGCCTTTCAGCTTCCCTTCCTTTTTTTCCACCGTAACGCCGGGCCAGTTGCCCACATATTGGGCGCTTCCCGTCAGATCGTTGAACATGGTTGTTTTTCCGGAATTGGGGTTCCCCGCCAGGGCAATTTTCAGCTCCATCGTAAAGCCTCCTCTGGAGTTTCTATTCGTTAGTTTTGACTAACTATAATGCAAATAACAAGTTAGTTGCATTCAACCTCAATGCTCTCCGCGTCAAATTTGCGAATGGAAAGCTCGTATCCGCGTACCGTCAGCTCCATCGGATCGCCCAACGGGGCAATTTTTCGCACATACACCTGGGTCCCCCGGGTCAGGCCCATGTCCATCATGCGGCGGCGCAAGGCTCCCTCCCCA
>JAVBTE010000165.1:0-5460 GCA_031556335.1 Eubacteriales bacterium | reverse complement strand
AGGGGATCAAACGCAAACTCGTGCAGCTGCTTGCAGGGAAATTTGTCGCAAGCGCCGCAATGCTCCTTATTCCGCCCTTCACAGCAGGTTTTGATGGGGCAGCTTTTGCCCCAATAAGGTTTTTTGATGGCGGTGCAGCCCGCGCATTTCATGGTCTCCCGATACTTACACTCGCTGCATAAAAGCCCGCATCTGGATTCAACCATCCCGTTCTCCCTCCAAAGCGCGAAAAGGCGCTTCTTTCGACAAAGCATAACAAAATCGGCCCGGACTGTCAATTGGAAACTTGTTTCATTTGCGGCCCCTGTGGTACAATGAACAAAATGGATTTCTACCTGTGAAGGAGCACCGCCATGCAGTTTATTTCCTGGAATGTGAACGGCCTGCGTTCTTGCCTTACCAAAGGGTTTATGGACTATTTCACTTTGAAAAACGCGGATTTCTTTTGCCTGCAGGAAACCAAAATGCAGCAGGGGCAAGCGGAATTTGATCCGCCCGGCTATTTGCAGTTTTGGAACAGCGCCGAAAAGAAAGGCTATTCGGGCACGGCCATCTTCACCAAGCATGAGCCCCTTAGCGTGCGGTACGGCATCGGCATGCCGGAGCACGACGCCGAGGGCCGGGTCATCACCCTGGAATACCCGGAGTTCTTCCTGGTGACGGTGTACACCCCCAACAGCCAGCGGGGCCTTTTGCGGCTTGACTACCGCATGACCTGGGAAATCGCCTTCGCGGATTTCCTTTCCGGCCTGGACGCGGAAAAACCGGTCATCGTTTGCGGGGACATGAACGTGGCCCACAAGGAGATCGATATCAAGCGGCCCAAGGCCAATGTGCAAAACGCGGGCTTCACCCCCCAGGAGCGGGAAAAAATGACCCTGCTTTTGGCCCGGGGCTTTGCGGACAGCTTCCGTCTGCTGCATCCGGACGAGAAGGACCGCTATTCCTGGTGGTCGTACATGGGCAGCGCCCGGGAAAAGAACGTGGGGTGGCGCATTGACTACTTCCTCGTCAGCCAGCGGCTTGGGCCCAAGGTGCTCAAGGCCGATATCGAAGCGGATGTTTGGGGCAGCGACCACTGCCCCGTGGTACTGGAGCTGGATGTGAAGGCATAGCTCGCCCACGCATCGTCATCAAGAAAGGGGATAAGCCCTAATGAAGTATTTCTTCGCTTCCGATCTGCACGGTTCCGCCTCCGCCTGCGAGGCCATTTTGCGGTGCTTTGCCGAAGAGAAGGCGGACCGCCTGTTTTTGCTGGGGGATTTGCTCTACCACGGCCCCCGCAACGACCTGCCCGACCGCTACGACCCCAAGGCCGTGTTTGGCATGCTGAACGCCTTCCGTCCCGCGCCCCTGTGCGTGCGGGGCAACTGCGACGCGGAAGTGGACCAAATGGTGCTAAACTTCCCCATTCAGGCGGATTACAGCCTTTTGCCCCTTTCGGGCGGCCGCACGGCCTTTCTGACCCACGGGCACCTGTTCAATATCCAAAACCCGCCGCCCCATCAGCCCGGCGACGTGCTGATCCACGGCCACACCCACCTCCATTGCGTGCAGCCCCAGGGGGATTACGTATACCTAAACCCCGGCTCCGCCGCCCTGCCCAAGGAGGGGCAGCCCCAAAGCTATATGGTGTATGAGGATGGGGAGTTTGTGATCAAAACGTTGGACGGCGCGGTGCTTCTTGCCCACCGCCTTGCAAACTGACAAAGTGCAATTCCCCCAAATTTCTCCCACTTTTTCTTGACAAGCCCTGCTGAGATTTGGTATGATAACGTTTGGCATCAATAGGCTCCGCTAGCCCCGGAATGCTATTGAACACGCGCGCGTTTGCTGACCATCAAATGCCGCATACAGATCATGATCCCTTGAAGGAGGATACCTGCTTGAATACGTATATGGCCAAGGCCGCGGACGTACAGCGCAAATGGTATGTCGTGGACGCGGAAGGCATGGTGCTGGGCCGCTTGGCGAGCCAGGTGGCGGCGATTCTGCGCGGCAAGAACAAACCCATCTATACCCCTCACGTGGATACGGGCGATTATGTGATCGTCGTGAATGCGGATAAAATCGTTTTGACCGGCAAAAAGCTGGATCAAAAGGTGTATTACAGCCACAGCGGATTTCCGGGCGGCCTGAAGGAGACGGTATACCGCCGCCTGCTGAACGAAAAGCCGGAGTTTGTCATCAAGCACGCTGTGGTGGGCATGCTGCCCAAGGGCCCCCTGGGCCGCCAAATGGCAAAAAAGCTGAAGGTGTATGCCGGCGCCGAGCATGAACATGCCGCCCAGCAGCCCGAAAAGCTGGAACTGAAATAAGGACGCGGAAGGAGCGAATGAATCATGGCGAAAGTAGAGTACAATGCCGTTGGCCGTCGTAAGAAGGCCATTGCCCGCGTCCGTTTGGTCGCCGGGGACGGCAAAATCCTGATCAACAAGCGCGATATCGACAATTATTTCGGTCTGGAGACCTTGAAAATGACCGTGCGCCAGCCCCTGGAACTGACCAAGGCTGCCGGCGACATGGATATCCTGGTCAACGTGACCGGCGGCGGCCTCACCGGCCAGGCCGGCGCCATCCGCCACGGCATCAGCCGTGCCCTGATCAAAGCCAACCCCGAACTTCGCGATGGCCTTAAGAAGGCCGGCTTCCTCACCCGCGACCCGCGGATGAAGGAGCGGAAAAAATACGGCCTCAAGGCCGCCCGTCGCGCGCCCCAGTTCAGCAAGCGCTAAACTGTTGCCCGGCCATCCTACCAAAGATGCACCCCGCAGGATTTCCTGCGGGGTTATTCTGTTTTGCGCAGAATTCATTGCGTCTCTTTTGCGGAGATGGGAACCCAGCGCGGTGGCCTTGAGGTTCGGCATCATGCCGGTTTTACCACCCCGCCTCCACCTCACCCGTTCCATCAACTCGCCCAAGCGGCATAGGCCGCTTGGGCGATAAGCTTCGCGCTATTCCGCCAGACCCCAGCCATATCCTTCCTCGTTTTGGGAGCAACGGCAGGCGTCCTGGGTGCGCACCGGTTTTTCAGCCCTTTCACAGGCCGGGGCAGGCTGGCAACCGCAGCCCGGTTTTTCCTCGCAGTCCACAATGTCCGCCACCACCTGCATTTGAAAGCGTCCATCCCGGGTGGTGGCTGTGATCATCACACTGCCCACACTGCGTCCGGTCACCCAAAATTTTAGCCCGTCGCCTTTGACCGTGGCAATGCACTCGTTCTCCGATTCCCAGCAAATCTTTTTGCTGGCCACGCATTCCGGGGGAGACGTGACCCGAAAGCCCTTCGTATCCCCCACTTGCACCCGCACATGGGGCAGCTTTGTATCATCGCATGGCCTTTGGCGTTGGCAATCCTCCTGCCGTGGACGGGTCTTGCTTTCTCTGCATCCATCCTGGGCGGCGACCGCCTCTGCGGCAAACCCCATCAGGCAAATCATCACCAAAAAAAATACCAAAACTAGCTTGTTTCTTTGTTTCATCTGATTTCTCTCCACTCAATGCAAACAGAAAATCAGACTGATCCGGAAATCCCCCGCTAGTAAGGTATGCCGCGCCCCGCAATCGGGCACAAAAAAACCGCCGCGAACCTTGCGGGTTGCGGCAGTCCTTCAAACGCAGTCGACCCGGGCGATTACAAAAGCCCCGCCGCCGCCTTGTCCAGCAGAAAAACGGCCTCCGGATGGGTGCGCAAAATGCTGGCCTGGGTCTCCGGGTTGATATCCTCCCGAATGGCCTTGCGAATGGCCTCGGCCTTGTCCTCTCCCGTGGCGATGAGCAGCACCCGCCGGGCGTTCATAATGCTGCCAATGCCCAGGCTGATGGCCTGCCGTGGCACCTCCGCCTCGCTTTCAAAAAAGCGGCGGTTGGCCTCAATCGTGCTTTGGGTCAAATTCACCACATGGCAGCCATACACAAACTGGTTCGAGGGCTCGTTGAAGCCGATGTGCCCGTTGCGGCCAATGCCCAGCACCTGAATGTCGATGCCGCCCGCCCGAGCGATGGCCATGTCGTACCGGCCGCCCTCGCTTTGCAAATCCGCCGCGTTCCCGTCCGGCAGGTGGACGTTTCCTTCGGGAATGTTCAGATGGTCAAACAGTTGCTCCTGCATAAAGCGGTGATAACTGCACTCGTGCTTCACGGGCAGCTGGCAGTACTCGTCCAGGTTGAAAGTGGTCACCTTGGAAAAATCCACCACACCGGCCCTGTAAAGCCGAATCAGCTCCTGATAGGTGGGAATGGGCGACGAACCTGTGGCCAGGCCCAAAACAGACGCGGGCTTTTGCAGCACTTGGGCCGCAATCATGATGGCCGCCGCCTGCCCCACCTGGGCGGCATCCTGAAACAAATGGATTTGCATGGGCATCCTCCCCGTATCAATACGTATTATGACTGATTCCTTTTGCGCACCGCGTTATACGCGATACGTCTTTAGGGAAGTATAGCAAGACGGCCCCTGTTTGTCAATGCGGGGTCATGTTTTCAATCAACTGGCAAGGGATTTTTTCGCAGAAACTCCTCGTCGGCGGGACAAAATCGATACTGGGAAAGCTCCTCTGGCCAAACCCAGCGGGCGTCCCGGTGCACCGTCAGGCGCAGCCGGGTCTCCCCCGCCTTTGCCCGTAAAAAGGAAAACAGCAAGCGCTTTTCCCCGTCCTCATAAGGCATACGGCACAGCTCCCCCTCCACCTGTACGGAAAGCCGCAACTCCTCCCACAGTTCCCGGACCAGGCATTCGGCAAAGCTTTCGCCCGTTTCCCGCTTGCCTCCCGGAAATTCCCACAGGCCGTCGTGGTCGCCGCCCCGCCGCCTGCACACCAGCACGCGGCCATCCAGAGCGGTCACCACTCCGGCGGACACCTCAATGATCTTCATGGTTTTCCAACTCTTTCCAGGCTCCGCCGAGAAAAGCCCGCCTCCTAAAAATTTCGGGTCAGGTCATACCGCCGGTAAAATTCTTCCCGGAAATCCATCAGGCAGTCCTCCTGGATGGCCTTGCGCACGTTTTCCATCAGCCGCAACAAAAACCGCAGATTATGGATGCTGGTCAGCCGGGCCCCGGTAATCTCCTGGGCCTTGAACAGGTGCCGAATATAAGCCCTGGAAAAGTTTTGGCAGGCGTAGCAGTCGCATTCCTCGTCGATGGGGCCAAAGTCCCGGGCATACTGCGCGTTTTTGATCACCAGCCGCCCGTTGGTGGTAAAGCAGGTGCCGTTGCGGGCGATGCGGGTGGCCAGCACGCAGTCGAACATGTCCACGCCCCGCAGCACGCCCTCAATGAGGCAATCCGGCGAGCCCACCCCCATCAGGTACCGGGGCTTTGCCAAGGGCATGTGGGGCATCAGTTCATCCAGCATGTCATACATGATGGGTTTGGGCTCCCCCACGCTGAGGCCCCCGATGCCATAGCCAAAAAAGTCCATATCGCCTAAAACCTTGGCGCTTTCCACCCGCAGATCC
>JAVBTE010000023.1:0-8190 GCA_031556335.1 Eubacteriales bacterium | reverse complement strand
GCCAGCAGCAGCGGGTGGCCATCGCCCGGGCCCTGGTCAACGAGCCCGAGGTGCTCCTTTTGGACGAACCCCTGGGCGCGCTGGACCTGAAACTGCGCAAGGAAATGCAGCTGGAACTGAAGCGCATGCAGCAAAGCCTGGGCATCACCTTTTTGTATGTGACCCACGACCAGGAGGAAGCCCTCACCATGAGCGACACCGTGGTGGTGATGCGGGACGGCAACATCCTGCAAATCGGCAAGCCCAAAAGCATCTATGACGAGCCCGCCAACGCCTTTGTGGCGGATTTCATCGGCGAAAGCAACATCCTCCGGGGCACCATGGTGGAAGACGAGCTGGTCAATTTCAGCGGCTACGATTTCCCCTGCGTGGACGCAGGCTTTGGGGAAAACATGCCTGTGGACGTGGTGGTGCGACCGGAGGACATCATGATTGTGGGCGAGGACATCGGCCAGGTGTGCGGCACGGTGCAAAGCGTGCTGTTCAAGGGCGTGCACTATGAAATGATGATCGACACCGGCGAGACGGTTTTCAAGGTGCATTCCACCATCATGCAGCCCCAGGGCTCGCGGGTGGGCCTTTCCATTGTGCCTTACAACATCCACATCATGAAGCCCATGGACGCGCCCCTGCCGAGCGGCGACGACATCGCCCTGGCCGAAGAAGAAGGAGGCGGGATATGAAATGAACCGTAGCCTTGCCCTTCCCTCCTGGTCCATTTGGGTGCTGTTTTTGGCCGTGGCTGTTTTTGTGGCCCTGTCGGTGTTTGCTGTGCGCAAAACAGGCGGCATCAAACGTTCCTTTTTCGCTTCGCCCTACACGGTCTGGATGGTGATTTTCACACTCATCCCCTGCCTTTTGATTGGCTATTATGCCTTTACAAATTCCACCGGCGCCTTCACCCTGGAGAATTTTTTGAACTTTTGGGACAGCAACTACTCCGTCAACCACATGTATGCCTCCATGGGCCCGGATTTTGCCGTTCTCATGCAGCGTGGCACCGTGAATATCGATATCCTGGTCTACTCCCTGTGGATGGCCCTTCTGTGCACGCTCATCTGCCTGGCCATTGGCTACCCCGCCGCCTTTTTCATGGCGGATCGGGACATGAAGATTGGCTCCACAATCGTGGTGCTGTTCATCATTCCCATGTGGATGAACTTCCTTTTGCGCACCGTGGCCTGGATGACGCTGCTGGAGGACCAGGGCCTGATCAACACCATTCTTCGGTCTTTGGGCTTTTCCGGCGTGCACCTGATGTACAACAACGGCGCAGTGCTGCTTGGCATGGTGTATAACTTCCTTCCCTTTATGGTGTTCCCCATTTACACCTCCCTGAGCAAAATGGACGGCAAACTGCTGGAAGCCGCCCAGGACCTGGGGGCCAACCCCGTGCGCACCTTTGCCCGGGTCACCATGCCCCTCAGCCTGCCCGGGGTCATTTCCGGCATTACCATGGTGTTCATGCCCTCTGTCACCACCTTCTTCATTCCCCGCATTTTGGGCGGCGGCAACACCATGATGTTCGGCGACCTGATCGAGAACAAATTCCTCACCGAAAACAACTGGGGCGTGGGCAGCGCGCTGTCCCTGGTGATGATGGTGCTGATCCTTTTAAGCCTTGGGGTTTTGCGCAAGGCCGATCCCGAAGGGGAAGGAGGGGGCATGATATGAAGCGGTTTTTGAAGAAATCCTATCTGTCCCTGGTGCTTTTGTTCCTGTATGTGCCCATTGCCATTTTGATCGTGCAAAGCTTTAACGCCGGCAAAAGCCGGGCCAAGTGGGAAGGGCTTTCCTTCCGCTGGTACCAGGCCCTGTTTCAGGACCAGGCCATTATGAAGGCGCTGTACGTAACGGTGTCCGTGGCGGTGATCGCGGCCATCGCGGCCACCATTTTGGGCACCCTGGCCGCTATCGGCATCCACGCCATGAAAAAGCGCCCCCAGGCCGTGATGATGACCATGACCAACCTGCCCATGACCATGCCGGACATCGTCACCGGTATTTCCCTGATGATTCTGTTCACCTTTTCCCAGATTGAGCGGGGCTACATCACCATGCTGCTGGCCCACATCACCTTTAACACGCCCTATGTGATCCTTTCTGTGCTGCCCAAGCTGAAACAGATGAACAAGCACATCTACGAAGCAGCGCTGGACCTGGGCGCCAGCCCCACCTATTCCCTGTTCCACATCATTTTGCCGGAGATCAGCCAGGGCGTTATCACCGGCGCGCTGCTGGCCTTTACCCTTTCCCTGGACGATTTCGTCATCAGCTACTTTACCACCAGCCCCATGGTGCAAAACCTGTCCACCCTCATCTATTCCAAGGCGCGCATCGGCATCGAACCCACGCTGAACGCCCTCAGCGCCCTGATGTTCCTGGCGCTGCTGGTGCTGCTTCTCATCGTCAACCGCCGCGCCAGCAAGCCCTTAAAAGCCGCCAAGTAAACGCCGCCCCCTGCGGGCAAAATCAATGATATGGAGGAACTGCCCATGAAAAACTCTGCTCGTCGCCTTATCGCCTGTCTGGCCGCCGTATTGATGTTCCTTCCCGCGTTTGCCCTGGGCGAAGGTGTGGTGAACGTGTACAACTGGGAGGATTATATCTGCCAGGAAGCGCTGGACCTTTTTACAAAAGAAACGGGCATCACCGTCAACATGATGAACTTTACCACCAACGAGGACATGATGGTGCAGGTGCGCAACTCCCCCGCTTCCTTTGACGTGGTGTTCCCTTCGGATTACTGCGTGGAGCGGCTGGTGAAGGAAAACCTGCTGGAGGAGATGGACCTTGCCAGCATCACCAACCTGCAATACATTGACCACAACCTGGTCAATCCCGCCTACGACCCGGAAAACAAGTTTTCCGTTCCCTACATGTGGGGCACGGTGGGCATTTTGTACAACACCAAAATGGTGGACGGCCCCATCACCAGCTGGAGCGCCCTGTTTGATACCAAATTCCAGAACAACGTGTTCATGATGGATTCCATCCGCGACACCATGGGGATTACCCTCAAATACCTGGGCTATTCCATGAACACCCGCAATCCCCTGGAGATCAACGCCGCCAAGGAAGCCCTGATCAAGCAGAAAAAAGACGGCATCGTGAAGGCCTACCAGGTGGACGAAACCAAGGACAAAATGGTGATGAACGAGGCGGCCCTGGCCCTGATGTGGAGCGGCGACGCTCAATACGCCGTCGACCTGAACCCCGATTTGGCCTATGTGGTGCCCAGCGAGGGCAGCAACATCTGGGTGGACGCCATGGTCATCCCCAAGGGCGCGAAAAACAAGGAAAATGCCGAAACCTTTATCAACTTCATGTGCCGCCCGGACATCGCCCAGCTGAACTGCAACGAAATCTGGTATTCCACCCCTAACACCGAGGCCGTGCAGTTGATGGGCGCGGATTACATCGACAACCTTACCATGAACCCCACCCAGGATATCGTTGACAGTTGCGAATTTTTCCATGACATTGACGACCAGATGCTGCTGGTGTACAACACCATGTGGAACGAAATCAAAAGCGCCAAGTAAGGGGACGGGGGGACGATGGGACGATGGGACGATGGGACGATGGGACGTTCAGGGGCTGCGCCCCTGAAACCCTGCCTGGGGGCACGCCCCCAGACCCCTTCTGCACCGCGTTTCACGCGGTGCACACAAAAATAAAAATGCCCGGCTGGCGTGGTTCAGCCGGGCATTTTTGTATCTTGAAAACATGGAACAACGGTGATCGGAAAACCATATTGGCATTTCTTTTCATCGCGCGGAGCGCGGTGAAATCATGGGTTCAGGGCGTAGCCCTGATGGGGTGCAGGGGTGAAACCCCTGCAATCCTCCCCCTAAACCGTCTTAATAGAACCCCATCGCTTCCATCGACCGTGGGAGGCTGGCCAGCAGCACCTGCAGCTTTTCCGGGTCCACGCTGCGAAGGGGCAGCTTGGGCACAATCCACTGGCGCATGGCCGTATCCGCCGCCCCCAGGAACCCGCCCCGCAGCTTTCTGGCGGCGATTTCCACAAACTGGTGCATGCTTAAAAGGGCGCACTCCGGAATGGTGTATTCAGAAAGCATGGCATTGCTTTTCAGCTCGTTAAACCACCGCTCCCCCTCCTCCATCAGGGCATGGCTTTCGTCCCGCAGGGCCGAAAAAGAGGAAAGCGCGGCGGGGACAAAGGACGCGTCGGCCTCTTCCTCCGGTTTGGTGGGGCTGCCAAGGGGCGGCACCTGCACGACACAGCTGGCCGCCAGGGGGCCGGCCAGGGAGATTTCCATGCCAGCGTCGGCCAGGAAAATGGTCCGGTGCCCGTAAAACGGCAACGCGTCGGTACCGTATACCTGCAGCGTCACCGTGGGGGTGCGATGCTCGTCCTCTGGCAGCAGGCTGGCGATTTCCACGTTCACCCCAGGGCCCACCATGGCGCTTACGTCCCTCAGCCCCAGGGCTTCCAGCATCGTGGCGGCATACAGCTTGGCGTCCGCCAGGGTATGGCCGCGAAAGCAAACCGCCGAACTGATGGAGCAGGCAATCAAAAGACTGAGCACGTCATCCTTGTCCATGGCAAAGCCCTTGGCGTTCATGTGGCGGTGCAGGGTCTCCGTCATCTCTTGGGCGTCCCTGTGCTTGCCCACCACAGGCGCAAGCAGCACCCGCTTTTCTCCGACGCCGCCAAAGCAGACCAGTTGCTGGGCCAGCTTTTCCTGCAGGGCGCTTTGGCTTTCCAGGCCCAAGGTCTGCAGGGCGTCCTCCAAAGCGGCCTTCTCCTGGCGAAGGGCGTCCACCTGCCTGGTCAGCCCGGCAATCTCCTCCCGTTTCTTCTGGGAGACGGAGGCCAGCGCCTGCTCCTGATACTGCTTCTCCGCGTTTTGGGCCAAATCCAGCTGCATCAGAAGGCTCAGCCGTTCCGCTTCAATATCCTTGAGCTGGGCATAGGCCGCCGTTACGGCGTTCAGTTCATGCCCCCGCCCCCGAAGGGTTGCAAGCAGCGTTTGCAAAAATCCGTCGTTGCCGATCAGCGCTTCCACCGCCTGCGCCCGGGTTTCAGCGTCTTGCCAGGCGGCGTCCACCGCGCTCATCAAGTTTTCCACCGGGTTTTCCAACCGCGCCAGGCGGCCCCCGTGAAGCTCCGCGCTGGCCCGCTCATCGCGGCTGATGCGCATTTGCTGCTCCACCACGTAGTGCAGCGGTTCCGGACGGCTTACGGTTCTGGGGGCGTGGACAGGGTCCCGAACCAGGGGCGTGCCGGAAAAGCGGCCCGAAAGCTCCTGCAACTGTTTGTTTTGGGCGGACGCGTCCACTGTGAGCCGGTTGGCCTGTTCCGACACCGGCTGGTCCAGCCTGGAAATATGCTGCTCAAAAGAAACGGTGGTATCCAGAATGTTCAGCTTGGTGCCGATGGGCAGCGCTGCCTCCTGCGCCGTTTCCAAAACAGGCGCGGCCTCTTCCCGCACGGTTTCCTGGGGCGGCGCGGCCATCGCTTCTTCAGGCCGTTTCTCTTCCCGGGCCTCCGCGTCAACCACGGCCACGGAAACGTCCTGCGGGGCCTCGGCCGCATCTTCCGCCTGCTGCGCCCGGTCGCCTTTGCGCCGCAAATTCCCCCGCCTTTGCCGCCAATTGATGGTGGCGTCCGGGTTCCAATACACGGTGTGAACTGTGTGATCCGGCATTTCCACCGCATGCAAAAGGAAGCGGTCGTTGCCAAAAGGCTTCAATGCCTCGGGGTTTGCGGCGGCGGCCTCCTGCGCGTCCACCGGCCCATACAGCACCTTGTTGAAAAGCAGCAGCACCGTTTGCGTAAGGGCCTGCTCCGGGCTTAGGGACAGCTGGCCGTCTTTCAGCTCCAGCACCTCAAAAACAGACTCCGGCGCAAATTCCAAAATCACGTCGGAATAGATCGCAAACTGGTTTTTCTCCCCCTGGGCGGGGTCATAGTTGCGATTTTGACGAATTTTCCCAATTTCCTTGCCATCGTTGGCCGCCAGTTCGATTACGCAAAGGCTGCCCATGCCCCGCATGCGCTCCTTAAACGTAGATTGCTCCCGCTTGTCCGGCACCACGCGAAGGCTTGCCTCGTCTGGAAAAAGATCCATTGCGTCGCGAAAGGTGACGCCCTCGCGGGTGCACAGCGGCACAACACGAAAGATGACACGCTGCTTGTTGTCTTCCTCCACAAAAGACAGCGTGACGGTTCCGTTCATTTGCTTCATAAAACGACGTTTCCCTCCAAAAGTCTTGATTTCAAAAAATGATGAGGAATGAAGATCATGATACGCTGATTCTAGTTTAATCATGAATGGCCCATTCGTCAATAGTTTGTTCTTATGGAGGAACAAATATATCCGGTTTCTTTTGCGTTTTTTCGCCCCAGATGTAACAGTTGACAGATTCTTCTTGACGTTTTAATAATTTTGTAATATATTAGATTCGCAACATCCCACATCTTGCATTGAATGAAGGAGGAACCATATGAACATTTTTCATTCTTCGCAGTTGCCCGCTCATTTTACCGCCAAACGGCTGACGGCAGTTGCGCTGGTTTTGGCGATGATCCTTCCGTTCGCCGTCGCTTTTGCCGCCGACGAGATGGGAACGGTCACGTCCAAGGTCATTCTTCGCAAATCCGCGGATCAGGATTCCAAGGCGCTGCAAACCTTGGCAAAAGGCGAAGAAGTCGTGCTTTTGAATACTTCCGGTTCATGGTACAAAGTGAACTACGGCGAGTATACCGGCTACGTCATGAAAAAATACGTCAAGGTCAGCAAGACCTCCGTCATCGCCAACAGCTCCAAGATCGATGCCCTGGGCGACCCGCCGGGCCCCATGCGCATTGGCGACAGCGGCTCCGACGTGACCAAGCTGCAAAAAGCCTTGAATATTCTGGGCTATTATGACGGCCGGGTCGACGGCGATTATGGCCAGGCGACCACCGCCGCCGTGATTTTGTACCAAAAAGCCAAAAACATCGAAGCCGACGGCGTAGCCGGAAAAGATACCGTTTCCTCCATTTTTGGCTCCTACGGCAAAGCCAAGTCGACCTCCGCGAGCGATTCCGGCAAATCTTCCGGCAGTTCGTCCACCAAGGCCACGTCCAGCTCTTCTTCCAAAAGCGCCAAGGCGAGCTCTTCGGCCAACACCGTGGACAGCATGGAGGCTATTGGCAGCGTCCCCAGCGCCAGCAAGCAGGGCGACAGCGGCTCCAAGGTGAAAAAGCTGCAGCAGGCGCTGGAACTTTTGGGCTACTATTCCGGCAACATTGACGGCACCTACGGTGACGGCACTGTGGAGGCTGTGAAGCGCTTTCAAAAAAATCGCGGCATGAAGCAGGACGGCGTCGCCGGTTCCTCCACCATTCGCGTGCTGTTTGGCGGCACCGGCAACACCACCGCCAAGTCCGGCTCTTCCTCCGGCAGTTCCGGCAGTTCCGGCAGTTCCGGCAACTCCCAAGGCTCCGGCGATTCCAAAAGCTACAAAACCGAAGTGCTGGACTGGTTTAAGGACGACGTGACCCGGGCCATTCCCAAAAACGCGAAATTCACCATCAAAGACATTCGCACGGGCAAAACCTTCAAGGCGGTTCGCTGGTCCGGCGGCAACCACATCGACGCGGAACCCGCCACAGCCGACGACACCAAAACCATGAAGGGCGTTTACGGCGGCGCCTGGAGTTGGAACCGCCGCCCCATCCTGATTTTGTACAACGGACATGTGTACGCCGCCTCCATGAACGGCATGCCCCACGGCAGCGACGACATTGTCAGCGGAAACAACTTTGACGGCATGTTCTGCATCCACTTCAAAAACAGCAAGACCCACGGCAGCGACAAGGTGGACCCGGATCATCAAAAAGCCGTGACCACCGCCAGCAAAGCGACCTGGTAAAAGGAAAAGGCCCTCTCCATTTCCGAAGAGGGCCTTTTCCTTTTGCATTTTCAATTCCCAAGCAGGCTGCGCATGAAATTGGCATAATGGGCAAACACGATTCCGGGCTCCTCCAACGTCATGTCCCAGCGCTTTACCCACTCCAGTGAGTAAAAACCCTGGTATCCGTTCCGCTTCAGCAATTCCACCGCTTCCCGAAGGGGCACGTCCCCAAAGCCGGGCATGGCATAGCGGTAACCTTCCGCCGTGGTGACGCTGTCCTTCAGGTGGGCGTGGCACAGCCAAGGGCGCAGGTGTTGG
>JAVBTE010000072.1:0-7392 GCA_031556335.1 Eubacteriales bacterium | reverse complement strand
AGGGGGAAAGGCAGAGGAAGAACAAAGAAGAAAATAGAGAACATAAATAAAAAGAAGCCCGGCGCTTCGGTAGAAACGCCGGGGGGGGGGATAGGTGATATACAATCAGGGATAAACCCGCACAGTGAAAGAGCAACTCTTTTTGCTGCCATCGTTGCTTCTAACAGTAATTTTTGCTGTCCCGGGGCTGTTGCCAACCACCGCAAGAGCGCAAAGATAATAGAGCTTACCTTTTTTGTACACCAATGCTCCCGCATACTCCCCAATGGAATTTACACCGGGAATTGGGGCGGCAACGGCAGGGTTTGAACTGGTGACAGAATAATCGTCTATCTCACTATCTGTGTAGAAAAAGAATACCGCGCCGGCGTCTTGCTCAGACCAAAACTCCAAATTATCGTCCAGTGGATGTGTACGCTGCGAATAGACAGTTTCGGTTGAAGTGAAATCATATTCGTCATATCCGTAGTCATCGAGAATTCCATACACACCATTCATCGCGGTCATTGCTGTCACAGCCGGTTGCGCCAGGAAAGTACACGTGGCGGAAAGCTGCGTTTTATCTGCCGATGTGGCCTCCACATCAATTTGATATACGAAGAGATCATCGAAGGGGATAAGCTTGGCCGTTAACGCGCCGGTGCTGGAAATTTTCACATAATTCTTCCAAACGGATTCGGGGATGCTTTCGGTATTCTCATCATCAACCCAGTAGTAAACGTCCTTGATCTTCCATGTAGCCTTTTGAATGGTAGGCTTTCCGTACGTCGCTCCATAGGTGGCGGCAATCTTGATGGATTTTCCAAAACCGATCGTCGCGACACCATCCCAAATGCTCATGCTGGCTGTGTCTGGCGAAATATGCAGGTGCGACACAGGAACAATTACAGTAACCACGGCGCTGGCTTTCTTTCCACTGCCATCCCCCGCTATACAGGTGATGGTTGCCTTGCCCGCAGATATCGCCTTGATAACGCCGGTTTCCGTATCGACGGTGGCAACATTGGGATTGCTGCTGGTAAAATAGGCCATACCAGACGTAAGCGTAACACCGGGGATCGAGTAGCCTAGCGTAAGCTCGTTCTCTTTGTTGATGGAAGCATCTGTTTTGCTATCATCATATTCTGTTGGAGCGGCAGGACTGACGGTGAAGAGTGTGGCGCCTGTAATTAACCCACTTTTGGTCGTTACTTTTGCGTCATTGTTTGGGTTAGTTAAGGAAACGCTTGCAAAAGGTGCGCTTAAAACCGTAATGGTTTGGGACTTGTTTACACCGGGAGTTGTACCGTAGTTGGGCTCGCATGTTACAGTGATAGTGGTATCGGCCGGAACGGCGGCAGGCACAGCCAACGTGCCCTTCGTAATGGTAACGCCCAACGCGGCTGAAGCGGCATCCACAGACCAGATCAGGTTCTTATCGGCTTTGGTGGGAAGAATGGCCGCTTTAAGCGCTTTCGTTTTTCCGGCTACGATGTAAGCGTTGGCGCCACCTTCAATGGAAAGACTCGTCACCTGTTGATAAACCGTGACGGGAAGAATCGCTTTTTTCCCGCTTCCATCCAGCGCGGCAAAGGTAATGCTGGTTTTTCCGGGAGCAACACCCGTCACCTGCCAGCCAGTGCCCGATGGGGCCACAGTAGCGACTTTGATGTTCGCGCTGGTAACCGCATAGCTCATGCCGTCTGGGGTTGAGCCATCCGTCAGTGTGGCGCTGGGCGTAATAAGCGCGGAGGTTTCTCCATTCCTAAGCGGCGGAAGCGAAGGCACATCCAGCAAGATTGCTTTTACAGGAAACGCCGTCACGGTAACAGTAAACTCCGGAGAGAAAATACCGCCGGCAGTGGCTTTGATTTTGACTGTGGAACCAGGAACGGCGTTCGCCGCCACGGTCAGTTTGCCCGCTGAAATCGTTGCGCTACCTGCGGTTACTTCCCAAACTGGCTTGATGGATTTACTCACCGGGGTCAACACGGCCGTATAGATGGCACTTTTACCTTTTGCCACATACTCAGACCCCTCGATAGCGACGCCGGTGACCGTGTTCTCAATGGTGAAAGAATAAGAAGCCACTGTACTCGAAACGCCCTGCGCATTGACGGACAGTGCCTTGATGGTATACTTTCCGGCTGGGAATTTTTTGGCGTCAGACAGCGTAATCGCGCTGGAATATTCTTCACCTACAACCACGCCGTTTTTCACGGAAGGCGTAGTGCCGTTGACGGTATACACGATATAGGAACCATTGAAGCCAGCGTCGATTTTGATTCTGGCGTTGGAAGGAACTGCAGAGGCTGTAACGCCGTCATAAGGAGTGGTACCGTCCGCTAACACCAATTGGAAGCCTGGCTTTCCAACAACTTTTTTGAATAGGTTGGTGGCGTTGACAATGCCCGCGCCCATGCCGGGGCTGGTGCCAGCGGGTTTAAAGCAGCTTCCTGTCAAAGCTTTTTTTAATTCGGCTACATCAGCCCCATTGGTCTGGCCATCTCCGTTCAGGTCTCTTGAGCCTGAACTATCTTTTTTGGCGCTGTAATACAAAGCGGCAACGCCGGTAACCACAGGCGCGGCCATGGATGTGCCATGCAGGGATTCGTACGCCGAATTACCACTGTATGAGGTGGAATAGATATACGAACCGGGCGCGGCCAGTGTTGCACTGCCATAGTTAGAATAGGGGGCACGCATGTTGTTGCCATCTGTGGCGGCCACGGAGATGACGCCAGCATAACCGGCAGGATAACTGAATACCATACCACCATCGTTGCCAGCTGCGGCAATAATCGCAACGCCGTTATTTTCGATCGCGTTGGTGATGGTAAGTTCCAGATTGTGATCGTAGGCGATACCGCCAACGCTCATATTGATCACTTGGACCTTTTTGGGTTCGGCGATTAGGTCATTCACAGCAGTGATCAGATCAGCGGTGGCAAAGGCGGTGTAAGGGTCACTTCCGTCGGCTGGGGTGATGATGCTAGACGCATTATAAGAATAAACGGTTGACTCGGGAGCGATGCCGGCGCCCCCTTTGTTTGTCGCCCAGCCAGCAGCAATAATACCGGTGACATGAGTTCCATGGCCATCGGCATCGGCGCCGCCGTTATTACCGGCAGAGGTTATCCGCGCACCCAAGTCTTCATGGCTTGTTCGCACGCCTGTATCAATGACGCCAACGCGGGCGCCGGCACCTTTGGTCAATCCCCAAGCGCCGTAGGAGCCGACCACGTCGTGCATATACTGATATTTGTCATTGTCGCCGGGATTTTGCAAAAACTCATTAGTGCCCTTCATATCCGCCCAGGTTTTTAGCGATGGTGAATCAAGCAAGGACAAATCTGCTTTTGCGGAATATTTTGCTCCCGGATTTTTGGGTTGGGGCTCAATTTTGTAATAGTAGTTCGGCCGTACCGCCGCCAGACTGGCATCCATATCTGTTGCCGCGGTTATCGCTTCCAAAACGGAGACGCCGTCCAGTTTCAGTACAGCCAGGCCGTAGGTAAGGCTGCTTACCGTGGCCGCATACGAAGCCGCCACCAACTCCGCATATTCTCTGGAATCGGTGGAAAGCAGCACCTCATCCGCCACATAGTCCTTCCCCGGCGTCAGCTTGCTCAGCTGGGCCAGCGTTCCGTCCGAGGTCAGCAAAGCTTTCTCGGCCAGCTCGGCGTCGGTGAGCACATAGCCGTAGGGCATGCCGGGCAGGCCGTAGGTGGCCATTTCATAGGAAATGTAGGGCTCAATCGCCAGCGGGAACAGGGGAATGTTTTCGTGGGCCAGGGTGCTTTCCTGGGCCAGGTAGGCGGCCAGGGCATCCGGGTCCGCCAGGGGCAGGACGGCGGCGTCGGCGGCCAGATAGCCCTCCGCGAGGGTTTCACCGTCCGCCGTGTAGAGAATGGCAAGGGGCTTTTCCGTTTCGATAGGCAGAAGGTAGGCCACGCCCTCGGCTGTCAGTCGGCCAATGGGCTGGGTGAGGGCGGCGTCCGCAAAAATCATGGTTTCAACGGACAGGGTGGCCGCGCCCTCGGTAAAGGGAAGCGCTGCGTTTTCGCCCGCGAGGGAAAGGTCCTCTTCCGCCGGGGTCAGGGAGAGGGGGAAGAGGGGCAGGCCCTCATAGGCGACGTCGCTGTGCTGGGCCGTATAAGCGGCGATTTCGGCCTCCGAAAGGGGATGGATGGCGCTGGCGGCCGCATAGGCGTGAAGCGTGTCCGATCCCTGGACATAGGCGATGGCGGCAAAGGTCGCGCCGCTTTCCACGGTGGCATAGGCAACGCCGTCAGATACAAGCGTGCCAAGCAAGTTTGTCAGATCGCGATCGGCATACAGGCACACGCCTGCGGCAAGCTTCACAAGCCCCTTTTCAAAGGGCGCGGGGGTTGCGGAAGGAACCGTGGTAGGTTCCTCGGCAACGGGAGTGGGCGAGGCGGTAGGCGCCTCCTCGGCGGGGGCGGCAGAAGGCGTCGGGGTAGGTTCCGGCGTTGCGGGAACCTCGGTGGGCTTTTCCGTAGGCTTGGGCGTGGGCGCCTCGGTCGCGGCAACGGTTTGCTCCGGCGGGGTTGCACCGTCCTCGGCAAAGGTGCAAAGGGGCATGCTCAGCGCCATCAGGAGCGCCAGAAGGAAAGCCACAAGACGCGTTCTGGTTTTCATGGGGTCACACTCGCTTTCTGAATTTGTGTTGCTTTGGTGCGGAGAATGAGAAAAACAGAGAGAAAAGGTTACCTAAAAAAGCTGATACAGATAGTTTGGCTGCACTTCCGGCCATCCGTTTTTTCTGCCCAGCTTAATCAGTTCCAGAATATCCTGGTCGGTGGTGAACTTGGCAAGCCCCGCGTTCACGCTGTCCAGCGTAATACCGTAAAGCTCCGCGATTTTTTCCGCGTCCTCCCGGCTGTCCACCAAGGCAAGCAAAACACCGGCTTCATAGGTCGCCGCCGGTTGACGGGGTTCCAGCGTTTGGCGCAGGCGGTCTTTGATGTTTTTCACTTTTTCGTCCTCCTGATAGGGGGCAAGCCAAAATGACGACGCAAAGGCCTGGGCAAAAAACAGGCAGACAAGCGCGCCAATCAGCAACATGCAAACGAGGCGTTTCATCGCAAGGCTCCTTTCTGGGGCGGCGCGAGGTCCATTTGCAGTGTGAAGAATAGAACACAGCCCAACAAGGGAAATATTTCCAAACCAGTATAGCATGATTCTAAAGAAAAAGAAACTGGCGGAAGGAAATGTTGGGGGCAACGGACCCGAGAAAAGCAGCGGCGGTCAGGGAAAAAGCTATTCAATGACCTTCACCGTAAAGGTACAGCTTTTTCCGGTGCTGTCCCCCGCTTTGACGGTGATTTTGGCGGTGCCGGGCTTGTAGGCCTTCACGGCGATTTTGAATACGCTGCATGGCGTGTTCAGCACCGTCGCCGATTTTGCTTTGGGGTAGGCGGTGAGGTCGGGCAAGGGGCCTTGATACAGATATCCTGTGGAGGGGAACACAGGGCAGACGGGCGCGGCCACGGCCATGTTGGAACTGGTGACCGCAAAATCGTTTTGTTTCATGTTGTCTGTGTAAAAATAGAAATAATATACCTCGTTCAGATCAGACGTCAGCACCACGGAGGACCCAAAGGGAACGCCTTTATGGGCGCCCATTTGCTTCGGCAGGCTAGGCGTGGGAGGCTCGCCCTCCAAGGCCACGCACCAGGTTGGGTTTTTCAGCGCGCCCATCAGCACGGTGGGCGGCTGCACCCGATAGGTGAAGGAATCGGCAAGGCCTGTGCCGTCAATGGTTTTGGCGGTTACGGTCAGCTGATATCCTCCGTCGGTTTGGGAACGGGCCTTGGCAACAATTTTCCCGGAAGCGCTGATGGAAACCAGCCTGCGTGTTTGGCACTCCTCCGTGATGTCTTCTCCGCCGGCAAAGGCGGTATAGGCCCAAGCCACCTTACGCTGGGTGGGGGTGCCATAGGCGGCGCCGTACGCGACGCTGATGGTTCCCGCTTTGCCAAAGGCAAGAGAATAGAGGTTGGCGGGGGTGCCGTCCGCCCGCGCACTTACAGGGCGCGCCCGCAGGGAGGAAGCGGGAATCAGCACTTGGAGGGAAATGCTGGCCTTTTTGCCGCTGCCGTCCGCCGCTGTGCAGGTGATGGTGGCGGTCCCTGGGGCGCGGGCGGTGACCAGGCCCGTTTCATCCACCGTGGCGATGTGGGGCCTGTTGCTGGACCAGATCACCAGAACCGGGTTCACAGAGGAGCCGGTGGCTGTGTAGCCCAGTTGAAAGAAGCGCTCATCATCGGCCCCAAAGTCGCTGGCCGGCGCGTCCACAGTGAACAGCGTTCCGCCCACAAGGGTTCCATAGGCGTTTTTCTTGCGCTTTGGGTCGCCGCTGGTAAGGGTCAGGGTGGCCACGGGGGAAGAAAGCAGGGTAAGGGTCTGCTCGGCGACGGCCGACGGCAAGCCCGTGGCGGGATCAAGGTCCTTTGTTTCCACCCGCACCTTGACGGGGGTCAAAAGATCGGCGCTGGCCAGGGCTTTCAGCACCCCGGAAGAGGAAAGGGTCACCCCGGCGGGAGCGGATAGCAGCTTCCAGACAACAGTTTTGGTGGTGGCGGTGGAAGGTTCCACCACAGCCCGGAGGGTTTTGGATTTGCCGGCGGCAAGGCAGGAGGTGTCGCCGCCTTCAATGGCCACGTCCGTGACGGGGTTTTTCACCGTCACGGTGAGGGAAGCATATTTGCCGCTGCCGTCCAGAACGGCAAATTTTACGGTGGCTTTGCCCGGGGCAAGGCCCCGCAGCTGCCAAACCGGGTAAGGGCCCTGGCCGGGCTCAGACTTTGCTACGGAAACGATTTTGGGGTTGGACACGGTCACCTGGTAGGTAAGCCCTTCCTCGCTCAGCACCGGGGTGGCGGCGGGGTCGGCCAAAATGGCCAGGGGAAACAGATCCTGGGAATTTTTCCCCACATTCAAAACCAGGGCGGAGGGAGCCATGATCACGCGCTGAACAGGGTAGCGGTTGATTTGGATCTCCAGCTCGGCCGTGAGGGAAGGAAACAGCGTGTGCACGGCCTGGATTTTGACGGGGCCGCTTTGGCCGGCCTTGGCCGTCAGCTTGCCGGTGGTGGCGCTGATGGAGGCGATGTCCCCGCCCTCCAGAATGGACCAGACCACTTTGGGCGAAGTGG
Source organism: Eubacteriales bacterium (assembly GCA_031556335.1). Classification (GTDB taxonomy): domain Bacteria; phylum Bacillota; class Clostridia; order Christensenellales; family Aristaeellaceae; genus Limiplasma. Next base: position 232 of record JAVBTE010000072.1, on the reverse strand, counting down.
TGGCCGGGGAGGTGGCCACGGTGTACACAGCGGCTTTTCCGGCGGCCACGAACTGCGGGCCCAGAATGGAGAGGCTGTCCGGCGTTTGAATGTTTGTAAGGGTAAAGGCAAGGGTGGCGACGCTGCTGACCTTGCCCTGGGCGTTGACGGCAAGCGCCTTGATGGTGCGGCGGCCCAGCGGGTAGCCGCAGAGGGGGATTTTTTTGGGTGCGTACCGTTCCAGCTCCGTGCC
>JAVBTE010000135.1:0-18686 GCA_031556335.1 Eubacteriales bacterium | reverse complement strand
GAACAGGGGGTCCAGGGCGATAGCCCTGGCGGGGGTGCAGGGGGCGGAGCCCCCCCCGTACCCCGCCCCCCCCCCCCAAATAACGCAAGGGGCCCAACCAAAGCCAAACCCCCAGTTTTTACCCAGGGACCCCGGGGCCGGGCCCGGGGGGGGCTCCGCCCCCTGCACCCCCGCCAGGGCTATCGCCCTGGACCCCCTGTTCACCACGTTTCACGCGGTGAAAGGAAGGGCAGGATGGGTCCAGGGCCTGTGCCCTGGCGGGGCGCAGGGGTAGCGCCCCTGCTCCGCCCCCTTATCCCTGCGGCGTTACGTAGTTCACTTCCACGCCGCCCTGCTGCAGCCGGGCCACCTGGGGCTGCATAGAACCCCCGTCCGGCGCGAAGGTGACCAGGTACAGCCGCACGTTGGGGCCCATGCGCTTCATGCGCACGATCAGGTCCACCAACGCGGAGGAAAGCCTGGTGGTGGTGATGACCACCGCGCCGGTTTTGCGCAGCTCGCCCATCTGCATCATCAGCACCCGCTCAAACTTTTCCGTTTCTTTGAAGCTGACCCGGGCCAGCTCCTCCAAAAGCACGGGAAGGCCCATATGGCCGTTGTACTCCATGGGCCGCTCGCCAATCAGGGGCATGCGCACGGGGTTGTCCTGACGGATTTGGCAGTGCACCACCGAGGCGGCGGTTTCCAGCACCGCGTCCTGCAAAAAGGGCGCTTTTTCCGGGGCGATCCCCGTGCTGATGTGGGGCGGCGAGGTGTCCATCAAGACCAGCGCGTCGGGCAGGGCCGGCGCCTCACACTGGCGCACCATCACGTCCCGCTTCCGGGCGCTCATCTTCCAGTGGATGCGCTTCAGCGGGTCCCCCTGCTGATAGGCCCTGAAATCGGCGGGGCTGGAGGGGTCCTCCAGGGCCCGCTTCATGGTTTCCACGCCCAAATCCCCCGCCGCGAAGGTGAGGGGCTCCACCTCAAAGGGCACCGGCAGCACCAAAAGCTCCTGGCCCTTCATGTCCGGAATATGCTCTCTTTTGAAAAACCCAAACACGTCCGCCACCGTAAAGCTGTCCACGCCGGGCAGCATGGCCCCCACGTGGTCGGCGGCAAACTTGTGCACCACCCGTTGCTTGCGCCGGCCCAGCTGGGTCAGGTGGATGGTGGCCCCGGGAGTGTTGCTGGTCTTTCGCATTTTCAACGCCACAGGGGCGATGGGCAGCACGCTTTTGTGGCTGACCGCCACCTCCATGCTCACCACGTCCCCCCGGTTCACCTTGGTGCCGCTGAGCCCGTGGGTCACATGCACGCTTTTCTCCGCCAGCCGCACGCTGACATACGCCAACCCCCAGGACAAAGCCAGGATCAGCGAAATCAGCAGATACATGCGGTTCCCCATGGACAGGGCGCACAGCAGGAAAAAACCAAAGCATGAACCCAGGGTAATGGTTGCGGATTTCATGAAAGCTCCTTCCGAAGGGAAATGGGGGCGGGGACAGGGACATGGGCGGGACGGGGACGGGCAAGGGCGCTGCGCTTGCATCCCGCCAGGGCCAAGGCCCTGGACCCTTTATGGACCGCATTTCATGCGGGCCAATCTAACAAATTTTCTCCCCTGGCCGCGCGCAGCGCGGCCAGCGCCGGGTCCAGGGCAAAGCCCTGGCAGGGGTACGGGGGCGGCGCCCCCGGGCCGTTCCCCGTTCTGCCCCCCCCGTTCCTTACGACAGCCTGATGGGAACCGGCACGTTCTCCATCACGGCCACCAAAATGCGCTCGGCGGAGATGCCCTTCATCTTGGCTTCGGGGTTGGGCAAAATGCGGTGGGCCAGCACGGGCAGCACCATGCGCTGCACGTCCTCGGGCAGGATATAGTCCCGCTCGTTCAGCATGGCGCAGGCCTGGGCCCCGCGAATCAGCGCGATGGCCCCCCGGGTGCTGACCCCCAATTGCAGGTAGGGGTGGGTGCGGGTCATGGCGGCGATGTTGGCGATGTAATGGCGCACTTCCTTGGAGCAGTAAATGTCGCCGATCATGTTTTGCATGGTCACCACGTCCTGGGCGTCGCACACGGGCTTCAGGGTGGTTTGGGGCTTTACGGTGCCGGAAAAGCGTTCCAGCACGGCCATTTCCTCCTCTAAAGAGGGGTAACCCATGGAAATGCGCAGGAAAAAGCGGTCCATTTGGGCCTCCGGCAGGGGATAGGTGCCCACGAACTCGCCGGGGTTCTGGGTGGCCAGCACCATGAAGGGCTTGGGCAGGGGGTGGGTCACGCCGTCCACCGTCACCTGGTATTCCTCCATCACTTCCAGAAGAGAGGACTGGGTTTTGGGCGAGGTACGGTTAATTTCGTCCGCCAGCACGATCTGGCACATCACGGCCCCGGCGTGAAACTCCATCTCGCCGGTTTTGAAGTTTACCATGGTGAAGCCGGTCACATCGCTGGGCACCACGTCCGGCGTAAACTGGATGCGGTTGAAGCTGCAGTCCAGCGACTTGGCCAGGGAGCTGGCCAGGGTGGTTTTGCCCGTGCCGGGCACATCCTCGATGAGGACATGGCCTTTGCACAGCATGGCGATCAGCGCCAGCTCGATCACCTCGTCCTTGCCGACGATCACCTTCCCGATATTCTGCTTTAAGGCTGTAATTACCCGGCGTGGATTGAGCATATTTTCGCTCCTTTGGTCATTCATAGAATGGGGGGCTGGAGGGCGGCGCCGAAGCAAACGGCAAGCCTTCCCCGCCGCCATGGGCAGGACGAATTGGGCGCAACAGATGGAAAGATAGACATCATTTTTATTATAACGAAGGAACCGGCGCTTTACAAGTATATGACAAAAGTTTTACGGATGGGCGGGGCCACGTTACACCGCCAAAATCCCCTTTTCGCCGCCGGTGATGCACTCGCCCCCGTTTTCCGTCACCAAATAGGTGTCCTCCACCCCCACCATGCCGAAGCCGGGAATGCCCTTTTTGGGCTCCAGGGCAATGACCATATCCTTTTGCAGGGGCTTGTCGAAGCCCTTGGCGATGACCGGGGTCTCGTCAATTTGCAGGCCCACCCCATGGCCCAGAAACGTCACCGTTTTGCTTCCGAAGCCCATAAAATTGGGCAAAAAGGCCGGGTCGACGGTGGCGAGCACATCCTGGTAAATCTGGCTGGGAATGTTGCCCGGCCTCAGCAGCGACGCGGCCAGCCGCTGAATGCGCAGGCACTCGGCATGGGCCTTTCGGGCCTCCTCGGGGGGCTGGCCCCCAAACAGGTACACCTGGGTGCGGTCGGTGTGGTAGCCGTGCAGACCAAAGCCCACGTCCATAAACACCAAATCGCCTTTTTGAAGCCGCCGCTCTCCGCTGCCCATGCCCGGAGAGGCCGGGCTTTGCCCCCGCATGCCCCCGGGGCCGTCAAAGCTGGTGGGGTACAGGGAGCTATCCCCAAAGCCCCATTGGCCAAACAGGCTCTCGGTTTGGAACCGCACAAAACGGCTGAACCCCTGGGCCCCCAGCCCCAGCATTTCCCCGTAGACCCGGGCCCCCAACTCCGCCTCGGTCATGCCTTCGGTCAGCAGGGGCGGAATTTTTTCCTCCAGCAAAACCCGGTGCTTTTCCCCGCAGGCCCGCAAAATGGCCATTTCATAAGGGCTTTTTACCGCCCGGAGGCTGCCGGTCACCGGCCCCGCGGGCAAAACCTCAAAGGGGCCAAAATACTTCCGCAGCCGCTCCAGCGCCCCCACCGTCAGGGCTTCCGTTTCCACAAAGGCCCGCCTGCACTGGCCGGGAAACTTTTCCCGCACCTCCCGGTAGCTTTTCATGGGGAACACTTCATCTACCAACGCTTCCAGCCGCGCCCGCTCCAGGCTGGTGCGGGCAAAATAGGCAAACCTGCCGCCTTTTTCCAGCGCCAGTACCCCGTCCTGCATGGTGCCGGTCCAGTAGAATTGGTTCACCTTGTCCACAAAAAAGGCCATGTCCCAGTCCCCGGCCGCGTCCAGGGCCTGAAACAGCAGCTGCATCCTTCCTTGCATTTCCTCTTTGGAGGGCGGGCAATACATAGACGTTCCTCCCTTTTGGTTTTCACTTGATGGCAAAAAGTATAGCCCATCCCCTGCCGCCTGTCAAAACCGGAAATTTTCTTTGTCCTCCCCCTTGACAAGGGCGTGCATAATATGCATAATACATGCATAACTATTCACCAGGAGGACGAGAGCCATGAAAGAAACGCCCAAGAAACAAATCAAGAAAGTCGTTTTGGCCTATTCCGGCGGTCTGGATACATCCATCATCATACCCTGGCTGAAGGAAAACTACGACGGCTGCGAGGTGATCGCGGTTTCCGGGGATGTGGGCCAGGGCACCGAGCTGGACGGCCTCACGGAAAAAGCCCTCAAAACCGGCGCCAGCAAGCTGTACATTGAGGACCTGAAAGAGGAGTTCATCACCGATTTCATCTACCCCACCCTGCAGGCCGGGGCGGTGTACGAAGGCGAGTATTTGCTCGGCACCAGCTTTGCCCGGCCCATCATTGCCAAGCGCATTGTGGAAATCGCCAAACAGGAAGGCGCGGACGCCATTGCCCACGGCTGCACCGGCAAGGGCAACGACCAGGTGCGCTTCGAGCTGACCATCAAGGCCTTCGCCCCGGACATGACCATCATCGCCCCCTGGCGGGAATGGGACATTGAAAGCCGGGAAGAGGAGATCGACTACGCGGAGGCCCACGACATTCCCCTGAAAATTAACCGGGAAACCAATTACAGCAAGGACAAAAACCTGTGGCACCTTTCCCACGAGGGCCTGGACCTGGAAAACCCCTCCAACGAGCCCGACTACCAAAAACCCGGCTTTCTGGAAATGTGCGTTTCTCCGGAGCAGGCCCCGGACACCCCCGCCTACGTCACCCTTTCCTTTGAAAAGGGCATTCCCGTGGCCGTGGACGGCAAAAAGCTGCCCCCTGTGGAACTGGTGGCCTACCTGAACAAAATTGGCGGCGAAAACGGCGTCGGCCTGTGCGACCTGGTGGAAAACCGCCTGGTGGGCATGAAAAGCCGGGGCGTATACGAAACCCCCGGCGGGGCCATCCTCTACCGGGCCCACCAGGTGCTGGAAACCCTCTGCCTGGACCGGGACACCCAGCACTACAAGGCCCTCGTCGCCCAGCGCTATGCAGAGCTGGTCTATTTCGGCCAGTGGTATACCCCCCTCAAGGAGGCCCTGGACGCCTTCGTCAAGGAGACCCAAAAGACCGTTACCGGCGACGTGAAGCTGAAACTGTACAAGGGCAACCTCATCAACGCCGGGGCCACCTCCCCCTTCTCCCTGTACAGCGAGGAGATCGCCACCTTTGGCAAGGAGGACGTTTACAACCAAAAGGACGCCCAGGGCTTCATCAACCTCTTCGGCCTGTCTGTGGCCACCCGGGCGAAGCTGCTGAAGTACGGGGGCAGGGGCCGAGGGGGGCGAGGGGGAAGAACGCAGGGGCCCTGCCCCTGCACCCCGCCAGGGCGACGCCCTGGACCCATTTTTGACCGCGCTGCGCGCGGCCAAGGGAAAGAATAAACAGCAAAGAGGGTATATGGTGTACTCTGTATTCATTGATGGCAACCAGGGCACCACAGGGCTTCGGCTTGTGGACCGGCTGCAAAAGCGCAAGGACATCACCCTGCTTTCCCTGCCGGAGGGGCAACGCAAGGAACTGGGCCCCCGGGTGGAGATGGCCCAAAAGGCGGATATCACCTTCCTGTGCCTGCCGGACGAGGCCAGCCGGGAAATGGTGCGGGCCCTGAGCGGCGCGGACGGCAAGGAGGCCACCGTCATCGACGCTTCCACCGCCCACCGGGTGGAGCCGGATTTTGCCTACGGCTTCGCGGAGCTGGACGAAAAATTCCGGCAGAAAATTGCCCAAGCCCGGCGCATCGCCGTGCCAGGCTGCCATGCCAGCGGGGCCATCGCGCTTTTATACCCGTTGCTGAAAGCGCGCGTTCTGCCGCCCTCCGCCCCTGTGTCCATTGCCTCCATCACCGGATACTCCGGCGGCGGCAAGGCCATGATCGCCCAGTATGAGGCCCCGAACCGGGACCCGGCCCTGGCCCTGCCCCGTCCCTATGCCACCACCCAGAGCCACAAGCACCTGGCGGAGATCCAGCAAATTTCCGGCCTGTGCCGGCCCCCGGTGTTCGACCCCATCGTGTGCGATTTTTACAGCGGCATGCTGGTGGGCATTCCCCTGGCGGCGGAATGGCTCAGCGAGGTGGGCGGCGCGGGCCTCAAGGCCCGGGGCGGCGTGGATTTTTTAACCAACCTGTACCGGGACCATTACGCCGGAAAAAAACTGGTCTCTGTGCTGGCCCCCAACCCGGAACCGTTCCTGAACCCCATGGCCCTGGCCGGCGCCGACGGCATGCAGATCTTTTTAACCGGCAACGAGGAACGAATGATTGCCTACGCCCGGTTCGACAACCTGGGCAAGGGCGCTTGCGGCGCGGCCATCCAGTGCATGAATCTGAGGCTGGGGCTGGAAGAAACGGCGGGGCTTGTGCTTTAATCCTTTTACCCAATGCAGTTTTTAGGGAGGGGCGAAGCCCTGACGAGCCACCGAAGTTGCCGAAGGCAACGAATGGCGAAGCCGCGACATACCGGGGGCATGGGGCGGCCGAAGAAGAGGTCGGGGCGAAGCCCTGACGAGCCACCGAAGTTGCCGAAGGCAACGAATGGCGAAGCCGCGACATGCCGGGGGCATGGGGCGGCCGAAGAAGAGGTCGGGGCGAAGCCCTGACGAGCCACCGAAGTTGCCACAGGCAACGAATGGCGAAGCCGCGACATGCCAAAGGCATGGGGCGGCCGAAGAAGGAGGGGAGCGCGAGGGGCGCCCCATTTTGCAAAATGGGGTTCCCCTCGCAAAAAATATGAACACCACTTTCATCCCCGGCGGGGTCACCGCCGCAAAAGGATTTTCTGCCTCGGGAGCCCATCTGGGCATTCGCAAAAACCGGGACAAGCGGGACGTTGCCCTGATCGTCAGCGACGTTCGGGCGGCGGCGGCCTGCTGCTACACGCAAAACCTGGTGCAGGGCGCGCCCATCGCTGTGACCCGGGCCCATGTGGCCGACGGGTATGCCCGGGCCATGCTGTGCAACAGCGGCAACGCCAACACCTGCAATGCCAACGGCATCGAGGTTGCCGAGGGAATGTGCAACCTTTTGGAGCTTCACGGGGGCATTCCCGCCGGGGACGTGATCGTGGCCTCCACGGGGGTCATCGGTCAACCGCTGAGCCTGGAGCCCTTTGAAAAAGGCATGAGCACGCTGACCGCCGGGCTTTCGGCCAGCCTGGCCGGGGGCCTTGCCGCCGCAGAGGCCATCATGACCACGGACACCGTGGCCAAGGAGGTGGCCGTGGAATTTCTGCTGGGCGGAACGCCTGTGCGGCTGGGGGGCATGGCCAAGGGCTCCGGCATGATCTGCCCCAACATGGCCACCATGCTGTGCTTCCTCACCACCGACGCGGCCATCGCCCCCGCCGCGCTTCAGGCCGCGCTCAGCGCGGTGACGAAAGACACCTTCAACATGCTTTCCGTGGACGGGGACACCTCCACCAACGACATGGTCAGCCTGATGGCCAACGGCCTGGCGGGGAACGCCCAGGTGACGGAAACCGAAGGCGAGGACTTTGAAGCGTTTCAGGCCGCCCTCAAAGCGGTGTGCGAAAAGCTGTGCCGCATGATGGCCAAGGACGGCGAAGGGGCCACCAAGCTTCTCACTTGCCACGTCAGCGGCGCGCCCGACCCGGCCACGGCGAAAACCGTAGCCAAAAGCGTGGTGAAGTCCAGCCTCCTGAAAGCCGCCCTGTTTGGCGCGGACGCCAACTGGGGCCGGGTGCTGTGCGCCATTGGGTACAGCGGCGCGGCGCTGGACGTTTCCGCCATCGACGTGGACTTTGAAAGCCCTGCGGGCACGCTGCCCGTATGCAGGGGCGGCGCGGGAATCCCCTTTGACGAGGCTGCGGCCAAGCAGATTTTGGGGGAAAGCGAAATTGACCTGTTCATTCGCCTGGGGGCGGGACAGGCCGCCGCCGTGGCCTGGGGCTGCGACCTGACCTATGACTATGTGAAGATCAACGGGGATTACCGGACCTGATGAAACTGTTCGAAGGTCAGGGTGAAACCCTGACGAGCCCCCGAAGTTGCCACAGGCAACGAATGGCGAAGCCGCGACATGCCCAAGGCATGGGGCGGCCGAAGAAAGAAGGTCAGGGTGAAACCCTGACGAGCCACCGAAGTTGCCAAAGGCAACGAATGGCGAAGCCGCGACATGCCCAAGGCATGGGGCGGCCGAAGAAGGAGGGGCGAAGCCCTGACGAGCCACCGAAGTTGCCAACGGCAACGAATGGCGAAGCCGCGACATGCCCAAGGCATGGGGCGGCCGAAGAAGGAGACGGAGCCGATGACCATTGCCCAGCGGGCCGAGGTGCTGATTCAGGCCCTGCCCTACATCCAAAAATACAACGGAAAAATTGTGGTGATCAAATACGGCGGCAACGCCATGGTATCCGAAGAGTTGAAACAGGCCGTGATGGGCGACCTGCTTTTGCTGACGCTGGTGGGCGTGCGGGTGGTGCTGGTCCACGGCGGCGGCCCGGAAATCAGCGATCTTTTGAACCGTTTGGGCAAAAAAAGCGAGTTTGTGGACGGCCTGCGGGTGACCGACGCGGAAACCGCCGAGGTGGTGCAAATGGTGCTGGCGGGGAAGGTGGGCAAAAGCCTGGTCAGCTCCATCCAGTCCATCGGGGGCAAGGCCATAGGCCTGTGCGGCATGGACGGCCGCATGATGGAGGCCCGCAGGCTGGACGACGTCCACGGCTTTGTGGGAGAAATTACCCACGTCAACGCCCAGCCCATTTTGGATGTGCTGGCCATGGGGTACATCCCCGTCGTTTCCACGGTGGGCTGCGACAAGGACGGTAATGTGTACAACATCAACGCCGATACCGCCGCCGCCCGCATCGCCGCCGCGCTGAAAGCGGAAAGCCTGATCTCCATGACGGACATTCGCGGCATTCTGCGGGACCCCAAAAACGACGACACCCTCATCGCCCAGATCCCCGTCAGCGACGCGCCCCAGCTGATGCGGGAGGGGGTCATCTCCGGCGGCATGATTCCCAAGGTGGAATGCTGCATCGAAGCCATCCGCCAGGGCGTGAAAAAGGTGTTCATTCTGGACGGCCGGGTGCCCCACGCCATTTTGATTGAGTGCCTGACAGACGAAGGGGTCGGAACCATGTTTACCCCAACGTGACGGCAATGAACTCCGGCCCTTGCGTCCCGCTGGGGGCAATGCCCCGGGCCCGCTGTTTGGCCGCGTTTCACCCGGTCAAAGGAAAAGGAAGAGATTTCGTCATGAACAAGATTCAATCCCTGGACAACCAGTTCATCGCCCCAACCTACGCCCGGTTTGACGTAACCTTTGTTCGGGGAAAGGGCGCTTCGCTTTACGATGAAAACGGCAAAAAATACATCGACATGGGCAGCGGCATCGCCGTCAACGCCCTGGGCCACGGCGACAAGCAATGGCTACGGGCGGTGCAAAAACAGGCGGAGGCTCTGGCCCATGCCAGCAACCTCTATTATACCGCGCCCCAAACCCAATTGGCCCAGGTTCTTTGCCAGCGCAGCGGCATGCGGCGCGTGTTCTTTAGCAATTCCGGGGCCGAGGCCAACGAGTGCGCCATGAAGGTGGCCCGCAAGTATGCCGCCAGCAAGCATGGGGAAAACCAAAAGCCCGTGATTCTCACGCTTTTGGGCAGCTTTCATGGCCGCACCCTGGCCACGCTGGCCGCCACGGGGCAGGAAAGTTTCCACCACGATTTCGGGCCTTTTCCGGAGGGGTTTCGCCACGTGCCCCCCAACGACCTGGACGCGCTGAAAGCGGCCCTGGACGCGGGAGACGTGTGCGCATTGCTGCTGGAAACCGTGCAGGGGGAAGGCGGCGTTTTGCCGCTGACCGCCCAGTATTTGCAGACCGCCCGCGTCCTGACCGCCGAGCGGGACATTCTGCTTATGGTGGACGAGGTGCAAACCGGCAATGGCCGCACCGGGGCCCTGTTCAGCTATCAGCATTTCGGCATCCTGCCGGATGTGGTCACCACCGCCAAGGGCCTGGCCGGGGGCCTGCCCCTGGGGGCCTGCCTGATGGGGGAAAAAACCCAGGATGTGCTCACCCCCGGCTCCCACGGCTCCACCTTTGGGGGCAATCCCGTTTGCGCGGCGGCCGCCCTCAGCGTGCTGGAGCGGCTGGACGGGGACCTGCTTTCCCAGGTGACCCAAAAGGGCGAGTATGTGCGCCGGGAACTGGAATCCCTGCCCGCCGTCCGGTCGGTCACCGGCCTGGGGCTGATGCTGGGCGTGGAAACCCATCGGGACCCCCGTGACCTGGCTGTCGCCCTGCTCCGCCGGGGCGTGGTGGCCCTGACCGCCAAAAACAAGCTGCGGCTGCTGCCGCCCCTGACCATTTCCTGGAAAAAGCTGCAAAAGGCCGTCGGCATCATCAAGGAGGAACTGAACGCATGAGTGAAAAAATGAAGCATCTGCTAAAGCTTTCCGATCTTTCCGGGGAGCAGATTCTGGACATCTTAAGCCTGGCGGATCAGCTGAAATATGAGCAAAAGCACGGCATCTCCCACCCTCACCTCAAGGGCAAAACCCTGGGTATGATCTTCCAAAAGGCCTCCACCCGCACCCGGGTCAGCTTTGAGGTGGGCATGACCCAGCTGGGCGGCACGGCCCTGTTCCTTTCCAGCCGCGATTTGCAAATTGGCCGGGGGGAACCCGTGGAGGACACCGCCCGGGTACTCAGCCGCTATCTGGACGGCATCATGATTCGCACCTTTGCCCAGCAGGAGGCGGAGGACCTGGCCAAGTACGGCAGCATCCCCATCATCAACGGCCTGACGGACTACGCCCATCCCTGCCAGATTCTGGCCGACCTGCAAACCATTCGCGAATACAAGGGCAGCTTCAAGGGCCTGAAGCTTTGCTTTGTGGGGGACGGCAACAACGTGGCCAACTCCCTCATTGTGGGCTGCCTGAAGGTGGGCATGGAGGTTTCCGTGGCCTGCCCCAAGGGTTACCAGCCCGATGCGGGCATCATGGCCTGGGCCGGGGAAACCGGCCGCTTCGCCTGCTCGGACGACATGGCCGCCATGGTGGCGGACGCCGACGTGGTGGTGACCGACGTATGGGCCAGCATGGGCCAGGAAGAGGACGCCGAAAAGCGCCGCCAGGCCTTTGTCGCCTACCAGGTGAACGCCGCCCTCATGGCCCTGGCCAAGCCGGACGCCATGGTGATGCATTGCCTGCCCGCCCACCGGGGTGAGGAGATCTCCGCCGACATCCTGGAAGCCCACGCCGCCGAAATCTTTGATGAAGCCGAAAACCGTTTGCACGCCCAGAAGGCCGTGCTGGTGAAGTTGATGAAGTAGGGGGGTATGGGGGGGACGAATACGGAGTTTTTGCGGGTCGCTTGCCGTGTCGGCAGGACGCACCGCGTCCACGCTTCCCTCCGGAGCCCCCACCAAGAAAACCGCATTAAATTGGACAAAACCGCCCCCCCGGCTCCTTTTTTCGCGCCGAACCGCTGATCCTGGAAAAACAAAAAGAATTTTGGCACCAAATCGCGCCATGCCGAATATCCTTATATACCACACCGCTCCCGCTTGTCACCAAATCAAAACCCAAGGAATCCAGCTTGTTGCGGGGTACCCCCGCCATACCCACAAGGGAGAACGCCTGGGGAAATTTCGCTTCCGGTACGATCCGGAGCGAAACGTTTATATCTGTCCCGAACATCATGACCTGACCTGGCGAACCACCAACCGGGAAGGGTACCGGGAGTATTGGTCAAGTACAAAAGACTGCAAGGGTTATCCAAGACGGGAGCAATGCTTCGGAGAAAGTACCACAAGAAGGTTGGTGACACGCCATGTCTGGCAGGATGACCTGGAAAGTGCCGATCCCTTTACCAAGTCTCATCATGGGAAACGAATCTACCGGTGGCGCAAACAAACGATTGAACGCTCCTTTGCGGAGGCCAAAGAACTCCATGGCCTGCGCTGCGCTCGCATGCTTGGTATTGCCAACATGTATGAGCAGAGCTACTTGACCGCCGCGGTACAGAACATGAAACGCATCGCCAAGGCGTTTTGTTCTTATTTTTCCTCTTGCTTTATACTCAAAGGGCATGATTTCGGAGTGAAATCATGCCCTTTGTCGGCGGTCTGAAAAGCGGCACCCGCCGCTCTTTTTAATTTTGCCACGAAACCTCCCCTTCACCGCGCGCCGCGCGGTTAAATATGGGTCCAGGGCAAGGCCCTGGTAGGGTGCAGGGGCAACGCCCCTGCATCATCCCCGTCTCCCCCTTCCCCTACGCCTGCACGGCCACGCCGTCCTCCAGGGGCAAAACGACGCCTTCGGGCTTGGGGGAGTGATACTCGCAACCGGGCATATAGTGCACGGTTTCCGGGGGCGTTTCCAGCAGCTCTGGGTGGGCCAGGGTTTTTTTGATGGCGGCAAATAGCTGGGCGTATACCGCGCCGCCGCACACCCGCTCGTCGGCGGTGATGCCAATGGGCAGGTTGCACTTGCGGATCACCTTGCCGCCCGCGTCCACGCCATAGCTGCGCTCCGGGGTGCCGATGCTGAAAAACAGGCTGGCGTTGCCAAAGTTGTAAATATGGTGGTATACCCGGTGCATGCCAATGGAGGCCATGTTGGTAATGAACATGCCGGTGTGAAAAGGGCTGATGTCGATAAGGGCCTTGGGGCACAGGCCGTAGCGGTCCAGCAGGCGCACCAGGCCCACCACCGCGTTGGGCAGCAGGGGCACCAGCATCAAAAACCGCACCAGCTTCAGGGCCGCGCCGGGGTTTTCCGGCTTCCGGTTGGCGGCAATGGCCTGCTTCACCCGGGCGGCCACGTCATAGATGGTGTCCGAGGGGTCAAAGAAAATTTTTACAGCCGTCTCCTCAAAGCTGCCGTCGGGCGTGTCCATCAGCATGGTAAAGGCCACGGTCAGTTCCTTGCGGTTGAAAAGCTGCTTGTTCATCACAAAGCGGTTGATTTCGGGCAATTGGGAAATGGCCCGCACATACCCGGCGATCAAAATCTCCATAAAGGTGATTTTGACGCCCTTGCGGCTTTGGGCGGCAATGTAGCGCATCAGGGGCTCATACTCCACGGAGTGGTCCAAAAACACCTGGGCGTCGCACCTCATGGGCATCAGGTGGGCCGTCATCTGCACAATGGGGTCCATGTTCTTGACCCGTTTTCCCTCGGGGCGTTTTCCAAACAAAGCGATCCTTCCTTTCCTCGGGCGTACACTGGCGTCCCCCAGCCCCTTGCGGAAAACACGGAACAAACCGTCTCTTCCTTTCCCGGGCGGCGGGGGACAGTTCTCGCTTTGGCCGGATCGGCATTTCGTGAAACATTATTGCAAAATCAATCGATAGACCCGCGCCAAGCTTGCTTTATTGTATCCCCAACCCATCGGTTCGTCAAGCAAGTTTGCATGGGCGCATCCATGGAAAACTTTCGATAATAACCGGCTATTCCTGGGAGGGCAGGAAGCGGATCAGCATGGCGTTGCGGTCCTTGAGATAGGCGGCGATGCCCTGCGGGGTGCGATCGAAGCCCGCAAAGTCCTTTGCGGACAAGGTCAATCGCAGGGGGCCGTCCTCCTTGCCCAGGTGGTATTCCCCCGGCCCCTTGAAGCCGTAGGGACGCTGCCATTCCAGCCGCTTGCCGTTTAGGGTGACCGAGCTGAGGGGGGCGCTCATGCGCGCCTCACTTTCGACCACCAAATACCCGCCTTCCTCCCGCAGCAGCTGAAAGGAAAGGTCGCCAAGGTCCAGGGCAAGGCTGCGGGCGCGGTTGGTTTTTGCCAGCAGCTCCGCCGTGCCGGAAAACGTCATTTCCCGGGACTGGTTGAAGCGGTTGCCGTTGGAATTGTTGATGACGCATTGCAGGGTAAAGGGCTGGTCGGTCAGCAGCACCCGCCCGCTGGGGGTCAACTGGCCGTTCACCGTCAGCTCGTAGGCCTGGTCCTTCTTTTCCAGAATGGGCAGCACGTATACCGCGCCGTCCACTTCGGCGGTCTCCAGGGCCTCCAGCTCCATTTCGCCCCCAATCTGCCAGTCGGGGCTTTCGATTTGAAAGTTCTCCAGACGGTAGGCCCGCTGGGGGCCCAGCAGCGCATCGTAGCTTAACAGCCGGTAGGTGTCGTCCTCGTTTTCGCCGGACTGCCGCAGGGCCTCAATGTGGCGAAAGAAAGGGTCGCTTTGGATGCCCGCTACGCGCAGGGCGTAAGCCCCCAGCTGCCAGGCCTTCATATCGGCCGTTTCCACCGTGTTTTCCACATTGCTCCAAATAAAGTAAGGGGCCAGATGGGCCCCGTCGCCCTCGGTGGGCATGCCCAGCTCCCGGTAGAAGTTCTCCCCAAAGCCCGGCACGTGATCCCCGAAAAACACCACCAGCGTGGGCTCCTGAAAGCCTTTCAGCGCGGTGATGAAGTCTTTCAGGGCCGCGTCGCTGCGGCGCAGAAGATGGCAGAAGTTTCGGGCGATCAGCTCGCTTTCCGGGCTGAGGCTGTTGGCAAAAGGCGTATTGGCCCCCACCGTGGCAGCGAAATCCTCGGCGGTGTAGGGGCCGTGGTTTTGCATGGTGATGCAGAAAATGAAATCCTTCCCCGGGGTCTGTTTCATGGTTTCCAGGGCGAAACGGTAGTGCTCCGCGTCGCTGACGTAGGGGCCTTCCCGCTGAAAGTTCCGGGTGGTGGTGTCGGTGGTGTAAAACTCGTCAAAGCCCAGCTCCCGCAGGTTTTTGAAGCGGTTGTAATACACGCCCGCATACCAGTGCAGGGCCGTGGCGGCATAGCCCCGCTCCCGCAGCACCGCGGCCACGCTGTGCAGCGGGGGAATGCCCATGGAATAGGGGCTGAATGTGTAGTCGCTTTTCAGGCCGGTGAGCACCTCAAACTCGGTCTCGCTGGTGCCGCCGCCCATTTTGGGGGCGTAAATCTCCCCGGTGCGGCAGGTTTTTGTCAGCTCCTCATAAAAGGGCATGAGGGTCTCCCGCAGGTCCAGGTACTGGCCCAGGTGGGCCTGGTCCGTAAAGCTTTCGGACAGCACAAAGAGGATGTTGGGGGTGTTCTCCGCGTCCTTTTCCGTTTGCAGGCGGGCCTTTTCATAGGCCCCGGGCACCTGGCTTTCGTTGTAATCGTAGCGCATATTCTCCTGCCGCTGGCGTTCCGCCGCCAGCATGGTATACATGCCCCCGCCGATCCTGGCGTAGGCCATCAGGTCGGTTTGCATGCCCACCACGGGGCTTGCAAGGGTGCAGCCGGACAAAAGAAGGCAAAACAGAACGGACCCCAGCCCGGGCCAGAGGAGACAATGTTTTTTCCGTACCCGGCGCAAAAAAACGCAGCTCAGCGTAAGCCCCGAAAGCCCGGCCACCAAAAGCAACGCGGCCAGGGTCCAGTTTACGGGAAAGCCCAGCCTGGAAACGGTGGTGCGCAAATCGGACATTTGCCAAAGGTCTGTGAGCAACGCTGGCTCGAACCGAAAGCGCAGTTTGTAAAAGCTGCCAAAGCCCACCGCGC
This sequence comes from Eubacteriales bacterium, assembly GCA_031556335.1. GTDB lineage: Bacteria > Bacillota > Clostridia > Christensenellales > Aristaeellaceae > Limiplasma. The sequence goes on along the minus strand of JAVBTE010000135.1, from coordinate 3,054 downwards.
CCAGGACCACCGTTAGGAAAATGGCCAAAACGCTCCGCGCCCGATCTCCCCGGAAAAACGCCAGCAACCAAAACACGCTGGCCACCAGCCCATAATTCAGCAAAAAGGCCAAGGGCATTTTCGCCGCCCAACCCAGGGCCAAAAACAGGCTGCCCCGGGCGCATGCCTCAAACAGGAGCAGCGCGAAAAGCGGCGCCGCAAAAAGCAGCAGCAGCGTTGCGGCGGCTTCGCGGCTCAGGCGGCGGGTTTGCAGGGCGGGCTTGTCCACCGCCGCCGGAGCGTCGCCCGGCGGGCTTAGGGGTTGGGGGGAGAGTTCCATGTTGTCACCTCAAAAAGCGTCCCGAAACGCGAACCCCGGAACGCATTTGTGTTTGTGTTTTTGCACCGTCATTTGGCCTTTAGGGTGATCAGGTGAATCTGGGGCGGGGCGAACAACCGGACGGGAAGGTTGCTGGTGCCCACGCCGTTGCTGATCAAAATGCTGGCCCGGTTTTCCTCTTTCCAGCCCGTCAGGTACCGGCTGCCGATTTCCGGGGTCAGGTTGGCGATCAGCGGCTTGCCGAAGAGGGTCACCTGGCCTCCGTGAGTGTGGCCGAAAAGCGCCAAATCAAACCAGTGGTTGTCCCCGTCGCTGCCCTTGGCGTCAAAGGCGGCGGGGAGCAGGTCCGGGGTGTGGCCCACAAAGACCACAAAATCGTCCTTTTTCACCTGGGCGGCCACCCCGGCCACGTCCGGAAAGCCGTTGTAATAGTCGTCCACCCCGGCCACGGTCACATAGCTTTGCCCCACCTTCACCCGGGCTGTGTTGTTTACCAGGGGCAGGCAGCCGTAGTTTTTCATCTCCGCCACCAAAAGGCTGAAATTGCTTTCCGGCTCTGTGCGGTCATGGTTGCCCACCACGCCGAAAATGCCCAGCCGGGCCTGAATGGCCGGCGCGTTTTTGAAAAACGCGATGGCGCCGTCGCTGTCCTCCCCATAGTCGCCGCCCAAAATGACGATGTCCGGCCCCAGGCCGTTGATTTTCTTGATCAAATCGTTCACCCGGGCCTGGGAGAAAAACTTGCCCTGGTGAATGTCGCTGACGAACAAAATTTTCAGGTTTTTCAGGTTCACCGGCAGGTCCACCACCTGCACGTTTTTCTGCTCCACCCGCAAATTGACGGCCTCAAAAAAAGGGTAGCACAGCATGGCAATCAGCAGCAGAAAGAAGAAAATGCGGGAAAAGGGAATCTTTTTGCGCGGGGGCCTCCGGTGGCGGTATTCGTAGCGGGCCATTCCCTGCCCTCCCTTCATTGACACTGATACCGGCATATTGTACACTATTTGGACAAAGCTTGACAAGGGCGTGACCAAATGCCAACTTCTTCCGGCCCCTCTCTGCCCCCTGTGTTTCGCCCCATTGGCGCCACGGCCTACCTGTGCCCCGTGCCCGCCGTGCTGGTGGGCTGCGCCGATCCGGAGCGGGGCGCGGGCCCAAACCTCATCACCGTGGCCTGGACGGGCATTTGCTGCTCTCACCCGCCCATGCTCACAATCAGCCTACGCAAGGAGCGGTACAGCTATGCCCTCATTGCGCGCACCGGGGAGTTTACCGTGAACCTGGTGGGCCAGCCCCTTGTAAAGGCCATGGACTTTTGCGGGGTGAAAAGCGGGCGGGAGATGGACAAATTTCAGGCCCTGGGCCTGACGGCCCTGCCCGCGGAAAAGCTGACCGTGGCCCCGGCCCTTGCACAGAGCCCGGCCTATCTCAGCTGCCGCGTCAAAGAAATTTTGCCCCTGGGCAGCCACGATTTGTTCCTTGCGGAGATCCTGGAGGTCTGCGTAGGGGAGTCCTTTTTTACGGAAACCGGCGCCATCGACGAAACCGCCATGGCGCTGGTTGGCTATGTGCACGGCAAATACCGGGCCCTGGGCGCGGAGCTGGGCTTTTTCGGCTATTCGGTGGCCAGCCCCAAGGCCCTGCGGCGGCGCATGGCCGGAAAAGGGGACGGGACGAACCCCGGCCCCAAGGGAGACCGGGGATGAGGCGGCTTTTTGGGGTGCTGTTGTGGGGGGCATTGTTTTTGGGGGGCTGTTTTGCGGGCTGTGCCCGAGCGGTGGAGATGCCTGTGAACCCCGGAGCCACCCTTTTGCAAGAGGAGGGCCACTGGCTGTACGAAAGCCCCGGCCTTCGGGTGGAAATCACCCGGCGGGTTTTTCCGGACATTCCCCTGGTCTGGTACGAAACCGACCTGCAAACCTCGCCTACGGCGGAACTGCGCACCTACCTCAGCGCGGAGAACCGTCCCCAGAAAAACATGAAAAAGCCCGACGCCATCGCCCGGGGGGAGGGCCTCATCTTTGCCCAGACCGACGATTTTTTCGGCGCGCGCCTGAAAGGCCGCAGGCTGAAACCCGGCGTGGTCATCCGCAACGGCGCGCTTTTGCATGACGAAACCTACCAAAGCGGCAAGTATGCCTTTCCGCCCCTGGACGCCATGGCCTTTTTTTCGGACGGCACCGCCGAGGTGTTTGCCGCCAGGGAATACACCGGCCAGCAATACCTGCAAATGGACGCCCGGGACGTGCTGTCCTTCGGGCCTGTTTTGCTGCGGGACGGCGAAATTCCGGACAAAATCAAAACCGGGTTCAGCGACCGGGAGCCCCGCAGCGCCATTGGCATGATTGGCCCCTATCACTACTTTTCCATCGTGGCGGAGGGCCGCCACCCCGGCAGCAAGGGCTGCGCCCTGCTGCCCATTGCCCAGCGCATGCAGGAGGTTGGGGTGACCGAAGCCCTCAACCTGGACGGAGGCCAAACCGCCGCCCTCCTCTTTCTGGGAACCCAGCTGAACCAAACCGGCAAGTTCCGCGTGAAAACATCCCCCCGCAGCGTGACCGGAGTGCTGGGGGTGCGGGAGACGGGGGACGGGGGACGTTGAGGGGGACGGGGGACGTTGTGGGGGGGCCCCCCCAAAAAAACCCCAGGGGCGCGGGCGGGACCCGGGAGCCCCGGGGGGGGTGTGGGGAGACCCCCACCAACCCCACAACGGGCAGAGAGACAACAGCCCCCCA
>JAVBTE010000097.1:0-23211 GCA_031556335.1 Eubacteriales bacterium | reverse complement strand
TTGTGCAGCGCGTGAAGGGCCTGGAGGACGCCATTGCCGGTTCGAAGGTGGAAATCGTGGACCGCAAGAGCATTTCTACCTATGAAGCGATCCTCAGCTCCTCCGAGGACCTGGCGCAGGCCCATCCGGACATGAACGCCTTCTGGGGCCTGAACGACGACGTGGGCCTGATCATCCTGGGCATTTTGGAATCCGCCGGCATGAAGGACGTGAAGGTCATCAGCGTGGACGGTTCCCCCTCCGCCAAGAAGAGCATCGCTGACGGCGGCCTGTACGCCACGGCGGCCCAAAGCCCCATTGCCATGGCGGAAAAAGCCGTGGAGTGCGCCTACGCCCTTTTGTCCGGCGGCGCCATCGAGTCCGTGTACTCCATCGATACGTCCCTGGTGAACCCGGAAAACGTCGGTCAGTTTGATCTGGAAAACTGGAATTAACGGCAGCTTACGTAAAAGAATCCATTTTGGGGAAGGCTTGAAGGGACGACCGTCCTTCAACCGGATTCGAATCGGCCGGCGTTGCCGGTCGGGCGGGGCGTTTGCGCGATAGCGCGAACCATTCCCGTGAACGCGCAAAAGGGGCGATGCCGTTTTTGCGACAGGCAAGCTTCCCGCCCGCCACGCGGGCGGGAAGCTTTTTTACAGGCGAAGGTTTTTTGAAAAAGGAGGCGCGGCTTTGAAAGAAGCAGTTTTGCTGGAAATGAAAGGCATTCGCAAAACCTTTCCCGGCGTGATCGCGCTGGACGATGCGCACCTGGAGCTGCGTGCCGGCGAGGTACATGCGCTGCTGGGAGAAAATGGCGCGGGAAAGTCCACGCTGATCAAAATTTTGGGCGGCATCTATGCCATGGATGCCGGGGAGATCTTCATTGAGGGGCAGCCCGTCACCATTCAGAGCGTGGCGGACGCCCAGCGAAACCAGATCTCCATTATCCATCAGGAGTTGGTGCTGGTTCCCTACCTTTCCGTGGCGGAAAACATTTTTTTGGGCCGGGAGCCCAGAAACGCCCTGGGCCTGATCGACCGGAGCAAGATGCACGAGGAAACCCAGGCCATGCTCAGCGAGTTTCACCTGCCCTTCGGTCCGGAGACCCTGGTGGCCCACCTGACCATTGCCCAGCAGCAGATGGTGGAGATTGTGAAGGCCACGTCCTTCCATTCCCGCATCATCGTGATGGACGAACCCACCTCTTCCCTGGCGGACAAGGAAGTGGACGCGCTGTTTGAGTGCATCCGGCGGCTGACGGCCCAGGGGCTAGGCATTGTTTATATCTCCCACCGCATGAGCGAACTGGAGCAGATCGTGGATCGGGTAACGGTGATGCGGGACGGGAAATGCGTAGGCACCCGCGTGGTGAAGGACACCAACAAGGACGAGCTGATCCGCATGATGGTGGGCCGGGCCATGGAGCACTACTATGTGCGGGACTTTAACGAATGCGGCGATGTGGTCATGCGGGTGAAGGACCTTTGCAGCGACAAGGTGCAGGGCGTAAGCTTCGAGGTGAGGCGCGGCGAGATCCTTGGCTTTTCCGGGCTGATGGGGGCTGGCCGCAGCGAAACTATGAAGGCCATTTTTGGCATAGACAAAATCACCTCCGGCACCGTTGAGCTGGATGGAAAGCCCCTTGTGGTCAAGGATTCCGCCCAGATGATCGCCGCGGGGGTCAGCCTGGTGCCGGAAAGCCGCCGGGACGAGGGCATCTTTCCCATTCAAAGCGTGCGGTTCAACACCACGCTGAAGGTGCTGAAGGAATTCATTCATTTTGTGTTTTACGACAGCGCCAAAGAACAGGCGCTTTGCGATCAATATGTGAAAAGCCTGAGCGTGCGCACCCCCAACAGCGAGGTGTCCATCGCCTCCCTCTCCGGCGGCAACCAGCAAAAGGTGGTCATCTCCAGCTGGTTGGCCACGCAACCCAAGGTGCTCATTCTGGACGAGCCCACCCGGGGGATCGACGTGGGAGCCAAGGGCGAGATTTACGCCATCATGAACGAGCTGGCCCGGAAGGGGGTCGCCATCATTATGGTGTCCTCGGAGCTGCCCGAAATTTTGAACATGAGCGACCGCGTCGCCGTCATGTGCGGCGGTACCATCACCAAGATCCTGGACCGGGATGAGGCCACCCAGGAGAAGATCATGCAGTACGCGGTGAAGATGTAGGGACGGGGGGACGCGGCAGGGGTTTCACCCCTGCACCCCATCAGGGCTTTGCCCTGAACCCTTTACTGGCCGCGTGAAACGCGGTCAGGGGGAAGATGCAGATTGAAACAACGGCGCAACGCCCCGACGAGCGCCCAAAGAGAGGGGATATCCAATGAACGGAACCGTGACAAAACCTGCCCGGGGAAGCAATTGGCTTCACGGCGTAAAAACCTATTTCAAGCGGAACGCCGGTATTTTGATCGGCCTGGTGGCGATTTGCATCATCATCTCGCTGAATTCGCCCATTTTTCTGACCCAAAAGAATATCTTTAACGTGCTGCGCCAGATTTCCACCAATCTGTACCTGGCCAGCGCCATGACCATCATCCTTATCGCTGGCGGCATCGACCTGTCCGTGGGCTCCATCATCGCGGTGTGCGGCGTGATTGCCGGTACGCTATTGAATATGGGCTTGCCCATTCCGCTGGTCATCGTCGCCTGTCTGGCTGTGGGCGGGCTGGTGGGCTCCATCAACGGCTTCCTCATTTCCAGCACCACCTTGCCGCCCTTTATCGTCACCTTCTCCATGGCCAGCATCCTTCGGGGCGCGGCCTATGTGTACACGGGCGGCACCACGGTCCGCATCAACGACCGGGCCTTCATCAACCTGGGCACAGGGTACCTGGGCTTTATCCCCCTGCCGGTTGTGTATTTGGCCATTCTGCTCTTCTGCCTGTACCTGATGCTGAACAAAAGCAGGCTGGGCCGGCACATTTACGCCATTGGCGGCAACCAGCAGGCGGCGCAGTTCAGCGGCATCAAAATTCGCAAGATCCGCATGTTCATCTACGTGTTCAGCGGGTTGATGGCCGCCCTGGCCAGCATCGTGCTATCGGCCCGCAGCTATTCCGGCAGTCCCCTGGCGGGAGACGGCGCGGAAATGGACGCCATCGCCGCGGTGGTGCTGGGCGGTACCAGCATGGGCGGCGGCTATGGCTACATTGGCGGCACGGTGATCGGCGCGCTGATCATTGGCCTCCTGAACAACGGTCTGAACCTGATGGGCATCGATTCCTTCTGGCAGATCATTTTGAAGGGCGCCGTGATTTTGGTGGCCGTCTATGTGGACTACATCAAGGGCGTGCGGGCCCAGGCCAGCGCCAAAAAGAAGGTAAGCGGATGACGCCTGCCCGGGCATTGCAAAGCCCGCCTGGGATATTGCTGCGGGTGGAAGAACCGGAGGAAGCGGCCCGCTGGCTGAAACAGCATTTGTTTTTTGAGGAACGGCCCTCTCCGGCGACCGAAACCCGGGTTTTGGCCAATGGCAACTGCGTTTTGTACCTGACAAAGGGCGACGCGCCGGAGCCACCCGCCCCCAAAGACGGCGAGTACGCCACCGGGCTGGCCCATATCGCGCTGAACACCCGAAACGTGGAAGAAGCCTTTTCGGACCTGCGCCAAAAAGGGCTTCCGCTGGAGAGCATCGCCTTCAACCCCAAGGTTTTTGGGGAAGGGGAGGATTATTTCCAGTTCATGGCCCCCTTTGGCGTGCGCTTTGAGGTGAGCCAAAAACGGCGGGAAAAGGGGCGGAGCATGGAAGGGAAGCCGCTTTTGAGCGGCCTGGACCATGTGGGGTTGCCCTCGGCAAGCCTGGAGGCGGAGATGGCGTTTTTTGAGGAACGGGGCTTTTCCCGCTGCTTTGAGCCTGTCACCAACGCAAACCCGGTGGAAGGGACAATCCGCTGCGTCATGCTGGAAAGCGCCGGGATGGTGCTGGAGATTTATCAGTTCATGGACTGGACGCCCCAGCCGGGCCCTGCCGCCCCCCGGCTGGAAGGCCTGGTGGGATGGGAGGCGGCGGTTTCGCCCGGCGGGGTGGCGCTGCTTTGAACATGCAATGGAAGCGCAACATGAAGGAGGGGTTTGAGTGGCCTTTTGTCAATGCAACTTTTTTTCGCCCACGCTGTGCTTTGGCACGGATCTGAACGTATTCATCCCCACGCCCAACTCGGATGAACTACTGAACCAGAAAAACTCGGACTATTTTACGGACGGGGTTCGGTTCCCCGTGCTGTACCTGCTGCACGGCGGCTATGGAGACTATACCGACTGGGGTCGGCTGACCAGCGTGGAGCGCTATGCCCAGGAGCACAAGCTGGCGGTGGTGATGCCCTCGGCCTCCAACAGCTTTTACCAGAACATGCGGTACGGCTCCAACTATCTGGACTATCTGCTGGACGAGGTGCCCCGGTTTGTGAACAAGATGTTCCCCGTGAGCCAAAAGCGGGAGCACACCTATGTGGCGGGCCTGTCCATGGGCGGCTATGGCGCGGTGAAGCTGGCGCTGGAAAGGCCGGAGAAGTTCGCCGCCGCCATCAGCCTGTCCGGGGCGCTGGACGTGGAGGCCTTGACCGCCGCAGTGCGGGGAGGCGGCCTGAAAGCGCCTTTTGACCTGGAAAACATCATCAATCTGGAAAACGCCGACCTGTTTCAGCTGGCGAAAAAGCGCATGGGGGAGGGCAAGGCCCTGCCCAGGATCTTCGTCAGCTGCGGAACGGAAGACTTTGTGTACCCCATCAACCAAAGCGCCCTGAAAAAGTTTCAGGAGGCGGGCGTGCCTGTTACCTATGAGGAACACCCCGGCATCCACGATTGGGACTATTGGGATACCCACATCCAGCGCGGGCTCCAGTGGCTGGGGCTCAGCGACCGCCCCGTGGCGGAGTGAGGAGGTCAGAAAATGGCATATATCCAGTGCAGCTTTTATTCTCCCAGCTTGCTGAAAAACGCGGTGGTGCACGTGGTCCTGCCCACCACCACCGCCGATGACCATCTGTATGGCGGCGGCATCGACTAGTTCCGGCCCCAGGGCAAGTACCAGACCCTCTACCTGCTGCATGGCAGCTATGGCGACGGCAGCGACTGGCTTCGCCGCACCAGCATCGAGCGTTACGCTGAGGAAAAGAAGATCGCGGTGGTGATGCCCTCGGCGGAAAACAGCTGCTACCAGGACATGGTGCACGGGGAAAACTATCTGGCCTATGTGGGGCAGGAATTGCCCCAGCTGATGCGCAAAATGTTCCCCCTGTCCCCCCGGCGGGAGGACACCTTTATTGCGGGGCTGTCCATGGGCGGCTACGGTACTTTCCGCATCGCCTTTGAGTATCCCGAAACCTTTGGTTGCGCCGCCAGCATTTCCGGGGCGCTGGATATGCGGGAGCTGCACAAGGGCACCGAGGAGCACATCACCAAGATGCCCCTCAATTACCGCAAGGCCGCCTTTGGGGAAAGCATCACGATTACCGACAAGGATGACCTGGGCGCGCTGCTGGCGGCCCATTGCGCCAAAAAAACCCGGCTTCCGGACATGTACATGTGCTGCGGCAGGGAGGATTTCATCCTGCCCACCAACGACAGTTTTTTCCGCAAGGCGGAGAGCCTGGGGGTCAAAATCGTCTATGAAACCCATCCGGGCGTGCATGACTGGAACTATTGGGACGCCCACGTCCAGGATGTGCTGAACTGGCTGCCCACCCATAAAGATTTGGTGGATGCGTAACGGGAAAAGGAATCAATAACAGAGGCCCTTGCGGGAACACCGCAAGGGCCTCTGCCGTTTTGGAAAAACAGAAAAAGAATGCATCCTGGCGGCGGATGGGGTATAATCGAAAGGAATCGGAAAAACCATGATTCTTACCTGTAAAAACCAAAAACGCTTGCGACCACAAAGGGGGCCACGTGTGATGCGCATCCGAAAAAGAATTGCGTTCCTGATGATTGCCGCTTTATTGGCGTTCCAGGCGACGCCGGGGCTTGGGACGGGGGGCGGCTTGGCCGCGCCGGCCACCCTGGAAATTGCCGTGTCCCTGGCCTGGCAGGACGACCACAACGCCCTGAAACTGCGCCCCAAAGAGGTAACGCTGGTGCTGAGCCGCGCACCGGCCAGGGATGGCGGGGCGGGGCCGGAAGTGGTGGCTGTGGAGACCTTCGCGGGCGGGGGAGATGCCGGTCCGGACTGCTGGCAGCATGTCTTTGCGCCGGTGGAGCCGGCGAATATGGAGGGCGAGGCCTTTGTGTACAGCGTGGCCGAAACCGGGGCAAGCCCCAACTACGCGCAAACCATTGCGGGGAATGCCGAGGCGGGGTTCACCGTGACCAGCGCTTTGCGGCTTTTGTCCCTCCGGGGCGAGGCGGTCTGGAACCCGGAGGGGGATATCCAAAGGCCTAAGAGCATCACCTTGGAGCTGTTCCAAAATAAAAAAAGCCTGCAAACCCTTACCGTGAACGGGGCGGACGCTCCGCAAAAAGACCGCTGGGCCTACCGCTTTGACGGCCTGCCGGAATATGACGGCAAGGGCGCGCCCTACCAGTACCGGGTGGCGGAAAAGGAGGTCCCCGCAAACCTTGCCGCCATCATTGGAGGAACCACCGTTACCCACGCAATGCCGGAGGCCCTGGCCATTCGCGTTCGCGTTGCCTGGAGCCACGAGGGCGCGCTGGTGGCGGGCCAGCCGGACGGGGTGAAGCTGCAATTGAAGCGGGACGGGAAAAACAAAGGCGCACCCATCCCGCTGACCGGCGAGGAGGACTGGACGCATACCTTTGCCCTCAGCAAGGGGGACGCGGCTGGGCATGGGTTTGCCGTGGAGGAGCTGCCCCTGCCGGATTACCAGACGGAATATGGCATGGATGCGGACGGAACCCTCGTGATCACCAACCGCTACCGGATGCCCACGGTAACGGTCAGCGGAGAAATCAAGTGGCAGCGGCAGGACGGCAAACCGTTGGACGCCGCCATGCAAAAGCCCACCGCCACCCTCCGGCTGTGGCGCAACAACGCCAACCACGGGGAAGAGGACGTGCCCTTTGCCCAGACCACCGCCAGCCAGGCCCAGAAGGGCTATGCTTTTTCTGGCCTGCACAAGTACGACGAAAACGGCGTGCCCTATGAATACACCGTAACGCAAACGCCCCTCACCGGATATATCACGTTTCTGGCCAGCCCGGCCACGGATGTGAAGGGCAATGTGACGGCGGACCTGACCAATGTGTATACGCCGGAGCCGGTGGAATGGACGCCGCGGATTGAAATCCGGGTGGAGGGCGGCGGGGAAAGCCGGGAGGAGTATGCCTTTACCCTTGCCAAAAAATCCCCCCTGTGCCCGATGCCGGGAAACACCATGGGCAAAAAGAAACCGCTTACGGTTCAGGGCCCGGGGAAGAGCGACTTTGGCCCCATTTCCTTTACCGCGCCGGGAGAGTATGCCTATACCGTTACGCAAACCCGGGGCAAAACCCCGGGCATGGCCTACGACAAAAGCGTGCTGACGTTTACTGTTTGGGTAACGGACCGGTATGGGGTTTTGCGGGTGGAAGCACAATGCGAAAACAAGGGGCAGCCGACCGAGGCCGTGTTTACCAATCGGATGGACTAACCATATGGGCAAAAATACCCGCCGGGCATGTTCACCCGGCGGGTTCCTAATGAATCGGTCAACCCTTTAGCAATTCTCGTTTTGGGCTTTTCCGCCGTCCTTTTCCAGCTTTACGCGGCAGCCTGTGGCCACGGCGGCGGCGGCGGAGGCGACGGCCAGCCAGGGGGCCATGACGGCGGCGCCCGCCACAATGGGCACGCCCATGTTCAGCACGGTTTCCTCGCCGCCGTCCTCCCGCTTCCGCTGGATTACAACCCGGCTGCGAAGTGCTTTTTGCAAGACCGTTTTCGCCTTTTCCTTGGCCTCGCGGGCGTCGTTATGCCATTCCTCGTGGCACTGTGCGCGCCACTGGGGCTGGGCGTCCCGGTCCCGCAGCTTGCCCTGCTGTTCCAGGGCCATCAGCGCGCGCACCACATCGCCGCCGTTCTCCTCCAGCAGCGCCGCCGCTTCTTCATAGGTAATATCGGCCTTCTCCCGCAGGTATTCAATGTCACGCAGCATATTTTCACTCATCAGATGGTTCCTCCTTTTGTCGTTCCGGTTTCTTGGGCCAGCATCAGAATAGCACACCCCCGCGTGAGATGCTTGAGACTCTGGTAAACATTTCATTAGAACCTGCTTAATTTTAGATGATGGCGCCCAAGGGGACCTTTTTTTCACACATCATTGACACCCGTACAAAGAATGAACGCGAAAACGCCGCATTCGATCTTGCAATTCCACCCAATGCATGCTATAATTTTTTACGTCACTCGGGATTATAGCTCAGTTGGTTAGAGCGCCACGTTGACATCGTGGAGGTCATAGGTTCGAGCCCTACTAATCCCACCACCACGGATAAGAAGGAACCCCTGGCAAGTGAAGGGGGTTCCTTCTTTCATACAAAGGCCTTTGAACCACATTTTTGAAAGGAGCTGGTCACAATGAAATTTTCCCTAACGACCCTGCACGTTCAGGATATGCAAAAGGCGCTTTACTTTTATCACACGCTGCTTGAAATGCCCATTGTTCGCAGACAGCCCATTGGACCGGACAAGGAGCTGATTTTCCTGGGCGTGGAGGGAGAACCGAATTTGGAGCTGGTTCCCGCAGAGGAAGGGGTACAATACTCCGGTTTCAGCGTGGGCTTTGATGTGGAGGATCTGGCAGCCACAAAAGAAAAGCTGGCAGCCAATGGGTACCCGGTCAAGCGTGAAATGAAGGCAGGCCCGGTGCTTACCCTATGCTTTTTGCAAGGGCCAGGCGGGGAAGAGGTTGAACTTCTTGGGCGGGAGTAGATCACAGGAACGCCCATAAAGGATTGTGGAACTGCGCAGCGAGGTCCAAATATCATGATCGGCGCACGGGCCAGACCGCGACTGCGGTTTCGCCCGTGGGCCGAAGTTTTGCACCGTTGCTCGAATCGGTCAGGGTGAGGATGATATAGCCTCGTCCCACGAGATAAAACCCTTGAATTCGCAGCGGTCCTGCGCAGTGCTTTCCTGCACCAATTCCCCTGTTTGCGCGTCCACCAGCAGTTGATAGTAATCCAGCGAATTCCGTTCGTCTGTGGTGTAGCTGGCGGTTTCCCTGAGTTTGCCGCTGGGGTTTTTGACCCATAGGCAATTTACCTGCCACATGGGGCGCAGATAATACCGTGCGGCTTCGTGCTCTTCCATAATTTTAGCCACGGCCTTTTCCATTTCCTTGGGCGGGGTTCTCCCTTCCACCAGCGGTTCCTTCCGGGAAAAGTATACCCCTGGCTCGTTGTAAACCACATAGCCAAGCTCTGCCTCGTAGATTTTGCGGATGTGCCCGGCGTTGATCTCCGGTTCTATGGCCGCCACCACCTTGTCAAAGGTGCAAAGGGGTACGTCCTCGGCCAGGATTTCAACGGGCTTGGCAGCGTTGACGAAAAGATGGCTGAGGTTTTCACCATAACCATCGTATCCTGCGGTCAGTTGAAAGCGTGCCCACATTTCGCCCGTAGGGCTTTCGCCGTGGTAGCGGTCGCTCACAGCCTCCTGAATATGGTGGAAAATGGGCAGTCCGTTCAGCTTTTGGCGTGCATGCAGAAAGAGTTGCCCGGGCAAAGCATCCTTTTTATACCCATATAGAAACCAGTGCTGCGCCCACATTTCCACTGGCGTTTCCAAATCAAATTGGTCGGGATCATAGCCGAAGCCGGAAAGATTTTCCCGTATCATGGCGCAGATCTCGCCATAGGTGATGTCGCTCATGGGAATGTATTGGCTCTCGGGCGTAAACCCGCTGCGCCAGGTTTCCTTCGCCTCCGGGTTTTGATTGACACGCTTGCCGTCCACGCTCTTGGGCGCTTGTTTCCAGCCGTTATGCAAAACCAAACCGTTGTAGCGCCGTTCCACTTCCGCCCATCCGCTTTGTTCCGCTGTGGGCACTGTGTCAGGCACGTTATAGGTCACCTTCACAATGGGAACCGCCCCCGTGTCCGGCAGATGGACCGCCGCGTCCACCTCCACCGTGCGCCACTTGGTCTTGTAGCTTTGCGTCCAGCGCGCAGGGGTTTGCTCCCGTAAGCCCACAATATTCGCGTATTGCGTCTGCGCCAGTGAATGAAGCGGCGCGAGGATTGCCAAAACCAGCAGAAGCAATGGTGCTTTTTTCATAAGGTCATCCTCCTGTGTATTTTTGAGGGCCGGCTACCTGCCCCTATTTGATTTGAATCGCCTGCGTCATATCCGGGAACCAGCGGTCGTTCTTGTCGACCACGGTGGGCGCAATGTACACCTGGGCCGCGTCGGTTGGAAAAAAGGTGTAGCCATAATCGCAGCTCGCGCCTTCCTCTTCCGCTAGGACTTGAAATTCACAGCGTTTTGCAAGCTCTTTCCCTTGCCCGTCCACCAGGACGGCGTCCTGCCAATCGGCCAATAACAGGCTGGCCTGCAAAAGGGGGAGGCCGTCATCGATTTGGATGTGCAGATTGACATATCCGCGCACGGGGGACAGAAATGCGCTTCGCACTGTGACGGTCGCGCCGTTTACCTGCTTTGCAGGCTGGTTCGATGCCGCCATCCTTGCTTTGACGGTAAAATCAAGGGTTTGCCAAGCGTTTTTCCCTTGGCGGACGATGGGCAAGCTCACGTTGAAATCATCTTGAGGGATGATCCCCGAGGATGCCAGGGAAATATCCATGTAACACAGTATTTCCCCGTTTTCCGAGCCCGGAATTGTGGCCCCTGTGGACCCGGCCGTCATGGCGTATTCCGTTCCGTCCACAGAAAACCAGTCGCATCCCCATGGGCTGACGCCATCCGCCTCCAGCGCTTTGCGAAAAGCGCTGCCAGCGTTGTTCAGTTCCTCCGCTGAAATGGGAAGGGCCGCGCCCTTCTCCCGTACACTGTACACCAGGCGCAGGTTTCCGCCGTCGTATACGGCTTGAGATACTGTAACCGTCGTATGCGCCGTTTCCATACGGGTAAGTTCGGTTTGTATGAGATGGGTGGCCTCTGGCAGCATGCCTGTTTGCCCAAAAAACTGTTCCATGAAATCAAAAACCCCGAAGTGAATCCCCGCCGCCACGCCAATGGCCGTGAGCAGCACCAGCAGCGCCAGTAGCACCGTGGCAAAGCGCAAGCGCTTTGCATAACGCCTGGGGGGCAACTGTGCCGCCTGCCGATGAAGGGCCAAAAGCGTTTCATCGATCCGTGTGTGCACCTGTGGCGGCGTAGGCGGATATGCCCGAAGCAGCAGCGCTTGGGAAATTTTCATATAGACTCATCCTCCTCGCCCAGAATTTGTGCCAACTTTTCCCGGCCGTGATACATGCGGTTTTTGACCGTCCCCTGGGGCAGCCCAAGTGCGTCGGCGATCTCCCGCACAGACATCCCTTCCAGGTAGTGCAAAACAAGGGGAAGGCGCAAGCGTTCGTCCAGTAACCGCAACGCCTCGTCCACATGCGTATCCTCGGCCTGAGGAGCCGGGATGTCCTCTGTTAATTCAAAAATGCGCACTTTGCGCCTGCGCAGCATGTCGCGGCTGCAATTCACCACAATGCGGACCACCCAGCCACGAAAGCGGGCATCATCCCGCAGCGTGTCCAGCTTTTGCCATGCCTTGATCAGCGCTTCTTGCAGCACGTCCGCGCAGTCCTCACTGTTATGCAGTATGGTATACGCAACGCGGTAGAGCATGTCCCGGTGCTGGTTCACCGCGCTCGTAAAGCCTCGTTCATCCATGGGAGCCTCCTTTGTCCATGATAACCGGTTTCACTTAGAAGGACGGATATTCCTGGGGGAAAGTTATGAGCGTCAGAAATTTTCCGGAAATAAGATGTTATTTTTGCCGCGCGATTCTATGGAGACTTTCGACGGCAGCGCTTTCTTTCACACCTTTTTTCTTGGACTTTTCTGGACCTCGCCTATGAACGGAATGGTTCATGTTGCGTTTGAATCCATTCGCCTTCTGCGGTATACTGTGACGGTCAGATATCAAGGGATGGAGCCGCTATGAATGAACTGCTGAAATCCAAAGTCACGACCGCACCCAAACAACCGGGCTGCTATCTTTTCAAAGATGATATGGGAAACACGATCTACGTGGGAAAAGCGAAATCGCTCCATGCGCGGGTGCGGTCTTATTTTACTGCGGCGGCGGAAAAGGATGAGCGAATCAAGGGACTGATCCGTCAAATCGCGGATGTGGAGTTTTTGCTGACCCCTTCCGAAACAGACGCGTTGATTGAGGAATACCGCCTCATCAAGCAACGGAAGCCCTGGTTCAATTCTCAAATGAAGAGGGACACGCCGCACCCCTTTATCCGCATTGATACGACCCATCCATACCCGGCCCTGACCATCGAGCCCGAAGCGGCGGAGGATGGGGCCGAGTATTTTGGCAGCTTCTTTGACGTGTATGATGCACAGGAAGCCATTGATACGCTCAGCGGCGTGTGGAAAACCCCCTTGTGCTTGAAATCGCCGCTTCCAGGCAAGCCGTGCCTGTACCATTCCATTGGCAAATGCTCAGGGCCCTGCGCCGGAAAGATAGACCCAAGCGCATATCGTGCGGACATAGAAGAGATCATGAAATTGCTTGGCGGTGGACGGGTGCCGTCCATGGACCGGCTCGCTCAGGAATTTCAGGAGCATATGCGAAACTTGGCCTTTGAAAAGGCCGCGATCGTTCATGAAAACCTGGAAAGCCTTGAGAAGTTGCGAAAAAAAAGCCAGAAGTGGTTCCGCATCCAAGAAAACCAGGATGCCATTGTACTCGTTCGCGCTTACCGCGCGGCGGAATGCATCCTTTTTGTGGTCAGGCAAGGCCGTGTGGTAAGCAGGACTTTTCTTTCCATGGGCATGGGCGCCCAAGAGAAGGACGCGCTCATTCAACAGAGCATGAGCGCAACCCCTTTCCCCCCAATGGAGGAATGGGTAAGCCGTTGCGTGTCGGATGTTTTTGCGGATAAGCGTTTTATGCTAATGAGTTCCCTTTCAGGGGGCAAAGACGCGTTGCTGGAGCTTGTGAACGCCTTTTGCGGTTCCCCCTGACCTCAACTTCATGAAAGTCTTTCTCTCCGTAAAAAGAACAGCGCCATTTGGTATCCAAGAATGGGCGAGATGCCAAACCCCATAAACGGCACGGGGAAATTTCCCAAGAAGGTGGAAATCAAAATAACGAGATAATATAAGCCAACCGCCTTTGCCAGGGCGGATTTTTTGGAGAACCAGAGGAACGGCGCCGGCAACAAGGCCAGGGAGGCAATGCCTACTAAAAGCCAGGCCATCCCCATATCCCCAGCCATTCGCAAAATACCCTCCACATGCGCCACAGGCGCCAGGGCATCAATGTGCATCCATGAATAACTGACGGCGGCAGCAAAGAGCAGTACCACATCGTACTTCAAAAAGGAATGCTTCACCTGCCTCCAAACCAAAAAGGCGACAGAAACCGCAAAGGCTGACAGCTGCGATGCATCCGGCTGCAAAAAAAGCAGCAGAGAAACAAGCGTGGCAAGGACGCTGGGAAGCGCCACCGCTCCTTGGCGGAAGAGTGTGCCGAGGCTGATGATCATGCAGGGCACTACGAGGCTGGCGATAGACAGGCGGAAATTTCCGATTGCCAGCCAGCGATGTACATTTTCCAATCCACGATCCAGAAAAGTGGCGGCCAGCGCCAGACATCCGACGGCAAGCATTGCCAGCTGAAACCGGTTGCCGCGCCTGGAAACTGCCGGTCTGGCCCCGAAGAAAAGCAAGAAAAACCCTGACGCCAAATAGCTGATGACGTTTTGCCCATAGACAAAGGGGCTTATTGCGTTTTGATGCATCACGATTGCGCCGATCGCCAGCGCCGGAAACGGCGCAAGCATCACCACATCCTCTTTATGCCATAACTTTGCCATTTGCACCTCCACATGAGATCGTCATTGCGCTTTGGATATACCACAGGGATGCCAAGCGTGGGTATGCGAAGCAATCTTCACATCTTAGCTCTTTGCTGTTGTCCTCTGGACAAAGCCCAGCCCCTGGTGTACCACATCGCGGGGCTCAAAGCGCAGCAAACGAAACACAAGCTGCATGGTAAACCCGATGCCGACCACGGAAACCAGCGTGCCAACGCCCACCTGCCCGCCCAGCAAATAGCCCACAAGCAGCACAATCGGCTGAATGCCGATGTTGACAAACCCAATGGGCAAAGCCCGCACGCGCTTGCCGATGCCCACCAGTATGGCGTCCCGCGGGCCGCAGCAAAGCCCGGCGGACATGTACAGGAACTGCGAAAAGCTCATGAGCAGCAGACCGATGAACATAACAACCATGCCGGAGAGCAGGTTCTGTTGAGGGGGCACCACCCCCAACCACAGGAACAGATCCACACTTTTGCCCACGATCACCGCGTCCAGCAGGGTGCCAAGCCCGATTTTCTCCTTCATCAGCAGGTCAACCAGGATGATGATCAGGCTGATGATGACGCTTGCCGTGCCGAAGGTCACGGGGAAATGATTGGATACGCCCATACTGAACACATCCCAGGGCGACAGCCCGATATTCGCTTGAATGGTCAAATATACGCCAAACCCAAACAACACAAGCCCCAGCGAGGCGCGAACAATCCGTAGCAGCAAGTTCATTGGTAAACTCCTTCTGTATCGTGGATAAAGTGGTGGGATCATTTGCGATTCAGTCGATATCATAGCACAGGAAAGGTGAAAATGATAGGCACCAGAGGAAGGGTGGGTTCAACTGTCGTGAATGATGGGGCTGATACTCTGTATCGTTTTTTGCTACGTAAACTGCTCTTCCCACACCGCATCTGCAAAAGAACGATTCACAGCACCACTCCGCTCCGCCACAAATCCCTTCCACTTTATTCACTTTCAACCCTCAAAAGAAAGCGATTCCCATTTCTTTCCCCCGCATAAAGCCCCCTCAAAATTCCATACTAGGGATGCAAAGACAAACGGCAAAGCAATGCGGCAAGCATTTTAGCGGTTGCCATCAAGGAGGCAGGCAAATCATGCGGGCAACGGGTATCGTGCGCAGAATTGACGAACTGGGACGGGTGGTTATTCCCAAAGAAATTCGCAGAACGTTGCGCATCCGGGAGGGCGACCCCTTGGAAATCTATACGGACCGCGACGGCGAAGTAATTCTGAAGAAATATTCCCCCATCGGGGAAATGGCGGCATTTGCGAAGGATTATACGGAATCTCTATTTCGTTCTATGGGCCATATCGCCTGCATCGTGGATCGGGACCAGGTGGTGGCGGCCAGCGGCGTCAGCAAAAAGGAACTGTCGGACAAACCCATCAGCCACGATTTGGAAACGGCCATTGCCAACCGGCAGACCCTGGCCATCAACCGGCAGGCCGGGGGCAAGATCGTGGCCATCACCAACGAGGAGGACATCAGCGGCTATACCGCCCAGGTGGTGTCGCCCATCATCGCGGATGGCGAGGCCATCGGCGCGGTGCTTTTGCTCAGCAAGGAACAGGGCGCCAAAATGGGCGATACCGAGATGAAGGTGGCCGAGACCGCGGCGGGCATCGTGGGCCGCCAGATGGAGCAATAAACGCCAGGTGGTCCGCTGCGCACCTGGCGCCCGGTGTGATATCCCGCTTGCGCTACCGCAACAGAATGCTTATAATGGGCATGTTGCGGTTTTCTTTTTGCCGCAGTGTAACAACGCATGGGAGGTCTCCCTTTGAGTGAAAAGCAAAAATCCATTCTAAGCGGAATGGGGGTGCTTAGCTCCGTCGGGTTCATTTGCAAGTTCCTGGGCGTGCTTTATAACATCCCCATCGCGTGGATCGTCGGGGAACACGGCCTGTCCATGTATGGGCTGGTGTTTCCCACGTATAGCATGCTGCTGTCCCTTTCCTCGGCGGGGATTCCGGTGGCCATCAGCCGCATGGTCAGTTATAGTCTGGCCAAGGATGACCCCCGCAATGCCAAGCGGGTGTTTCACATTGCCCAGTGCCTGTTGGGCGTGCTGGGCTGCCTCTCCATGATTTTGATGATCGTGTTCAGCCCGGAGCTGGCCAGCCGCACAGGGGACCCGGACACGCGGACAGGCTTTATGGCCATCGCCCCGTCGGTGCTGCTGGTGTGCTCTATGTCCGCCTTTCGCGGGTTTATGCAGGGCCAGCAGAACATGGTGCCCACCGCCATTTCCCAGCTGATTGAACAGGTGGGGAAAATCGTGATCATTCTGCCGTTGGCCTATTTGGGCATGCGGATTTCCGTGGTTCATGCCGTGACCTTTGTGCTGCTGGGCACCACGCTGGCCGAGGCGGCGGCGCTGCTGTACATGTTCATCATGTACCGGCGCAACCGGAGAACCTTCCTTGCCAGGCCGCAAATCGAAGACTTGCCGGTGCGGCCCGCCAAAACCCTGGTCCGCCAGCTTTTGGCCCTGTCCATTCCCGTGGCGCTGGGCAGCCTGGTCATCCCCCTGTCCTCTTTCATTGACAGCGGCATGCTGCTAAACCGCCTGAAAGACGCGGGATTTGCGCTGGATGAAGCCCGGGCGGTGTATGGCCGGTATTCCGGCTTTGTGATCTCGCTGATTAACGTGCCCACCGCGCTGTCCATTGCCATCGCCATGAGCCTGGTGCCCGCCATTGCCGACGCTATGGCCAGGGGCGACCAGAAGGCCGTGCAGCGGCAATGCGGCATGGGCGTGCGCTATGCCTTTTTAACGGGCCTTCCCTGCTCCATCGGCATGAGTTTGCTCAGCGCGCGGCTTTTATCCATGCTGTTTCCCTTTTCCACGCCGGCGGATTTGCAAATGACCGCCGAGCTGCTCAGCCTTTCCAGCCTCACCATCGTTTTGTTTACCGTGACCCAGGCCAGCGAGGGCATTTTGCAGGGAATGCGCAAGCAGCGCATCCCCATGTATGCCCTCATTGCCGGGGTGCTGGTGAAGATTTTTTTGAACAACACCTTGATCCGGATGCCTGAGGTGAACATCTACGGCGCGCCCATCGCGTCCATCGCCTGCTATACCATCGCCATGGTGCCCAACTTGTATTTCACCTACAAGCACGCCCGGATGAAAATGGACGTGAAAGAAACGCTTTTGAAGCCCATGCTGGCCACCGCGCTGATGGGGGTGGTGCTCTTCGCCGGGGACCGCTTTTTGCCCCAGGGCCGGGGTTGGACCGTTTTGCTGGTGCTGGCGGGAGTGGCTTGTTTTGCGGCGTTCGCCCTGTGGACCGGGGCCATGACCCGGGAGGATGTGGAGCCGTTTTTGCGGCGGTTCAGGCGCAAGCAAAAGGCCGGGGCCTGATTCGCGCCATTTACAGAAGGAGAACATCATGAAGAAAATCACAGTGATTCCCATCAGCACGGGAAATGAGGAAATGCTGACCCTGGGGTCGGTTCGGGCCTTGAAGGAGGCGGAGACCCTGGTGCTGCGCACGGAGCGCCACCCCGTGGCGGAGTATTTGCGGCGGGAGGGAATCCCTTTTACCACCCTGGATTTCCTGTACGAGGAATGCGAGGATTTTGACGTGTTCAACCAGGCGGCGGCGGTGCGGCTGATGGAAATGAGCGAGGAGCGGCCGGTTTCCTATGCCGTGGCCGACGCTGTAACCGACGCCACGGTGGCCGCTTTGCAAAAGCTGCGGCCCAGGGACTTGGTGATGGAGGTGTTGGCCGGGGTCGGCCACGGGGACCGCTGCCTGGCCCTGGCAGGGCTGCAAAGCGCCATGGTGCGGCTGATGGCCGCGTCTGCGTTTGAAAGCGCGCGGATGACCCCGGAGGAACCCCTGCTGCTGATGGAATTGCACAGCCGGGAATGCGCCGGGGACTGCAAGCTGAAGCTGCTGGAATTGCTGCCCGCGGAAACCGAGATTTTGTTTTTTGAGGGAACAGAGGATGGCGCCCTTCAAAGCCGCTGCTTCCAGCTCAGCGAACTGGACCGGCAAAAGCGGTACGACCACCTGACCGCCGCCTATGTGCCCGGGGTGCCCATGCTTTCCCGGCAGCGGTTTGACATGGACGATCTGGTCCATGTGATGCAAAGGCTGCGGGGGCCGGGCGGCTGCCCCTGGGACCGGGAGCAGTCCCACGAAAGTTTGCTGACCCATCTGCTGGAAGAGTGCTACGAGTTTATCGGCGCGGTGCGGGAGGACGACCCGGACCATATGTATGACGAACTGGGGGATGTGCTGTTGCAGGTGGTGTTCCACGCGGAAATCGCCCGGCAACACGGGGCGTTTGACATGCTGGACGTGACCACGGCCATCTGCCGCAAGATGATCGAGCGGCACCCCCACATCTTTGGCACCGTGAAAGCGGACACGGCCGAGCAGGTGCTGGACAACTGGGAGGCCATCAAACGGCGGCAGCGGGGCATTTCCTCCCATGCCCAGGCCATGCGGGACGTATCCACAGGGCTTTCGCCTTTGCTGCGGGCCTGGAAGGTGCAGCATAAGGCCGCCAAGGTGGGCTTTGATTTCGCCGGCGCCCGGGAGGCTCTGGTGAAAGTACACGAAGAAGCGGACGAGGTTTTGATGGAATTGAACGCGGAAACCGACCCGGAAAAGGAATTGGGCGATGTTCTTTTTTCAATTGTGAACGTTTGCAGGCTTTGCGGCAAAAACCCCGATATTGCGTTGTTTTCAGCCACAAATCATTTTGTTTCGCGCTTTCAGGCCATGGAAAATGCAATAAAAAAGGATGGAAAATGCGTTGAACACTTGACTTTATCAGAAATGGATGTATACTGGGATGCAGAAAAGCAAGCGGAGTAAAGCTTTCGCCTGGAAAGTATTGAACCGTAAGCCTTTCACAGGAGTTCCAGTACAGAACCATGCGTGTCATGGTTAAAAAACTAAGGAGGTACCCCGTAATGAACAAAGCTGAATTGACTGCTGCCATCGTGAAAAAGACTGGTTTCACCAAGAAGGATGCCGAAAAGGCCCTGGGCGCTGTGACCGAAGTGATCACCGACGCGCTGGCCAGCGGCGAAAAAGTCCAGGTCGTGGGCTTTGGCTCCTTCGAAGTTCGCAAGCGCCCCGCCCGCGTGGCTCGCAACCCCCGTACCGGCGAGCAGATCAAGATTAGCGCTTCCAAGGCTCCCGTTTTCAAGGCTGGCAAGGCCCTGAAGGACAGCGTGAACAAGTAAGCCAATCTGTGTTAAACGCCCGCATCGAAAGATGCGGGCGTTTCTGCATGCTTTCCACCCTCATCCGCCCCCCTTGTCCGTCCACCAAAAAGTATGCTATACTTTCCTGAATGCACAAATATACGGAAACGCGCAAGACCTTCAATCAAGCCGCAACGCCGAGGAGAGAAAATGATGCCGCAAACCTATGACGCTGGAAATATACAGGTGCTGGAAGGCCTGGACGCGGTGCGCATGCGCCCGGGCATGTATATCGGTTCCACAGGCAGCCGGGGCCTGCACCATATGCTGTGGGAGATCGTGGACAACGCCATCGACGAAGCCATGGGCGGCTATGCCTCCCACATCGAGGTGACGCTGCACAAGGACGGCTCCGCCAGCGTGCAGGACAATGGCCGGGGCGTGCCCGTGGATATCCATCCCACCCTGAAGGTGTCCGGGGTGGAGGTCATCTACACCAAGCTGCACGCCGGGGGCAAATTCAACAACGACAATTATAGCTATTCCGGCGGCCTGCACGGGGTGGGCGCGTCGGTGGTGAACGCCCTGTCGAAATGGCTGACGGTGGATGTGTTTCGCGATTTTCGGCATTACCGGATGCGGTTTCAAAGCGGCTATGACGAAAAGCTGGGCAAGACCGTGGCGGGCAGGCCGGAGGGGGACTTGAAGGCTGTGGGCAACACCCGGTTGAGAGGCACGCTGGTGCGCTTTATGCCGGACGACAGCGTTTTTGAAACCACCGATTTTAATCACGAAACCGTGGGCCGCCGCCTGAGGGAGCTGGCCTACCTGAACAAGGGCCTCAAAATTACCTTTACGGACGAGCGCGTGGCCGCCCCGGCGGGGGACGATGAGGAAGGCGAACGGGAGGAAGAAACGCTGGCGCAGCTTGCGCAAGCGGGGGACAAGCCCCAGGCTGGGGGCTTCGCCCAGGTGTTTTGCTATGAGGGCGGCATCAGCGACTATGTAAAGTACCTGAACGCGGACAAGACGCCGCTTTTTGAGCAGCCTATTTTGCTGGAAGGTACCCGGGACGATGTGGTGTTCCGGGTGGCCATTCAATATACGGATAGCTATACGGAAAACGTGTTTTCCTATGTCAACAACATTCCCACCGGCGAGGGCGGTACCCACGAAACGGGCTTCAAGGCCGCCTTCACCAAGGTGATGAACGATTTTGCCCGGCGGCTTGGGGCGCTGAAAGAAAAAGAGAACAACCTGGGCGGCGATGATTTTCGGGAAGGCATGACCGCGGTGATGCTGGCCATGGTGAAAAACCCCCAGTTTGAGGGGCAGACCAAGGGCCGCCTAGGCAACACGGAGGTTCGTCCGGCGGTGGAGATGATCCTGACCCAGCAGCTGACCGCTTATTTTGAAAACCTGAAGAACCAGGAGCTGGCCCAGCAGCTGATTGAAAAGGCCGTGAAGGCCGCCCGGGTGCGGGAGGCCGCCCGAAAGGCCCGGGACGTGGCCCGCACCAAAAACGCCCTGGAGGCCGCACCGCTGGTGGGCAAGCTATCCAGCTGCACAGGACGCAAGGCGGAGCAAAACGAGCTGTTCATTGTGGAGGGCGACAGCGCCGGGGGCAGCGCCAAACAGGGCCGGGACCGCCGGTTCCAGGCCATTTTGCCCCTGCGGGGCAAGCCCTTGAACGTGGAAAAGAAGCGGCTGGACCAGGTGCTTTCCAACGAGGAGTTCCGCTCCATCATCACGGCCCTGGGCACCAACATCGACGAAAGTTTCAGCCTGGACGGGCTGAAATACCACAAGGTCATCATCCTGTCGGACGCGGACCAGGACGGGGCCCACATCCGGGCCATTTTGCTCACCTTCTTCTACCGTTACATGCGGGAGTTGGTGACCGAAGGGCATGTGTTCATTGGCATGCCGCCGCTTTATAAGGTGCAGCGGGGAACCAAGGTGCAGTACGCCTACGACGACGCGGAGCTGCAAAAGCTGACCAGGGGCGCCACCAAGGGCTATACCCTGCAACGCTACAAGGGCCTGGGGGAAATGAACCCGGAACAGCTGTGGGCCACAACCATGGACCCGGAGCAGCGCAAGCTGATGCAGGTGACCATCGAGGACGCGGCCCAGGCGGAGCGTATGGTCACCATTCTGATGGGAGACAAGGTGGACCCCCGGCGGGAGTACATCAGCCAGTACGCCAATTTCAACCGGGAGGACAGCTTCACTGGCGTGAGCGATGCCATGAAGGGAGGGGACAGCGATGCCTAAGAAGGACAACGGAACGCCGTCCCTGGTCGAAAACATCATCCAAACGCCCATGGAGGAGGTCATGCACAACAGCATGATCCCCTATGCGGAGCACGTCATCATGGAGCGGGCCGTGCCCCGGGTGGAGGACGGCCTGAAACCCGTGCAGCGGCGCATTTTGTTCACCATGAGCGAGCTGGGCCTGGTGCCCGAGAATCCCCACCGCAAATGCGCCCGCATCGTGGGCGACTGCCTGGGCAAATACCATCCCCATGGCGACAGCAGCGTGTATGACGCGCTGGTGCGCCTGGCCCAGGATTTCAGCATGAGGGGCCGGATGGTGGACGGCCACGGCAATTTTGGCTCCATCGACGGCGACAGCGCCGCCGCCATGCGGTACACCGAGGCCCGGATGGCGCCTTTGGCCATGCAGATGCTGCGGGACCTGGAAAAGGATACCGTGCCCTTCCGCCTGAATTTTGACGACACCCTGAAAGAGCCGGACATGCTGCCCGCCCGCTTCCCCAACCTGCTGGTGAACGGGGCCAGCGGCATTGCCGTGGGCCTGGCCACCAACATCCCCCCCCATAACCTGCGGGAATCCATCAGCGCGGTCATCGCCCAGATCGACAACCCGGACATCACCGTGGACGAGTTGATGGCCATCCTGCCCGCGCCGGACTTTCCCACAGGCGGCATTTTGCTCAGCACCGAGGAGCTGAAAAACGCCTACATGACCGGGCGGGGCAAGCTGCTATTGCGGGCCCGGGTCCACGTGGAGGACGGCAGCTCCGGGCGGAAACTGATCGTCATCACCGAGGTGCCCTATCAGGTGTCCAAGGCCGGAATGCTGGAAAAAATCTTAAAGCTGAGCGAGGAAAAGAAGGCGGCCCTGGGCTGCATCTATGACATCCGCGACGAAAGCGACCGCACGGGCATGCGGGCCGTCATCGAGCTGCGCAAGGAAGCGGACGTGGACAAAACCCTGGCCTATCTGTACAAATACAGCGATATGCAGGTCACCTTCGGCGTGAACATGGTGGCCATCGCCGACGGCAAGCCCAAGCTTTTGTCCCTCAGGCGCATGATCCGGCATTTCATCCGGCACCAGAAGAACGTGGTCACCGCCCGCACCCAGTACGATCTGGACCACGCCAAGGCCCGGGCCCACATTTTGGAGGGCCTGATGATCGCCGTGGACAACCTGGACGAGGTGATCCGGCTGATTCGGGCCAGCGAAAGCCCCAAGGTGGCCAAGGCGGGCCTGATGGAGCGCTTTCAGCTCACCGACGTACAGGCCCAGGCCATTTTGGACATGCGGCTGCAGCGGCTGACCGGCCTGGAAATTTTGGCCCTGCGCAAGGAATACGCGGAGATCCTCAAGCTGATTGAAAAGCTGGAGGCCATTTTGGCGGACGAACGGAAGCTGCTCAGGGTCATCAAGGACGAGCTGAAAGAGATTGCGGACAAGTACGGCGACGACCGCCGCACCACCCTGGAAAAGGTGGAGAATGTCATCGAGGCGGTGGTGAAGGAGGAAACGGTGGCCGAGGAGGCCGTGGTCACTTTTACCAAGGCGGGCTATCTGCGGCGCATGTATCCCCGGCAGTACCGCAAGCTGCCCGCCGTGTGCCTGGAAAACCAGAACCTGGAGGACGCGCCCCGGTTTTTCTTTGAAACCGACACGGACCGGACGCTGTTCTTTTTTACCAGCATCGGCAATTGCTACACCCTGGGCGTAGGGGCCTTGCCGGAGATGAACAAGCCCAAGGAGCGCGGTTCGCTGCTTTCCGGCGTGCTTGCCGGGCTGGAGCCCGGGGAAGAGATC
>JAVBTE010000055.1:0-5434 GCA_031556335.1 Eubacteriales bacterium | reverse complement strand
GAAACCCCACCAGGGGCAAGCCCCTGGACCCGTTATTTTTCCGCGTTTCACGCGGTCAAAGGGAAACCCAAATGAACGGTCCAGGGCAAACCCCTGGCGGGGATGCAAGGGGCAGCGCCCCTTGCGCGTCCCCTCTCGTCCCCTCGTCCCCCTCGTTCCTCGTTCCTCGTCCCCCTATGGCCCCAGCGCACCGAAGGCCACGCAGGAGGCCCCCAGCAGCCCCACGTTGGCCGCGCCCAGGGCGGACATGCGCATCTCCATGCGCAAGGGCAGCCTGTGGGCGCAAATCAGCCGCCGCACCCGGGTTTCCATGGCGGCGAAAAACCAGGGCTCGGTCACGATGCCGCCGCCGAACAGATACAGGCCAAAATCCAGCAGGCATTCAAAGTTGACAAGGCTTACGGCCAGGGCGTCCAGCGCGCCGTTTACCGCGTGCAGTGCCAGGGGGTCGCCGGCCTGGTAGGCCTGGAAGATCTGGTCCGCCTCCACCTTGGCGCCGTTTTCCGGCGAGATTTGGGCGATGGCGGACCCAAGAATGCTGCTCGGGTACAGGGGCAGCAACCGGCGGATTTCGTTGTCCAGGCCTTTGCCGCTGGCCGCGTCCTCCAGGCAGAACAGGTCGCTTTCCGTGCCCGGGCTGTGGCACAGGGTATAGCCGATTTCGCCGCAGGCGTTGCCCCGCCCGCGAAGCAGCCGCCCTTCGCCATATACGCCGATGGCCGACCCGGTGCCGATGTTGACATACACGAAATGGTCCGAAGTACGGCCCGCGCCCAGCCTGGCTTCCGCCAGGGTGGCGGCGTTCACGTCGTTGTCGATGGCCGCCGGAATGCCGTAGCGGCGGGTGAGGTCGGCGCACAGGTCATAGGGGCCGTCCATGTCCAGCAGCGAGCTGGACAAAATCCGGTTATTGTTGGCGTCAATATGTCCCTTGAGGCCAATGCCAATGGCCTGGGGACGCTGGTCCGTCTCTTGAAGCACCTGGGCGATTCCTTCCGAAAGCAGGGAAAAAAGCTCTTCGCGGCTGACCCGGCGCATGGGGGAACGGCGGGAATGCAGGATCTTGCCCTGGCGGCTGACCAGGCCGACGAACATCTTGGTGCCGCCAATGTCCACACCCAGGACAACGTCTTGGGACTGGGGAGAGAGTTGCATAGCATCGCCTCTTGCTTGTTAATGGGGCTATTCCTGGTTGATCTGCTCCAGGGCGTAGGCCACCGCGCCCATCATGCAGGAGTCGGCCCGAAGCTTTGCCAGGGAAATTTCCACCCGGATGGGCGTGACCCGGGCCACGGTTTCGCGGATGGCGTCCAAAAGGGGGTCCATGTGCTCGCTCATTTCGCCGCCGATGATGATTTTGTCGGGGTTGAGGAGGCTGATGGCGTTGGCGATGACCAACGAAAGGGTGTTGATGAAATCCTCCATCACTTCGCAGCAGGCGGGGTCGCCCCGGGAAAACCCCTCGATGGCCTCGCTGAAGCCGCCCTGAAAGCCGGTGAAGCGGTCGTGGCCAATGCGCCGTTCCAGGGGCTGCTCCCACTGGGGCCCGGTATGCTCCATATCGCTGACGTAATGGCTGATTTCCCCCGCCATGAAGCCGCTGCCCCGCACCATTTGCCCGGCCGCCATAATGCCGCAGCCAATGCCCTTGCCAAGGGAAAGATAGATGAGGTCGGAGCAATTTTTGCCGGTGCCGAAAAACCGTTCCCCCACCAGGGCCAGGTTCACGTCGTTGTGCACGTCGATGGGAAAATCGAAACGACCGGAGAGGTGGCCTTTCAAATCGTAGTTGCGCCAGCGCAGGCGGGTGGCCCGAAGCACCAGGCCGGCGTCGTTTACAATGCCGGGAACGCTGACGGAAAGGCGGGAAACTTTGGCCCCGTCTATGCCGGATTCCCGAAGGGACGCGGCCACCAGCGCGGCGGCCTCCTCCGCGTCCCTGCCGGAGGGGTAGGTTTTGACGAAGGCGGGGTTGCCGGCCAAATCGGCAATGCACAGGCGGGCGTCCTGGCCGGTGAGGTCCAGGCCGATCACATAGGAGGAAACGGGATTGAACCAGAGCATCTGCCCGGGCCGGCCGCCGGCCCCCGAGGCGCTGGCCTCCATGCCCTTTTCAAAAATCATCTCTTTTTCAATCAGCACGTCCACGATCTGGCTGACGGTGGAGCGGCTTAAATTGAGCTTTTTGGAAATCTGCGCCCGGCTGATGGGCTCTTCCCTGCGGATGGTGTGCAATACCAGGGATTGATTGATGTGCTTTATCATTTCCAACGATCCGACCTGATTTTTCATTCCCAACATCCTTTGCCAATCATTCGCAGCCCGGCTGCTTGTGCTTCCAACAGTGTACCACAATTTGGAAGGATGGAAAAAGAACGGTCGGATCATTAGTTTGTTTTCTATACAAACAATTATATACACGAGGCGGGGTTTGTCAAGAGGGTCGCGAAGATTTTTTTTGGCAGAGATGAATGAGAAATTTTCCCGCGATTTAGTTAAATGGACTAATCAAGAGGGAAACGGGCTGTTTGTTGCCGGCTCGTACAATTGGAGAAACAGGCGAAGACCTTGAGGCTTGAAAAGCAAATGAAAAGACGCTCGCCGGAGCGCCTTTAGGGGATCGCTGTTTTTTCACGGCTGAAATCCCATGTTCTTTCACCGCGCGTAGCGCGGTGATGAAGGGGTTTGGGGGCTGGCCCCCAAGCGGGGTCTAAGGGGCGGCAGCCCCTAACGTCCCCGCGTTCCCCCGCGTCCCTCTCCCTACCCCTTCACCGCGCCGGAAACGACCCCTTTGATGATGTGCTTTTGGCAGGCGAGGTAAAACACGATGATGGGAAGAATGGCAAGCACCAGCATGGCCATCATGGCCCCCATGTCCACCGCGCCGTAGCCGCCCCGCAGGTATTGCACGGCGATGGGGATGGTTTTGTAGGTGGAACCAAGCAGCAGGTAGGGCAGCAGGTAGTCGTTCCAAATCCACATGGCGTTGAGGATGGCCACGGTGATGGCCGTAGGCCGGAGAATGGGCAGCACCACGGCAAAGAAGGTGCGGATGGGGCCGCAGCCGTCCATGAAAGCGGCTTCCTCAATTTCCAGGGGAATGGTGCGGGCAAAGCCCGCGAACATGAAGGTGGAAAGCCCCGCGCCAAAGCCCGCGTACACCACCACGATGCCCACGGGGTTGTCCAGGCGAAGCTGGCTTGTGACCCAGCTCATGGTGAACATCACCATCTGAAAGGGAACCACCATGCTGAATACCAGAAGATAGTACAAAAGGCGGGTGCCTGTGTTTTTGACCCGGGCAATGTACCAGCCGCACATGGAGGTCAGCAAAACCAGCACCAGCACGGAGCACACGGTAATCCACAGGGAATAGCCAAAGGCGTTCCAGAAGTTGATTTTTTCAATGCCGGTCCGGTAATTGGCAAGGCCGGCGAAGGTACCCGCCGCCCGGCTGGGAAAGGCAAAGGGCTGGGAGCTGATGAACAGCTTGCCTTTGAAGGAGTTCATCACAACGACCAGAATGGGCAGCAGGTACGCCCCGGCCAGAAGGGCCAGCAGGGCGGTGGCGGCCCATTGGTTTTTCTTGGGAGACATTACTGGTCCACCTCCTTGCGGCGGGTCAGAAGCAGCTGCGCCAGGGCAATGCCCGCCACCAGCAGGAAGAACACCACGGCCTTGGCTTGGCCCACGCCTTCCCAGCCCGCCCGGCCATAGAAGGTGTTGTAGATGTCCAGGGCCAGCATGGCGGTCTTTTTGCTGGGGGCCCCGGCGGTGAGGGCCAGGTTCTGGTCGAATAATTTGAAGGAATTGGTGAGGGTTAAAAAGGTGCAGATGGTAACGGAGGGCATCACCATGGGCAGGGTGACGCTGCGAAGGCGGCGCCAGGCGCTGGCGCCGTCCACGGCCGCGGCGTCGTACAATTCGCCGGGAATGTTCTGGATGCCCGCGATGTAGATGATCATCATGTAGCCGATCATCTGCCAGTTCATCAAAATGGCCAGGCCCCAGAAGCCGTAGGCGGGGTCAAAGGTGAGGGTGCGCTGCAGGGGCAGCAGCAGGCCGTTGAAGATCATCTGCCAGATCCAGCCTAGCACGATGCCGCCAATGAGGTTCGGCATGAAAAACACGGTGCGGAACACGTTGGTGCCGCGAAAACCCTTGGTAAGGGCCAGGGCCAGGGAAAAGGCCAGCACATTGATGGAAACCACCGACACCACCGTAAAACGAAGGGTGAACCAAAGGGCGTTGACGAAATCTTTGTTCAGGGTGAAGGCCTTCAGGTAATTGTCGATGCCCACCCAGCGGGAGCTGGTGACGGTAGCGAACTTGGTAAAGCTGAAATAAACGCCCATCAGGAAGGGCGCCAAAAACACCAGGGCAAAGGCGATGGCTGTGGGCAGCACGAAGAGCCAGGCGGTTTTTCGGATGGACTTTTCCATGCGCTGTCCTCCTTTGGATGATGACGAATGAAAAGGCCCGCACCCGGCGTGCGGATGCGGGCCAGAGGGGTTTTCCAAACCGGAATCAGCCGGTCCGTTGCGCGCGGTTATTGCTGCTGCATGGCCCGCTCGGCGGCCCAGCCGTCCACCACGGCGGCGACCACGCCGTCCCAGTCGCCGGTGCCCTGGGCGTACTCCAACAGCGCGGCGCCGAAAGCGTCCTTGTAGGCCTGGGAGGGCATGCCCTTAAAGACCCACGGCACGCTGGCGCAGCCTTCCAGGCTCATCCAATTCATCAGCTCCACGCTGAGGGGATCGGAAGGCTTGTCGGCATCGCCGAAGGTGTTGAAGGGGGCGATGAAGCCCAGCTCGCTGACGACGAACTTTTTGCCCGTCTCGCTGGAGAACAGCCACTTGAGGAAATCCAGGGAGGCCTGCTGCTTCTCGGCGGGGGCGTTTTTGTTGATGCACAGATAGTTTTCCGTGCCGATGCACAGGCCCTGGCCGAAGTGCTCGATGGGGCTGGGCGCGCCGATGAAGATGGGCAGGAACTTGATGTCCTCATTCTTCACGATGTTGCCTTCCACATTGAGGATCTGGCCCGCGCCCCAGTTGCCGTTTTGCACCATGGCGCACTTGCCAAGGGCGAATTCGGCCATGGAGTCGTCCACGCTGACGTTACTGAGCAGCGCCTTGTCCATGGTGGAGTTGTTCAGGTAGAGGTCGAAAATGTTTTTGTAATTGTCGCCGTAGGTGAAGGCGATGGTCTGGGCGGCGGTGGCGGTCATGATGGGGTCGGCGTCCGGGGCCGCGGCCATCATTTCGTAGTACAGGGGCATGTTGAACAGGTGGGTCTGCCAGCGCCAGTCCTCGCCGGGGCGCAGGCTGGTGGCGGCAAACACGCCCTGAATGCCCAGTTCGTCCTTCAGGGCGGTCATGTCTTCCACAACGGCCTTGAGGGCGTCAAAGTCGCCGATCTGGTTCATGCCGTT
>JAVBTE010000077.1:0-19995 GCA_031556335.1 Eubacteriales bacterium | reverse complement strand
CGGGGTGCTGGGGCGGCGCCCCTGCAAAACGTCCCCCCGTCTTACTCCCCTTCGCCGTCGTCCTCTTCGTCCTCGTCCCCTTCGCCCCCGGCCAGGGCGTCCTCTTCTTCCATGGCCGCGATGCACTTGTCAAAAACCGCTTTCAGCTCGGCCTCGTCCTCGATGGTGGCGTACACATCCTCGCCGCCTTCGTCCTGAACGATCTTCAAAATGATGGCCTCGCCCTCCATGCAGTCTTCCATGTCCTGGGTCGCTTCCAGCACCACATAGTAGCTGCCTTCATGCTCAATGGTCATCAGGTGCTCGAAATCCACATCATTGCCGTCTTCGTCCTGAAGCTGTACCAAATGGTTTTTTTGTTCGTCCATGAACGGCCTCTTTCCGCCCGTTATCAAACCGGGCGCTTTTCTTATGATTTTTGCGCGGCCAGCCACTGTTCCAAAATCACTGCGGCCGCCACCTTGTCCACCACTTGCCGCCGGTCCTCCCGGCGCATTTGCCCGCTGATCAAGGCCTGCTCCGCCGTTACCGTGGTCAGCCGCTCGTCCTGATAGTGAACCGCAAGGCCTTCCGCCTCCAGCCGCCCGCCAAAGGCCCTGGCCTTTTCCGCCTGGCCGCCTTCGGTGCCGTCCATGTTCAGGGGAAGCCCCAGCACCACTTGCCGGGTGCCAAACCGCTGGCACAGGGAAAGCACATAGCGGCTGTCCGGCCCGTAGCCCACGCGCCGGTACACCTCCACGGGCTGCGCAATGGTGCCCGTAGGATCGGACACAGCAACGCCGATGCGCACGTCTCCCACATCCAGGGCCACCACGCGCCCTGCCGGAGACGGCATCAGCCGTCCATCCTGTTCAAATATACGCGCACCAGGTCCTCCACGATTTCGTCCCGCTCCAGGCGGCAGATCATGCTGCGGGCCTGGCCGTAACTGGTGATATATGTGGGATCGCCGGAGATAATATAGCCCACCAGCTGGGTTACAGGGTCATACCCCTTTGCCTGCAAAGCGCGGTATACATGCTCCAAAATGTCGCTGGCGCGCTGGTTTCCCTCCACAATGGGCGAGAACTTGGTCGTGCCGTTCATATCCGTCACCTATCTCCACTCCCTCACGGTGATATTTCATTATACAACAAAAAAACGCTTTTTGGAAGTGCGGTGCGTATTCCTTTCGTTTTTTCTTACCGTGGCTGCCGGGCCTTGCTTTTTCCACGGACGGGTTCAAATTTCTCCGGAAAATAGCCTGTGGCGACGCCCTCGGGCTGGTGGATGCGCAAAGACAGCACCCGCATGGCCGCCCGAAGGCAGAGTAGCGCCGGAATGGCCAGAAGAATGCCCAGCATGCCCCCGGCCATGCCCCCCAGCATGACGGATAGCAGCACTGCCACGGGATGCAGCCGGGTGGCGTCGCTCATCAGCTTGGGGCTGATCATGCCGTTTTCCAGCTGCTGCACCACCACCACAATGCCCAGGGCCCACAGCACCTGGCTCATGCCGCCTTGCAGGGCGAACAGCAAAATAAACGCGCCGCCCAAAAAGGGCCCCACATAGGGCAGCATTTCCAGCACCGCCATCAGCATGCCCAAAAGCAGCCAGCTGGGCATGCCAATCACCAACAGGCCAATCCCCGTCATCACGCCCACCACTGCCGACACCATCAGCTGCCCCCGCAAAAATCCGGCGGTTTCCCGGCGCATTTCCCGCAGCATCTTCACCGTGGTGTCCCGCCAGCCCACGGGCAACAGCAACAGCAGCCATCCGCTGATGCGCTTGCGGTCCCGCAAAAAATAAAAGGCGAAGGCCGGGGCCAGCAGCAGCTTGCTGAGCTTGTCCATCATGCCCCCGGCTTTTTCCAGGGTCGAGGGCAGCACGCCGGTAACCAGGCTTTGGCCTTTTTCCAGCAGCGTGGCTTTCACCTCGGTGTTCACCCGAATGCCGTTTTGGGTCAGCCAGTCCTCGCCCGCCTGCATCCACTCGCTCATCTTTGCGTATAATACGGGCAGCATGCCCATCAGCTGGCGCACCTGTTCCACCACAAAGGGCACCAGCAGCAGCAGCGCGCCAAAAAACGCGGCGCCTACCGCCAGCATGGCCAGGGACGCCGCCACCCCGGAGGATAGCCGCCTTTCCAGCCGGCGCATGACGGGCATGGCCAACAGCGCCACCAAAAGGCCAAAAAACAGCTGCAAAACCGCCTGCCAAAGCAACGCGCGCGCCCACACCAAGAGCAGAACAAGGCCTGCAATCAATGCCGCCTGCCAGATCCGCTTTTGGGTGAGCGCGCCGCGCGTTGGCTCCATGGTCGTCCGCTCCTTTGGCCGGGCCAAAACCCTTGCCTTCAAATCCGCCGCGTTACCACATCCTGCTCATTTTGCGGACGGTGTCCACCTGCCGCTGCACCTGGCGTTTCAGCTTCTGGTTCCCGGGCATCATCATGGCGCCCGCCCCCACGGCAAAGCCAACCAGTCCCGTCACCGCGATTCTTACCACGTTCATTGCACGTCCTCCTTTCCCTGTTCACCCATCACCTGCATCCATGTGCGCAGCTGTGAGGCGACGATTTCGCAAGCCATTTCATCCACCTTGCGGTAGGGTTCTTCGGGGCGCACGCTGTAATCCGTGGCATAGGCCCTGCGGCCCAGCAGGTGATACAGCGGCCCGTCCGATACCTCCAGCGCCGCCACGCGGAGGGTTTCCCCGCTGAGCACCGCGTCCGTCACCAACCCCGCGCATTCCCCCGTCGTCAGATAGGCCCTTGTCAGCTTGATCTCCGGTGTTTTGGGCATCCGCTCGGTCTCTCCGCACACCAAAACGCAGGTGTTGCCGATGATGACGATCAATTTGCGCGGAATCCATTTGGCGTTGCCAAGCCCCCGCCGCACCACCAGCCCTTGCAGCTTTTTGGCGCTTTGGGTAAGGACGCCGCGTTCCACGTACCCCAGCGTCGTTCCTTGCCACACCACAGGCATGCCGATGATTCGCCGCAAGCTTGTCATTGAACATCATCTCCCCCTGGGTCCGCATCGCATCAAACCGCAACGGTATTTTGCCCGGCGCGGCCCGCTCAACCGCAAGCAAAACCTGACAGGCCATGCAAATGTTCCATGGGATTTGGGCCTGTTTGCAAGCCGTTTCACCATTTTTGCCCCATTGCGTTTCTTCCAAAACCATAAACCGGCAAATCTTTCCAGGCTTGCCATCCATGGCGCAAGGCTTTCCAAAGAATGCCGAAAAAGCGCCTTCCAAGCCCTTCCAGAAAACTGGTTGGGCATGCCGCGAAACCCATGTATTACCAGGGTTTTCCACCCAAATCACGCAATAAGTGGGTCGGCGGGTTCGTCTGATGGGAGAATGGCAACGGGTTGCCCCTTGCCAAAAGCAATAAGGAGGGTTTCCCTATGCAAAAGACCCCTATGTACAAAAGATGCCTGTGGCTGATGGTGGCTGTCGTCCTGCTGGCGCTTCCCGCGCTTTCGCTGGCTGAAAGCTTCTCCGTCGTCAAGGGCGGCTCGCTCAACCTGCGCCAGGAAGCTTCCATCACCAGCGCGGTGCTTGGGCAGTATCCCACCGGCACGTGGATGACCGTTCTGGAAAGCGGCTCCGAGTGGAGCAAGGTGAAGGTGTCCGGCAAAACCGGCTTCGTGATGAGCAAGTACCTGACCGATACCGGCAGCGCTTCCACCATGTATGTCCGCACCAACACCGGCAAGGGCCTCAACATGCGCACCGCTCCTTCCATGGACGGCGCCATCGTAACGAGCTACGCCCCCGGCACCCAGGTGAACGTGCTGCTCAAGGGCAATGGCTGGAACAAGGTGCAGATGGATTCCGTGGTTGGCTACATGGACAGCCGTTTCCTCAGCGGCAACTCCTCCAGCGGCACCAGCACCACCGGCTACCCCAAGACCGGCTACGTGAACAACCCGGGCAGCAAGCAGGTTCTTCTGCTTCGCGAACTCCCCAGCACCGACGCCAAGGTCATCGGCTACTACGGCAACGGCGTGGCGGTTACCCTGCTGGGCGAAAACGGCAACTTCTACAAGGTCACCGTGGATGGCAAGAACGGCTATATGATGAAGAAATACATCAAAGTCGGCGCTCCCGCCCCTGCCCCCACCCCCGACCCCGCCCCCAGCTATCCCGAAGTGCCCTTCGCGGCGAAGCTGTTCAGCACGAACGGCGGCAACATCAACATTCGTTTCACCCCCGGCGTGGCCAAGGACAACATCATCCGTTCCTATGCCGCCGGCACCGAAGTGACCGTGCTGAGCGTGGGCGCCAGCTGGAGCATCATCGAGATCGACAGCGACGGCACCCAGGGCTTCATCAGCAACAGCTACTTCAAGGCCATCTAATCTATCCCAAAGGAATCAAACCGCCGGAGCGCATTTTCCGGCAAGCCCCAGGGGGTCGCGGCGAAGGTTCGCCGCGGCTCCTTTGTCTTTGTCCGCCCTCCCAAAAACAATCTTTTGCATTTTCATGGAATTTTCGGTATGATATGCGTGTGATGCTACTTTTAAGGAGGCAATGCGATGAAAGCGAGCGCGTTTTTACAGGGGATGAGCGCTCTGGGGGTTGACCTGTATACCGGCGTTCCGGATTCTCTGCTCAAGCCTCTCAATGATACCATCTATACCAAGTACGGCCTCAGCGGCAAGCACGTGGTGGCGGCCAACGAAGGCGGCGCGGTGGCGGTGGCCGCCGGGCACTACCTGGCCACGGGCCGCCCGGGGCTTGTGTATTTGCAAAACAGCGGCATCGGCAATGCCTTAAACCCCATCGTTTCTTTGCTGGACCGGCGGGTGTACGGCATTCCCTGCGTGTTTGTGGTGGGCTGGCGGGGCGAGCCCGGGGTGCCCGACGAACCCCAGCACGCCTTTCAGGGGCTGATTACCAAAGAGCTTTTGGAACTGATGGGTTTGGCGGTTCTTGAGCTGGACGCCGCCACCGACGACGCAGCCTTCGCGGATATGCTGGAAAAAGCCCGGCCCTTGCTGGCCGCCGGTGAAAGCGTTTCGTTTCTGGTTCACAAAAACACCTTTACCCACGGCCCCAAGGTGCGTTTCGACCGCTTTTGGAACCTGACCCGGGAGGAAGCCATCCGGGAAATTCTCCGCTTTTCCACAGAAAAGGACATTTTTGTTTCCACCACGGGCAAGGCCTCCCGGGAAGTGTTTGAGATGCGCGAGGCCCTGGGCCAGGACCATGCCCACGATTTTCTCACCGTGGGCAGCATGGGCCACGCCAACATGATCGCCCTGGGCATTGCCAAGGCGAAGCCGGACTTTACCGTCTGGTGCCTGGACGGCGACGGCGCGTCCATCATGCACCTGGGCAGCGGGGTTGTGGAGGCCTTTCACCACTGCACCAATCTGGTGCATGTGCTGCTGAACAACGGCGGCCACGAAAGCGTGGGCGGCATGCCGGTGGCCAGCGGCAAAGTATGGTTCGCGCCCATGGCCCGGGCGGCGGGCTACGAAAAATGCTTCTCCGCCGAAACCATGCGGGAGCTGCAATTGCATCTGCCCCGCATTCGGGAGTGTGTTCACAGCAAAACCTGCTTTTTGGAGGTTTTGCTTGCCCAAGGCTCCCGGGACGACCTGGGCCGCCCCACCCTCACCCCCCGGGAAAATATGCTGGGCCTGATGCATACCTTGGGCAGCGACAGCGCGGAGGAGAACCCACCCACATGAAAGCGTTGATTTTGAATTCCGGTGTGGGCCGCCGCATGGGGGCCCTGACCCAAAACAAACCCAAGGGCATGACGGACATCGGCCGGGGCCACACCATCCTCAGCCGCCAGCTTCAGCAACTTTCCCGGGCCGGCATCCGGGACATTGTTATCACCACCGGCGCTTTCCACCAATCGCTGCATTCCTATGTGGCGGACCTGGGCCTGGGGCTGAACATCGCCTATGCCCACAATCCCGATTTTGCCACCACCAATTACATCGTCAGCATGCACCGGGCGGCTTCCCTGCTAAGGGGCGAGGACGTGGTCTTTTTGCACGGCGACCTGGTGCTGGAAAGCAGCGTGTATCAGGACCTGATCGCTTCCCAGAGCAGCGTGATGGCCGTGGATTCCGCCTTGCCCCTGCCGGAGAAGGACTTCAAAGCCCGGCTTCGGGACGGTCGGGTCGTGGCCGTGGGCGTGGAATTGTTCGGGGAGGACTGCGTGGCCTGCCAGCCCGCCTACAAATGGCTGGCAAAGGATTTCTCCCGCTGGCTTCAAAGCGTGGAGGCTTTCGTTGCCCGGGGCGAAACCGGGGTGTATGGCGAAAACGCCTTCAACGTGCTGGAGGGCGGGCTCCCGCTGTATCCTTTGGAGCTTCACGGGCGGCTCTGCAATGAAATCGATACCCCGGAGGACCTTCAGGTCATCGGCGCCCGCTTCTTGCGGGACCTGGACCCGTAAGCGTTCCTCTCCATTCTGATCACATAAAAGGCGGTATTGCAGATGAAACAGGTTTACATGTGCTTTAGCACCGACATTCTCCACAGCGGCCATATCTCCATCATTCAGCGGGCGGCGGAACTGGGCGAGCTGACGGTGGGCGTACTGACGGACGAGGTCATCGCCACCTACAAGCGCTATCCCCTCATTCCCCTTTCCGAGCGCATCCGCCTGTTTGAAAGCCTTGTTGGGGTCAAAAACGTGGTGGTACAAAACACCCTCAGCTACCGCGACGTGCTTTTGTCCCGAAAGCCCGACATCGTCGTTCACGGCGACGACTGGCGCACCGGCGTGCAGTCCCGGGTGCGGGAGGAAGTGATCGCGCTTTTGGCCACCTACTGCGGCGAGCTGGTGGAATGGCCCTACACCCACAGCGCCACCGAGGCAACCCTCTCCTCCCTGGATTTCCAGCTGAGCATGCCGGAGGTGCGCCGGGGCAGGCTTCGTCGGCTTTTGTTAATCAAGCCCTGCATCAGCGTCATGGAGGCCCACAACGGCCTTACGGGCCTGATTGTGGAAACCGCCAAGGTAAACGCCCAGGGCGGCACCAGAAGCTTTGACGCCATGTGGGTCAGCTCTCTTTGCGATTCCACCGCCAAGGGCAAGCCGGACATAGAGCTGGTGGACCTCACCAGCCGCATCGCCACCCTGGAGGAGATCATGGAGGTCACCACCAAGCCCATCATCCTGGACGGAGACACCGGCGGGTTGACGGAGCATTTTGTGTATAACCTGCGCACCCTGGAACGCCTGGGCATTTCCGCCGTCATCATTGAGGACAAAACGGGGCTGAAGAAAAACTCCCTCTTCGGCACCGAGGCCGCCCAGCAGCAGGAGGACGTGGCCGCGTTTTGCGAGAAGCTGCGGGCCGGGAAAGCCGCCCAAAAGACCAAGGATTTCATGATTTTCGCCCGTTGTGAAAGCCTCATTTTAAACCAGGGCATGGACGACGCGCTTGCCCGCTGCCGGGCCTATGTGCAGGCCGGGGCCGACGGCATCATGATTCACAGCTGCCAAAAGACCCCGGATGAGATTTTTGAATTTCTGCGGCTGTTTCGGGAAACGGACAAAACCACGCCCATCGTGGTGGTGCCCACCACCTACAACGCCGCGACGGAAAAAGAGCTGGAACAGGCTGGCGCCAACATTGTCATCCATGCCAACCAGCTTTTGCGCAGCGCCTTCCCGGCCATGGTGCGCACGGCGGAAACCATTTTGCAAAACGGCCGGTCTTTGGAAGCGGACGCTTTGTGCATGCCCATCAAGCAGATTTTGAATTTGATTCCCACCGAAGAGTAAGGAGGTCTGCCTTTTATGGCGTTCTTTTCTCCTTTTTCCCCTGTGGACATCCGCGTGCTTCCCAAGGAAGCGGGCGAAGCGGCGGTGCGGGATTTGCTTCGCCGGGAAAAGCACCGGCTGCTGATTTTGTGCCCCCGCTTTCTGTGCGGGGAGCTTGCGCTGGCCTCCTTTTTCACTGCCCTTCAGGGCGACGGGCACAGCGTGCAACTGGTGACCGAGATCCCCGCCAATCCTTCCGTAGAGGATCTTTTGGCGCTGCTTGGCCAGCTTCGGCAGCAGGAATTTTCCCCCACCGCCATTTTGGCCATCGGGGGCGGCAGCTGCATTGACCTGGGCAAGGGTCTCAGCGCGTTCTGGCACATGCCGGAGGCCTCCGCCGCCGACCTGGACGGGCTGCGCCAGGCCATCCGGCAAAAGGACTACCTTGCGCCCCACCCCTTTGTGGACCTGATCGCCATGCCCACCACGGCGGGCACCGGCAGCGAGGTAACCAAATGGGCGACCATCTGGGACCCGGCCCATGACCAAAAGCTTTCCATCGATTGCACGGAATGCTTTGCCAAGGCCGCCATCCTCATTCCGGACTGGACGGCGGGCATGCCGGCCGGGCTGACCCTGTCCACCGGGCTGGACGCCCTCAGCCATGCCATGGAAGCCTTTTGGGCCCGGGCACGCACGCCGCTCAGCCAGGCGCTGGCCCTATCCGCCGTGGGCAAGGTGCGCCGCTTTCTGCCCCAGGCCCTGGCCCAGCCCCAAAACCTTGCTTTCCGGCAGGAGATGTGCATGGCCTCGCTGCTGGCCGGGCTGGCCTTTTCCGGCACCCGCACCACCGCCTGCCATAGCCTTAGCTATCCCCTCACCATGCTCCACGGGGTGGCCCACGGCTATGCAGCCGCCCTTACCCTGCGCCCGGTGCTGCGCCGGAACCTGGCCGCCGTTCCCGAAATTCAGGACCTTTTGGACCTTTTCCAGCCGGACGGAGGCTTCGAGGCCTGGCTTGCCGGCGTCACCCACGGCATTCACTCCCTGCGCCTGTCCGCCTTCGGCATCCAACAGGAACATCTGGCCGCCATTGCGGAGCTTACCTTCACCGCAGGCCGCATGGACAACAACCCCATCGTGTTCTCCAAGGAGGAGGCCCTGGCCATTTTGGAGGAGTGTCTCTAATTTTTCCTTTCCGCGTATTGAGAATTTCCCGTTTGTTCATACTGAGGGGCAGGAAAAGCCTTCTTTTTGCCGAATATATTTTCATAGAAGGAAAACCGACCCATACCTCTCCCCTTTCCCAAGCGACCCCAAAAGGAGCGTGAGGCCCTTGGCGTACCACCGCTTTTCCTTCGGCTCGCTTCCCCATTACACGTAAAGGAGCAACCGCTGATGAAGACTACCATTACATCCAGAACCATGACTGTTTCAAATGCCGTACACGACAGGGTCATGAAAAAAACCGCCAAAATGGAGCGTTATCTCGACCAGAACACCGAAATCCAGGTACGTCTTAGCAAGGAAAAAAACAACCGCCGCACCTGCGAAATCACCGTTCCT
Source organism: Eubacteriales bacterium (assembly GCA_031556335.1). Taxonomy (GTDB): domain Bacteria; phylum Bacillota; class Clostridia; order Christensenellales; family Aristaeellaceae; genus Limiplasma. Next base: position 10,697 of record JAVBTE010000077.1, on the reverse strand, counting down.
TTTGAGGGGGCCATGCTCCGCGCTGAGGCGAGCCATGAGGATAATCTTTATGTAAGCATCGACCAGGCCCTGGCCAAGCTGGAAAAACAGCTGCACAAGCACCGCACCAAACTGGAAAAACGGCTTCGGGGCGACGCCTTCAAAAACCAGGAATACGAATATGTGGAAGAAATGGACGAACCGGCCCAGGAGTCTGCCCGCAAAATCGTCCGGAACAAAACCTTCCCCGTGCGCCCCATGTCCGTGGACGACGCCATTTTGCAGATGGAGCTTTTGGGACACAGCTTCTTCGTGTTTGTCAACGCGGACACCGACCGCACCAATGTGCTGTATTTGCGCAAAGACGGCGATCTGGGCCTGATGGAACCGGAAGCCTGAGGATAGGAGGACGGGGGACGGGGACGTTAGGGGCTGCGCCCCTAAACCCCTGCCCAGGGCTTTGCCCTGGGCCCTTCATGAGGACCGCGCGCGGCGCGGTCCTCCATTTTCTCTCTCATCAATTTCTCACCATTCTTTTACGATATCTTCAGCGCTTTTTGGCCGTACCTTGCTTTTCCCTCCCCCCAAAATATGCTATCATGGGGCATATCAAGGCAACGGACTCGCCCGCAGGGCGATGAATGCATAGCGTTTTGCGCAAGGAGGGTTTCCCATGACGGACCAAAACCAAAATCCCCTGGGCCCGGAAGGCAGCTACTACGAGGCGAAGGCCCGCCGTGAGGAAGAACAGCACCGCAAACGGATGGGCGGCCTTTACCCCGTTTTCATCACGGGGCTGTATCTGTTTTTGGGCAGCGTGTTCCACCTGTGGCACCCCGGCTGGCTTTTGTTTTTTACCATCCCGCTTTACTACATGCACCCCAAAACCCCGCTGCAAAAGCTGTGCAACCCCGTCATGATCACGCTGATCTACCTTGTGCTGGGCTTTTTCTTCCACCTGTGGCACCCCGGCTGGCTGATATTCCTGGCCATTCCCGCAGCCGCCATTGTGGACAGGATGGATGGGGAATGAGGCGGCTGAAAAATGCATGAAAGCGCCCCCAAACGGGGCGCTTTCACGCATAAAAACGGATTGTACTTGTAATCTTTTTCCCTTTCACCGCGTGAAGCGCGGTGAAATAAGGGGTCCAGGGCGGTAGCCCCCGTCACTCCATGTCGTACTTGGGCAGGCTGCTTACCGCGCTTTCGTAGCCCTGGGTCATGGCGTCGCACCAGGCGTCAAACTCCGGGTCGGGGCGCTGGTATTCCGGATGGGCGTAAATGTATTCGATGGTTTCCCGCACGCCATCGCTGAAACGAATGGTGGCGTTAAACTGCGGCACCACACGCTTCACCTTGGTGTTGTCAAAAATCGCGTTGTTGCTTTTGTCCCCCAGCAGGGAGCCGCGATAGCCGGGGCAGGCCGCGGCCAGCACGTCGCTGGCAATGTGGACCAGCTTGGGCTCCACGCCCAGCGCCCGACCCACCAGGTGATACGCCTGGTTCCAGGTAAGCTGCTCATCTCCGGTGATCTGGTAATTCTCGCCAATGGCGTGGATGTTGCCCATCAGGCCGCAAAAGGCCACGGCAAAATCGTCGCTGTGGGTCAGCGTCCACAGGTTCAGGCCGTCGCCGGGCACGATCACCTTTTTTCCCTGCCGGATGCGGTCCACCACCGCAAAGCTGCCGTTCTTGCCATGCAGCGCCAGGGGCACGCTCTGCTTGCCATAGGTGTGACTGGGGCGCACGATGGTGATGGGAAACCCACTTTCCCGGTACGCCTTCATCAGGGCCTCCTCGCAGGCGATTTTGTCCCGGCTGTACTGCCAGAAGGGATTGCAAAGGGGCGTGCTCTCCGTAACAAAGGGATAGGACAGAGGTTTTTGGTACGCGGAGGCCGAGCTGATAAACATATATTGGTCCGTCTTGCCCTGAAACAGCTGAATGTCCCGCTCCACCTGATCCCGGGTGTAGGCGATGAACTGGGCCACCACGTCAAAATGGTGTCCTTGCAGCTTTTTCTCCACATCCGCCAGGTCGTTCATGTCCCCCTGAATGACCTTCGCGCCCTTGGGCACAAAATCGGACCGGTTTCCCCGGTTAAGCAAATACAGCTCCCAGCCCAGCTGAACGCAGCGCTCCGCGATGGACGCGCTGATAATGCCGGTGCCGCCAATCAATAACGCTTTCATCCACGTTCCCTCTTTCTCTTTTGATGAATGGATTCTGTGAGGCCATGATACCATATCCTTACAGGCCGCGCAAGAAACCGCCCCTGTAAAAAATAGCCGAAAAGCAGGAAAAGCGGTGCTTGGAAGGGAATTGATAGGCAACACATTCCGCGATCAAATGGGAGGGAATGGTCTTGAACGAACCGATCCAGCCTTCTTTGGATTCTCAGCCGGATAACGAAAACACCCAAAAAGCCGATCAAACGCCCAAAAGGGCTCCTTCCCGGGGCAGGGCCGCCACTGGCGCAAAGCCTGCCGAAAAGGCCGTCGCCACAAAAGCGAAGGCGGTTTCTGCTGCAAAAGTCGCCGGGAAAACCGGCCCAAAGCCTGCCGCCAAGACTGCCACCAGGGCTTCCGCAAAGACGAAGGCCGGTGCGGTTCCCCCTGCGAAGGCTGTTGCCAAACCTGCCGGAAGGCCTTCCGCCAAAGCGCGCCCCGCCGCCAAACCCGCCGCATCGCCCCGAAAAAAGCCTGAAAAAAATCCTTTGCCTGCGGCGGCTACGGAAGAAGAAGCCCTTGCCATGGTTCCATCCGCGAAAACAGCCATCGCTATGGACCCGGAAGTGGCTGCTTCCGCTTCCTCCGGTCAGGATGCCGACTTTGACGCCCTCGCCACCCGCCTGATGGCCCTGCAGCAGGAGATTCGCGCCCTTGGCATTCCCGTGGTCATCGCCCTGGAGGGGTGGGACAAGTCCGGCAAAAGCGTAATGCTGGGCGAGCTGCTGGAGGGGCTGGACCCCCGGGGCTACAAGGTGCACGTTTTGGGCAAGCGCACAGAGGAGGAGCTGCGCTATCCCCTCATGCGCCGCTATTGGACCGCCATGCCTGCCCAGGGGCATATCAGCCTGTTTTTGGGCAGCTGGTATCAGGAGGTTTCCGACGCCTGCCTTCGGGAAAAGTCCGCCCGCAAGCAACTGGAAGAGCATTACGCCCAGATTGCGCAAATGGAAAGCCAGCTGGTTTGCGATGGAACGTTGCTGATCAAGTTCTTTTTCAACATCTCCAAGAAGGAGCAGAAAAAGCGCCTCAAGGCCCTGGAGAGCAAAAAGGCCACCCGCTGGCGGGTTACCGCAGACGACTGGGACCAGAACGAGCATTACGAAGAGATGATGCAGCTGTACGACGGCATGATGGCCCGCACCCACTTCGACGGAACCCTGTGGCACGTGCTGCGCAGCGAAGACAAGCGGGCCTGCAAGCGCCAGCTTTATGAAATCGTCATCGACGCCTTTGAAAAGGTCATCGCGGAACGCAAGGCAGGCGACAGAACCTGGGACACCCCGACCCTGCCCCATGTGGAGAGCATTCCCCCCTGCGCCATCCCCCCGCTTTCCACCTACGAGCCGGACCAGCCCGTCAGCCCGGACTATAAGCAGGCCGTTGACGAGGCCCAGAAAAAGCTTCGCAAGCTTCACGGGGAACTGTACCGGCGGCAAATCCCGCTCATTTTGTGCTTTGAAGGCTGGGACGCGGCCGGCAAGGGCGGCAGCATCCGGCGGCTGACCAGCGCGCTGGACCCCCGGGGCTTTGAAGTGGTGCCCATTTCCGCACCCACGCCCGAGGAAAAAAGCCATCACCATTTGTGGCGTTTTTGGAAGTCCCTGCCCAAAAACGGGCACGTGACCATCTTTGACCGCACCTGGTATGGCCGGGTCATGGTGGAACGGGTGGAGGGCTTTTGCACAAAAGCCCAGTGGCAGCGCGCTTATGAGGAAATCAACCAGTTCGAGCGGGAACTGCACGCCCATGGCGCTATCCTGCGCAAATTCTGGCTGCAGATTGATTCCGACGAGCAGCTGCGCCGCTTTGAAATGCGCCGGGACACCCCGGACAAGCAGTGGAAAATTACCGAGGAAGACTGGCGCAACCGGGACAAATGGCCCCAGTACGAGCAGGCCGTGAACGACATGCTCAGCCGCACCCACACCGATTACGCCCCCTGGGTGGTGGTGGAGGCCAACAACAAAAAGTTTGCCCGGCTCAAGGTGCTGCAAACCGCCATCGAGGCCATCGAGCAGGCCCTGCGAGGGGACGAGTAGGGACGGGGACGTTAGGGGGAACCTTCTTTTTGTAAAAGAAGGTTCCCCCTAACCCCCTCCAAGAAAACCCAATATAGGGCAAATGGCCGCCGCGAATCATCGCGGTGGCCATTGTCCATTCTCTTTTCTGTTTTCACCGCGTAAAACGCGGTGAAATGAAGGGTTCAGGGCAAAGCCCTGATGGGGCGCAGGGGTGAAACCCCTGCAACTCGTCCCCCTGTCCCCCTACTCTTCCCCCACCCACGCAAACCGTGGCTGCTTCACCCCATCCCGCTCCACCAGTTCGTTCCACATGGCGGCCGGGCGCACCCAATAGCCGTTCTCGCCGTATAGCTGCTGGTAGACCACCAGGGGCTCCAGGGTTTCGGAGTGCCGGGCCACGTACAAAAGCCGGTAGTGGTTCCCCTTAAAGTGCCGGTATACGCCTGGCTTCAGGTCCTCAAGGGGGTCGTTCATTTGGCGTGTTCCTTTTTCCATTGCAAAAATTCCTCAAAGTTGCCTTCATAGTCCAGGCAGCCCTGGCCGCCCACCGGAATCTCGATGATGCGGTTGGCAATTTCATCAATGAACTGATGGTCGTGGGAGGCGAAGAACAGATTGCCCGGATAGGCTTGCAGGCCGCCCGACAGGGCCGTGATGCTTTCCAGGTCCAGGTGGTCGGTGGGCTGGTCCAAAAGCAAAGCGTTGGCCTTGCTCATCATCAGCCGGGAAAGCATGCAGCGCACCTTCTCGCCGCCGGACAGCACCTTGGCGGGCTTGTATACCTCGTCGCCGGAAAACAGCATGCGGCCCAAAAAGCCCCGCAGGTAGGTTTCGGTGGTGTCAAAGGAATACTGGCGCAGCCATTCGATGAGGCTGCCGTCAAAGTCCTCAAAAAAGCGGGTGTTGTCTTTGGGGAAATAGCTTTGGGAAATGGTGACGCCCCATTTGAAATTCCCCTCGTCCGGGTTCAGCTCTCCCACCAGAATGCGGAAAAGCGCCGTGGCCCCCGCCTCGTTGTCGCCCACAAAGGCGATTTTGTCGCCCTTTTTCACGGTGAAGGACACGTTATCCAGCACCTTCACGCCGTCCATGGTTTTGGAAACGCCCTCCACAAAGAGAATGTCCTTGCCAGCTTCCCGTTCCGGCTCAAAACCCACAACGGGGTATTTCCGGCTGGACGCGGGCATTTGCTCCACCTGGATGCTGTCCAGCACCTTCTTGCGGCTGGTGGCCTGCTTGCTTTTGGACTTGTTGGCGGAAAAGCGGCGGATAAACTCCTGCAGGTCTTTGATCTTCTCCTCCCGCTTCTTGTTCTGGTTGCGAAGCAGCTGCTGCATCAGCTGGCTGGATTCATACCAAAAGTCGTAGTTGCCCGCGTACATCTTGCAGGTTTCGTGGTCCACGTCCACGATGTCCGTGCAAACGGCGTTCAAAAAGTGCCGGTCATGGCTGACCACGATCACAATGGCGTCGCAATCCACCAGCCAGTCCTCCAACCACTGCGTGCTTTCCACGTCCAGGCCGTTGGTAGGCTCGTCCAGCAGAATGATGGAAGGATGCCCAAACAGGGCCTGGGCCAGCAGGGCCTTCACCTTCTGCCGTCCGTCCAGGGCGGACATGGGGGCGTAGTGCAGGTCCGTCGGCACGCCAATGCCGTTCAGCAGCTGGGCCGCCTCGGTTTCCGCGTCCCAGCCGTTCATCTCGGCAAACTCGCCTTCCAAAAGGGCCGCCCGTTCGCCGTCCGCGTCGGAAAAGTCCTCTTTGGCGTAGAGGGCGTCCTTTTCCTTCATAATGTCATACAGCCTGCGGTTGCCCATGATGACCGTATCCATCACGGAAAACTCGTCATATTTGAAGTGGTCCTGCTCCAGCACGGACATGCGGTCTTCTTTGCGCATGGATACCGTGCCGGTTGAGGGCTGCAGCTCGCCGGAAATAATTCGCAGCAGGGTGCTTTTGCCCGCGCCGTTGGCCCCGATAATCCCATAGCAGTGGTCCGGCTGAAAAATGAGGTCCACGTGCTTATACAACAAATCTCCCGCAAATTGCAAGCTTACATCCGTAATCGTCAGCATAGCGTTTCCTTTCCCATCCTCGTCTTTTTATCAAAGCAAAGGGTACCACGGAACGCCTGATTTGTCAAAGCAATGAAAAACGAGCCTGCGCATAGGCCAGACTCGTTTTCCCATCGATTTTCTCCACCATCCCGTTCCATCTTTTCCTATTCACCGCGTTTCACGCGGTGAAAAATGGGTTCAGGGCATCGCCCTGATGGGGTGCAGGGGTGAAACCCCTGCAAACGTCCCCCCGTCCCCCCGTCCCGCCTCACAGCGTCTCCGGGTCAATGATTCCGGCGATGGTCAAATCGCTGGGGGGCGGCGCGGAAAGGCTCAGCATCAAGGCCGCTTCGGCGCGGCCGATCATATATACCACATCGCCGATACCCGCCTGCCGCGTATAATCGCAGGCGACCACCAGCCCTTTTTCTTCTCCATTCACAATTTGGCGCACCACCGCCAGCTTCATTCCGCTGAGCGTTGGCGTTTTTACCGTGCAAACCACGGTGCCAACCACTTTGCCAATATTCAAAAAGCCGCCCCCTCACCCATGGCATCGGGTCGTTTGGCCCTGGCAGGTGAAAGAATCAATCACCCCGCAAATGGTGACGCTGGCAATCAGCGTTTTGTCCTCCATCACCATTTGGGCCGCGCCGCCGTCGTTGTTTACCAGCACAATGTCCCCCGTGCCCGCGCCCGCCGCGTCCAGGGCCACCAGTTCCTCGCCCACTTCGTTCATTTGCAGGTCCAAATGACGCACGCGCAGCAGCTTCATGCCCTGGTATTTTTCATATTTGACGGTGGAGACGACCGTGCCGGTCACTCGCGCAAGCTTCATTGCACATCCTCCGCCTTGCCCTTGTCGTATTTGCGCGCGCCCAAAATATCCACAAAATCGACGATCCCGATAATGGAGCTGTCCACGGGCTTGCCTGTGGTGGCCTCGGTTTGCCGGGAGGAACTGCCCCCCGCCCACAGGATGATTTCACCCTCCCCAGCCCCCACGGTGTCCACCGTTACAAAGGGAGCGCCCTTTTCCTGCATGGTGTCCATATCGATGGGCACGGCCACCAACAGCTTCAGCCCTTCCAGCCGTTCCGATTTCCGGGTGCTCACCACGGAGCCAATCACTTTCGCCAGCTGCATGCGTCCGTCTCCTTTGCCTTGTCGTAGGTGCGTACGTCCCGGATGTCGATGGAGTCCAAAATGGCAAAAATGGAAAAATCAGAAGCGGTCTTTTTGGAGGAATCGGTTTGCCTGGCGGAACTGCCATAGGCGCACACCACCAAATCGCCCTCCCCGGCCCCCACGTCATCCACGCAAATCACATAATCGTCCTTCATGCGAAGGGTGTCCAGCTCCACAGGCTGCACAATCAGCAGCGAGGCCCCCAAAAGCGAGGGTACCTTGTTGGTGCTGACCACGTTTCCCGTCACTCTGCCGACCAGCATGCCCATCCCTCCCCCGTGCAAATGTCCGGCAACGCTTGGGCGCGCCGCCGCTAGTTTTCCCTGGCCCTGGTGCTGCCGCGCACCACCAGCCGCGCCGCCAGCCGAACGTGGATGCTGGGCCAGTCCGGATACTTGATGCGCTTGCGCAGCGTATCCACGGCCATGGCCCCCATGGCGGAACGGGAAATGTGCATGGTGGACAGGGCGGGCATGGTCATGGCGCTGAAGGGAATATCGTCCACCCCGATGATGGACACATCCTCGGGAATGCGGTAGCCCGCTTCCTGAATGGCCTTCATGGCGCCAATGGCCACGGTGTCGTTGTCCGCCACCATGGCCCTTGCGGGCACATAGTCGCCCTCTTCCAGCAGCCGCTTCATGTCCCGGTAGGCGTCCTTCAATGTGGGCATCACCCGCGTGGGCTTGGGAATGGGCAGCTCCAGCTTTTCCATTGCCTGGAGATAGCCCTGGTACCGCTCCTCGCAGTTGCGAATGGGAATGCTGAAACCGATATAGCCGATCTCCCGGTGGCCGATGCTGTGCAGATACCGCACCGCCTCGGCGCTGATGGAGCCGTTGTCCATCACCACGCTGTCGATGTGCGCGTCGCTCATGCCGTTGTCCAGCACCACCGTGGGCACCGTCAGCAGCTCCAGCAGCTTATAGGCGCTTTCGGTCAGCTCCGTACCCATCAAAATTACGCCGTCCGGAGGGTTGTGCATCACTTCCTGAAGGGTTTCCTCCGCCGTGCTCTCCTGGCAGTTGGCCATGGCCAGGTCATAGCCGTAGTTGCGGCATTTGCTTTCGATCTGGTCGATGATGGAAGCGATAAAGCCCTGGTTTTCCTCAATGGCGATGCCGTGGGTGCGGTACTTGATCACGCACAGGCGGAAACGCTTGCGCTTGTTCGGGTTTCCCCTGCGGCGGGGCACCATGTAATTGTTTTCCTCGATCACCGCTTGCACCCTGCGCCGGGTTTCTTCGCTGACCCCTTTTTTGTTGTTGATGACCAGCGAAACCGCAGCCGGAGAAACCCCTGCCAAATTGGCAATTTCCCTGATCGTCATATGGCGCCCGTCCTATCTTTCATCATGGTGTTTCCACGGCGTTCCAAAAGGCAACCCATGGCTTTGCCGGCAGGCCGGGCGTTCCCCGGTCCGGCGCTTTGTTCCATACAAGGCAGGCTCCGTCCACACGGCTTGGTGGGCGGAGCCGCTGCCAAATTATAACACGCCTTTTTTCAAAATGATACATGCATACAGCGCGCGCTCCCCCGTGGCCACGCAGGCATAGGCCTTGCGGGCACGGTCGTAGAACGCGAAGCGTTCGATGTGCTCGGTCTTTGCGCCGGGCTGATGCTTTGCCACGGTGGCCTCAAAGTCTTTCCAAATGGGCGGGTCGCCGTCCATGGTTCCCGGAACCACCTGCATCAGCGTCACCGGGGCGGGCACAAAGGTATCCAGGGGAAACAGGCTGAGGACCGCGTCCAGCAGTTCCACGCCGCCGTGCCCGTCCTCGCGCACGCAACGCTGCCCCATGCTTTGGGCGGGAAAATTGGCGTCGCCAATCACCAGCTCATCGCCGTGCCCCATCTCCGCCAAAATTTTCAAAAGCTCCGGGGACAGCAATGGAGAAATGCCTTTGAGCATCGTGTTTTCCTCCTTATGCCTTGGGCAGAATCGCCTCCACGTCGTCGTGGGGACGGGGAATGACATGCACGCTGATCAGTTCGCCCACGCGCTTGGCAGCGGCCGCGCCGGCTTCCACCGCCGCCTTCACCGCGCCCACATCGCCCCGCACCATCACGCTGACCAAACCGCCGCCCACCAGTTCCTTGCCAATGAGGTGAACGTTGGCGGCCTTCACCATCGCGTCCGCCGCTTCAATGGACGCTACCAAACCTTTTGTTTCCACCATGCCGAGAGCCTGCTTTTCCATGATACCTACTCCTTTCGAGGCGGGTTACGCCTTGGCCTTTTGAATTTTGACCTTGGGTTCCAGGGTGGGAAGCACGGCCTCCACATCGCCGTGAGGACGGGGAATGACATGCACGCTGATCAGTTCGCCCACGCGCTTGGCAGCGGCCGCGCCGGCTTCCACCGCCGCCTTCACCGCGCCTACGTCGCCCCGCACCATCACGCTGACCAGGCCGCCGCCCACCAGCTCTTTTCCAAGCAATTGCACATTCGCGGCCTTCACCATGGCATCCGCCGCCTCAATCGCGCTTACCAGCCCACGGGTTTCGATCATACCCAAAGCTTCCTGCATACTGCTGTCTCCTATCTGTTCTGAATTAAAGCAATGCTTTGACTATATCCATATGGGGCGACGGGATCGTTACCATCGACCCGATCAGCCCCTTGGATTCCTCGCTTTCCTCAATGGCCTTGCCCGCGGCTTCCACGGCGGCCACCTCCCCCGTAAAGATGAGGAACGATTTGCCGCCCATGCCCCGGCCCAGCCGCACCTCGATCAGCTCCACCTGGGCCGTTTTCACAGCCACGTCCGCCGCGCTGATGGTGCTGGCCAGGGAAAAGGTTTCCACCAGCCCCAGGGCCTGAACCCGTTCCGGGCAGGCCGCGCCCGCCATGGCCACCACCACGCGCTCGTCCACGTTGGGAATGATCAGGCTGTCGATCAGGGCCATGCCCGCGCTTTCCACGCCGGCGGCCACGGCGGCACGCACCGCCGCCACCTCGCCGCTGACCACCACAATATACTTGCCCGCGCACGCGGTTTGCGCGGCGCAAACCTCCACCGCGGCGGCCTTCACCATGGCGTCTCCCGCCAAAACGCCCAGCGGGATGCTGTTTGTTTCCACCACACCAATGGCTGTCATCGTCTCCCCCTCCCGCTTACGCGCCCGTCACGGTGATGAACCGGTCCGTTACTTCGCTGACCCTGCCGTCCATGGAGGCGTGCAGCGCCGCGCCCAGCGCCTTTTCCGGTATCCTGGCG